>DHWU01000029.1 GCA_002413345.1 Propionibacteriaceae bacterium UBA5174 | reverse complement strand
TTGGTGTGGTGGCTGGTCGGTCCGTCGTCCCGGATGAACTGACCGTAGCCACGTCTAACCAAGAACCGGATCGCGTAACGGGTGCCCAACAAAGTGCCCATCATGCTGAGCGCACCAGCCAAAAGGATGCTTCTCATCGCTCACTCTCCGTGACTGGGTAGCTGAGGAGCTGCTCGGCCACAGCCTCTAACGCTAGCCCCCGAGATGCCTTCACCAGCACCACGTCCAGGCCACCAATGCTGTCAGTTAATGCTGCCACGGCCTGCACCGCATCCCCGGTACTTACCCTCACGACACCGCCATCGCGGGCACCATCAGCCAACTCAGCAGCGAACTCGCCGATGGTAAAGATCTCGTCGAAACCCAGTTCGCCAGCCAGCTGACCGACCTCCCGATGAGCCGCTGCCGCGCCATCGCCGAGTTCGAGCATGTCACCCAAGACCGCCACCAAGCGGCCACCGGCTCGACGCATTCCAGCCACCGCATGCAGCGCTGCCGCCATCGAATCTGGGTTGGCGTTGTAAGCATCATTGACCACTAGGGTTCCCGAAGCGGTCTCGGCCAACTCCATCCGCCAACGAGATTTCGCTTCAGCCCGGCTGAGGCTGACCGCAACTTGACCCAGATTGATCCCTTGGCTGAGAGCCACCGCCGCCGCCGCCAGCGCATTAGAAACCTGGTGGACGCCACTCAGCTTGAGTTGCACCGCCGCTTCGCCGCTGGTTTCGCCAGCAACATTGAGCCTAAAGGACGCCTGCTGCAGGTTGTCGGTGGCGATTTGATCCGCCCAAACTCGGAGCTGCCCGAACCTCGGCTCCCCCGCCACTGAGAAGGCGGCCAACCTGGCCGCAGTGCGCGAAGCCATCGCAGCCACTAGTTGATCGTCCGCATTGAGCACCGCCCAGCCATCTGGGGGCAGAGCCTCAACCAACTCCCCTTTTGCGACTGCAATCGCAGCCACCGAGCCGAACTCACCGAGGTGAGCATGCCCAATGTTGAGCACCACACCCAGGGCAGGTTGGACGATTTCGCACAGCCAGTGCACGTGGCCCTTGCCTCGAGAGCCAAGCTCACTCACCAAAAATCGCGTGTCAGCATCAACCCGCAAGGCGGTCAGCGGAGCTCCGATTTCGTTATTCGCCGATCCCACCGGGGCCACTGTCGGACCGGTCTGAGCCAGCACTTGGGCGATCAAGTCTTTGGTACTGGTCTTGCCCGATGATCCGGTCACGCCCACTGAAATCATGCCGTCAGCGACCCGCCGCGAAACGACCGCAGTCGCCAATTGAGCCAGACCTGCGGCAGTATCGGCCACCACAAGCTGCGGCAAGCCGGTCGCCAATTCCCTACTGACGAGGACGCCACCCGCACCCGCTTCCGCGGCCGCGGCCACGTAGTCATGACCGTCCACCCGCTCGCCCGGCAATGCCACAAATAGGCATCCAGGGCTGACTTGGCGGGAGTCGATTACGACCTCAGGCCCGATCACCGCGTTGGGATCTCCAACCAGCCGAGCTCCCACAAGAGCGGCAAGGTCGGCTGCGGTTATCTCTCTCATTACGCTCCCTTGAGCTTGGCCCACTGCTGAGCCAAGACCGTCACATCATCAAATGGCACCGTGCGCTCAGCTAGTTGCTGTCCGGTCTCATGGCCCTTACCCAGCACTGCCACCCAGTCGGTAGGCCCTGCCAGGCTCAATGCCAACCCGATAGCTTCCGCGCGGTCTCCGCCATCAACCACCGTAGCCCCGCTAGCCTTTGCCGCTTGTTCGGCGCCGGCCAGCACCGCTGCCCGGATCGCGGTTGGCGTTTCGCTTCGTGGATTGTCGTCGGTAACCACCACAAAGTCGGCACCAACGGCCGCAGCTGCACCCATTGGGCCGCGTTTGGCCTGGTCTCGGTCCCCACCACAACCCAGCACTACAACCCGTCGCCCACTCGGTAACGCCGCTAACGCCGCGGCTACCGACTCCGGAGTATGGGCGAAATCCACAACTGCTCGGGGAGCGCCAGGCCCGAGCTCAACTAGCTGCATCCGTCCCGGAACTGCCGCGGTCGCAAAACCGGGCAACACTGTGGCTAAATCAAGTCCGCCCAGCTCCAGCATCGCAGCGGCGGTGGTGGCATTGCGGTAGTTGAACTCACCCAACAGGCCCAGATCAAAATCCCGTTCACCCGACGGTGTGGACAGCCGCAACCGACTGCCTCCGCCAGAAAGCTCCGTCGCGGCCATCACCCGATAGTCAGCCTGCGCCTGCGCTCCAGTGGTAACTAGACGGATCCCTGGATTCGTAGCCACCTCAGCTGCCAATCGCTGGCCATATTGGTCGTCAATATTGATCACCGCCGCCCGGCACCGGCCGTCACGAAACAGCCGAGCTTTCGCCTGGAAGTACTCCTCCAAGTTGTGATGAAAGTCCAGCCGGTCACGTCCCAGATTTGTGAAACCGGCCACATCGAAGACCAGTTCCTCAGTCCGATCCAATGCCAAGGCATGCGAGGACACTTCCATCGCCACGGCATCGGCACCTTGCTGCACCAGATAGGCCAGTAGCGCCTGCAAGTCAGGGGCCTCTGGGGTCGTCACTGTGGTTCGTGACGATGCCAGGTCCTGGTCTCCCAGACGGAAGCCGAGTGTTCCGATAGTGCCCACTCGGTGACCGGCCGCAGCCAAACCGGCGGCAAGCAGAAAACTTGTGGAGGTCTTGCCCGTCGTACCAGTCACGCCGAAGAGGCTTAGCTGCTCCCCGGGGTGTTGATAGACCTTCGCCGCCACCTGCGCGAGTACTGCCCGGGGATCAGCAACGGCAATCACAGGGGCGTCCGCAGCCCACGCCAAGTCGACTCCAACTGCATCGGTGAGGATCGCCACTGCGCCGCGGGTGACTGCCTGCTCAGCGAATCGGGCACCATGGGTGGTTGCGCCTGGCAGAGCAACGTACAAGTCACCGGGTTGGACGCTACGGGAATCAAGGGTGACTCCGGTGATGGCGATCGCTGGCGCATTGGGCACCAGCTCTGCCAACGAGACTGGGGCCAAGCCAACTGGACGAAGGCTTGCGGAGGTTGCTGTCATCGCCCCCAACCCTAACCGGATGCAGCCATCGGTTTCGACTTGCCTCTCATCTCCACGACCATGCCCAGACGATCTCTGCGGTCACTGACCCGATTCAGGGCTTGACTGGCAGCTTTGGCGCCTTGGTGGTGGACTGCGGCACCGCATAGCGGGCCAGTGCCAGCGAAGTGAGTTTCTGCACCACGGGGGCGGCTACTGCTGACCCCGAAGCGCCCTTCTTCGGGCTATCGATCACCACATAGACCAGAACCTGCGGATTTTCCACCGGCGCCACTGCGACCGCCGAGGTGACCAAGCCCTTGAAACAGTTGCAACTGCTGTTGTACTTCTTCGAGGTCCCGGTCTTGGCACCAATCCGATACCCAGAAACGTCGAAGTGATCATTACCTTCAGCCATGGCCTCCATCATCGACAGCACCCTGCCAGCAGTGTCTACTGACACCACTCGGTGCGTGTCGCCACTACTCAGCTGCTCAGTGGTGCCATCAGCCAAGGTACGTGACTTGAGGATCTGCGGTGGGTTATAGACCCCACCATTGGCGAGCGTGCCTACCGCTGCGGCCATCTGGACCATGTTGACCGATTCAGCGCTTCCGCCGAAGGCTAAGCCGTCGCGAGAATAGTCCGGCATGTCGGCAGCGGGCAGTGTGCCGCTGGTCTCGCCCGGAAGCCCGAGGTTCGTTTTCGACCCCAGCCCAAAGGAGACCATGTAGTCGTGCAGCGACTGTTTGGTGGCCCGCCTGGCCAGTTTGATGGTGCCCACGTTGGACGACTTGGCCAGCACCCCCCGGGCGTAGAGCTTGATGTCACCATGCTTCCAGGAATCCTCGACCCAGTCGCTGCCCGATTTGATCTTTCCTGGCACCACGACCACTTCATTGGGATCAACCAGGCCTTGGTCAAGCAGCGCAGCAAAGGTCAAAGTCTTCTGCACGCTGCCAGGGGTGTACGCCTCAGTGACTACCCGGTTGCCCAGATCAGAACTCTTAGACTCGTTCGGCTGATTTGAGTTGAAGCTCGGGTAGTTGACCATGGCCAAGATCTCGCCCGTCTTAGGGTTAGTCACCACCGCCCAGCCGGCTTTAGCCTTGGTGCTTCGCACCTGTGCGGCCACCAGTTTCTCAGCTTGCAATTGCAGTCCGGAATCGATGGTTAGTTGGTAGTCCACACCATCCACCGCCGGGGTACTTGCACTGTTGCCCAGCGGGATCTTCTCCCCACTCGGCGAGCTCTGGTAGATCTCCTTGCCCGGCGTGCCTGAAAGTTCTGCATTCAACGCATATTCCAGCCCGGAAGCACCCTCGCTCTGACCGTTGACGAAACCGATCACATTGGAAGCCAATACGCCGTTGGGATAGCTCCTGGTGGGTGAACTCTCAGAGGACAAGCCCACCAGATTGGCACTAGCCATCGCTTGCGCGAGCGCCCGGTAGGCCGCGGTGGATACCTGCTTGCCAACGACCTGATAACCACTGCTCGCCACAGTCAATTTTGAAAGATAGCTGGCTGCAGAGCCTCCCAAATGTTGGGCGAGTAGGTCCGCAACCTTCTGCGGTGCGGTAGCCGCAATCTCTTTGTCCTTCGTAGTCATCTGCGCACCCATCCGACCGTTAGTAGCGATCATCTTGGGGCTGGCTATCACCGTAACGGTGTCCGCAGTCATCGCCAGGACCTCGCCATTCCGATCAGTAATCTCGCCCCGGAAGGCTGGCAGGACATGGTTCACCGTGATCTGGTCAGCAGCTTGGGTGGCCACCACACTGGCATCAATCGCTTGGACCTGAACCGCCCGTCCGGCGGCGAGCGAGAAGACCACACCGATCACCACCAGCAGGACTCGGATCCGAGGCACCGCTGGGGCCACCGGAAACCGCCGACGCTTCCTTTTGGAGCCTTTCGGGGCCAGGAACCGGTCCAGCGGACGACTCATTGCCGAGTCCCAGTGGCCCGGACCGTCTGATCGCCTTGCGAATAGTCCAGGGTTGGCATTTCATCCCCACTCACCTCGCGGGCCTTACCCAGAACCTTGCCGTCGCTTAGGCGAAGCGGGACGGTGTACGGGTTGGGTCGCATACCCAGCTTCTGAGCATCAGCGGCCAAGCTGTCCATTGAACGGGCTTGGGCCACTTGGGTCTGCAAAGAGGAGACCTTACTGGCCAACACATTTGCTTCGCGTTGTTTGCTCTGCACGTCGAACGCTTGGTTCTGCAAAGTGGTCGACAGGATCAACATGCCAACCATGCCGACAGCAAGCATTCCAGCCAGAAACAGCACAAAAGGTATCGTCGACAACGGACGGTTCGGCTTGCCGATTGCTGTCAGGGCAGGCTTTTTCGAAGTCTCCCGGGGGGCGCGGGGAGCCAACAGGGCGGTCATACGGGTACCTCCAAATTGCGGGTGACGGCTCGCAAACGTGCAGATGCAGCCCTTGGGTTGGCTGCAACTTCGGCGGGAGTGGGTCGCTCCGCGCCGCGGGTCAAGAGCCGGAATTGAGCTCGGTATTCCACCGGCACCGAGGGCACTCCGACTGGGACTCGATCAGTGGTGGCAGCGGCGAAGGACCGTTTAACTAGGCGGTCCTCGCCGGAGTGATAGGCCAACACCGCCAACCGCCCACCCGGGGCGAGTGAACCGAGTGCCGCCGGAAGTACTGCGGTGAGCGAAGCCAACTCATCATTGGTTGCGATCCGTAAAGCTTGAAAGGTTCGCTTAGCCGGGTGACCTCCGGTATGCCTGGCCGCAGCTGGAACCGCCTCAGTAATCACCTTCACTAGACGCGCGGACGAAGTGAACTCACCCTCGGCTCGGGCGGCCACGATGGCGTTAGCGATTCGGTTGGCGAATCGTTCTTCGCTGTAGTTGCGCAGGATCCGGGACAGCTCGATGGCGGACCAGGTGTTGACAATGTCGGCAGCCGTGAACTCCTGCTCAGTGTCCATCCGCATGTCCAGAGCTGCGTCCTGGGAATACGCGAAACCCCGATCCAGTCGGTCGATCTGCATCGACGACAGCCCCAGATCCAGGCAGATCGCCGCCACTTCAGTGACCCCAGCTTCGTCCAACACTTCTGGCAACTCGTGATAGGTCGCGTGATACAGCCGGACCCGATCGCCGAAGGGGGCCAACCGTTCACCAGCCAGCTTCAGCGCCTGCGGATCGCGGTCAATGCCGATCAACTGCGCCTCGGGGCAGTTACTAAGAATCAGCTCGGAATGCCCGCCCAAACCCAGCGTGCCGTCAACATAGATCGACCCGGCAGCAGTCAAAGCCGGCGCCAGCAGCTCAAGGATTCGGTCGGCGAGCACCGGAACATGGATCGCGGCGGTTGCGTCGCCTGCTGCATCCATGTCAGTCCAATCGATAAGTCAGTAATTCGTCCGGTGTGGTTTCAATCCGCGTTCGGCACCTGCCACCGGGGAAGGTGTGCCAGGTGACCGAACGACGCGGATTGAAGCCGCACCGTACAAATCAGGTTTTGATCGGTTCATCCGATCTCCGCTGTTCCTTCATCCAAGGCCGCGAAGGCCTCTTCCTGTGCCGCCGAATATTCCGCCCAAGCGGCTGCGTCCCAGACTTCAAGGCGGTTGAAGGCGCCGATCACGACAATCTCCTTCGTTAGCCCTGCGTAGGTCCGCAGCGGAACCGGAACACCAACCCGGCCCTGACTGTCAGGCAACTCATCGGTTGCGCCCGAGGCCACCATGCGCTGGTAATCCCGGACTCCTCGAACTGTGGAAGGCCCGGTCGCAGCGTTAGCTACCTCAGCCAAAAAGGCCTCGGTGGGCCAGATCGCCAAACAGTGATCCTGCTGCCGGGTGATGACGAGTCCGGTTGCCAACTGCTCCCGAAACTTCGCGGGCAGAAAGAACCGTCCTTTGTCGTCGAGCTTGAGGGTGTAGGTGCCCAAAAACATGACGCCAACCCCCTTTGCTCTCCTCCACTTTCCGCCACCATACTCCACTTCCCTCCACAGAGGGGCACAATTCGGGCAGTTTCCCCCACCGCCACCACCACGCTGAGGAGCCCTACCAACACCCAGAGGGCGTCCAGCTACGAAACCCGCAGCGAAAAGGGCATAGAAAAAGGCGGTGGGAACACCCACCGCCTGAAGCTAATCAACCAACCACGAAGGCCTAACTGCCGTCACCATCCCCGCGGCGCCAGCGCTCTTCCAATCGCTCCATGAAGTCATCACCGCTCCCGGGTCGCCGATTCTGCCGGACGCCATCCGGGCCAGGCCCAGCAGGTCGCCAGGCGCTAATTCCAGCAACCGTGGAAACCAGCATCACCGCGAAGCCAGCCACACTCACTAAGGGATGCAGCTCCATGCCCACCACCAGAAGTGCCAGCCCGATCAAGAAACCTAGTGCAGACAACAGTGCCAACCGACGATGATGCTGACGATGCCCACCGCGTAGCGCATTCGCCAAACGCGGATCATCGGCCGCCAAATCGGCCTCCAACTGCTCGAGGAGCCGTCGCTCCTGCTCAGAAAGAGCCATAACCACCTCCCTTGACCACACCACCATCACCACTACCCCTCAGTCTAGGTGCCCCGGCGGCATTTCGGAACAGAACCCGCAGTCAGGGGAAATACCCACTCCCACACAGACCAGACCCCACGGCGAGCCGACTCTGACATGGATGCTGGGTCGAAGAGCACCCACGCCAGAGCCGAGCCGATTACAGCCAGTGAGCCACCGAGCCTTCCCCAGCCAGTGCACCCACCACCCATAGCTTATCGAACGCGCTTTCGATTACCTCTATCGTAGGCGATCGCCGACCCCTCCGGTCAAGCCCGACACGCGTCAAGCCAACACTGTGATTTCGACCTCGACGAACATCCCCGAAGCTTCCGATCCCGCATAGACGCCCTTCAGCGGCGGCACGTCGAAATAGTCGCGTCCTACCCCGATTTCGACGTGGTAGTCGCCCGGCGCCGAATCATTGGTGGGGTCTAGGCCTACCCAGGCACCATCCCAGTACTGCAACCAGGCGTGCGACTCCCCCGTCTGCACCTCACCCACTACCGGGCTGGCCGATGGCATCACATAGCCCGACACATAGCGTGCCGGTATCCCGACCGTCCGCAATGCGCCCAGACCAAGATGCACCAAGTCCTGGCAGACCCCGGCCTCAGACTCCCAAACCGAGCTCGCCTGGGTGTTCACCTCGGTGGATCCGGGAACGTAGGCCACTTGGTCCCGGATCCGGTCGATAATCGCGGCCACCGCATCCGCGGGATGCTCTGCACGCCGCGCAGCGTCAAGCGCGATTCGGCGCAACTCAGCGCCAGGATCCACATGGTCACTGATCGTGAGCATCTCAACCTGTTGGTCAACGAATTTGGGATCGGCAAGGTCTGCCCAGGCAACCCCTGGTCCGACGCTCAGCCGATCACCAACGTCAATCGTGCTGGTCGCCACCACCTCCAGCCGATCGTGAGGCTCAGCGATCTCAAAGGCCGTCACCGCACTGCCCCAATAATCCACAAAGGAATGGGTCCAGGCCACCGGACTGATGTCTAGCCGGGTCGCGGCCACCGACTGCTCCCGAGTCGCGCGCGGGGTCATTCGCGCCTCGTTATGCGAAGCGCTGACTAGCCCGGTGTAGCTATAGCCAGTGTGATGAACGACCCGTAATTGTCTAGCCACTAGTTGCCTCCACTCCAACTGGCCGGGGTGGAACCGCTGAAATACCGCTCAGTGACCGCCTGACTCACCTTGTTGCAAGTTCGCTGCAGTTCAGCCATGCGTTGCGGCAGTTCATCCAAGACGCGTCCAGGATCGCGATATTCCAAGGCTGCCCGCGCTGTACCCAATAGCCGAGTGGCCTCATCTTCGTAGCCTCGGTTGTTAACCGAGAGACCGAGCGAATCCAGCGCAACCTGAGCCGCCCGCAGATTGTGCACCACTGAGCGTGGAAACAACCGGTCCAGCAGCACGAATTCGGCGGCATCCCGATCAGTAGTGACCCCACCATAAGAGCGGACGAAGGCGTGATGTGCACCACAACCGCGCAAGACATTGTTCCAAGCACTTTGGGTGCCCGTGACTTGGGCGGTAGAGATCAAGCGAGCGGTCATATCTACCCGCTCGATGGCGCGTCCCAGGGTGAGGAACTGCCAACCCTCATCGTGACTCATCGTCTGATCGGCAGTGCCGGTGATCACCGCGCAGCGCTCCCTAACTAGCCGAAAGGCCGATGCGGGTCGCATCCGCTGCAACCGGCCGCCACGCACTGAGTTCCAGGTGGTGTTGATCGCCTCCCACATTTCACTGGACACAGTCTCTCTGGCTCGCCGAGATGCCTCCCTGGCACCGGCTAACGCTGCTGCCACCGATGCCTGTGAGGCCGGGTCGTAGCAAAGAGTGCGCAAGACTTCGCCAGTCTCTACCGACTCTGCAGTCGGCGCCCCCATCACCATCAGCAAGGTGATTGCGGCATCTTCCTGATCCACCGAAGGATCGTCGAGTAGCACCTGCAGATGCATCTCCAAGATCCGGCAGGTGTCTTCGGCCCGCTCCAGATAGCGGCCGATCCAGAAGAGTGATTCGGCAATCCGGCTCAGCATGACGGAGCCACCTTTTGCTGCTGCTGCTGCGCCTGCTGTTTCGCCAGCCGTTCTTCGCCAAGTTCGCCCAACGGAACCGGAGAGACCGTGTCTCGGCCGCGTCGCCGTCGCCGTTTACCCCGCACCCCATCGCGAGCCAACACCCAGGTGTCCTTGGAGCCGCCACCCTGGCTGGAGTTAACGATGAGTTCGCCTTCCGGCAACGCCACCCGGGTCAGGCCACCGGGCAACACGTAAACCCCGTCACCGGAATTGACTGCGAACGGACGTAAATCGACGTGGCGGGGCGCCATCGTCCCATCGATCATCGTCGGCACCGTAGAAAGCTGCACCACCGGCTGCGCGATCCACCCACGGGGATCCTTCTGGATTCTTGCGCGCAACACCTCAAGCTGTTTCGACGTGGCCTTCGGCCCGATCACAATTCCTTTGCCACCGGAGCCATCGACCGGTTTGAGCACCAACTCGTCGAGCCGATCCAAGACTTCCTCTCGATGTAGTGGATCTTCCAAGCGCCAGGTATCCACACCAGCCAGCTTGGGCTCCTCGTTGAGGTAGTAACGGATCAAATCTGGGATATAGGTGTAAACCAGCTTGTCGTCGGCCACCCCGTTGCCGACCGCGTTGGCGATAGTCACATTGCCCGCCCGCGCCGCAGTGATCAGGCCCGCACAACCAAGCATCGAATCGGAGCGGAACTGGGCCGGGTCAAGATACTCATCATCGATTCGCCGATAGATCACATGCACCGGCCGAAGGCCCTGAGTAGTCCGGATCGAAACCCGGCCGTTGTGACAGACCAGATCGCGTCCCTCAACCAGTTCGACCCCCATCATTCGGGCCAACAGGGCGTGTTCAAAGTACGCCGAGTTATGCACTCCTGGGGTCAGCACCACCACTGTCGGGTCGTTCACTCCGGACGGCGCGGACGCCCGCAGCGCCGCCAACAGCTGTAATGGGTACCCCTCAACGGGGCGAATCCGATGTCTGCTAGTCACCTCCGGAAGCGCAGAGAACATGGCCCGACGGTTAGTCATCACATAGGAAACCCCGGACGGGACTCGAACGTTGTCCTCAAGCACCCGAAAGCGGCCGACCTCGTCGCGCACCAGGTCGATCCCAGCCACATGGCAGCGCACACCATTCGGCGGCCGGACCCCGGCCATCACTCGGTGGTAATGCGGCGAAGTGACCACCACTCGACGTGGAATCACTCCGTCGCGAAACGCCCGTCCCTCGCCGTAGACATCAGCCAGAAACGCCTCCAACGCCTGCACTCGCTGGATTACCCCAGCTTCAACCTCAGTCCATTCATCGGCCAACAGCACCCGGGGCACGATGTCCAAGGGGAACGGCCGCTCTTCACCGCCGATGTCGAAGGTCACGCCCTGGTCAAGATAAGTTGATTTGAGGTATTCGGCACGTGAGCGCACCTCTTCGGAGTCAAGTTTCGCCAACTGGCGCAACACCGAACCGTAGGCCACGCGGACGCCCTCAGCACCCACCACCTCGTCGAATGCTTTGGGGGTGCCAGCGTAATCACGAAACAGCAGGCTCACGTCAGTCAGGCTATGAGCGCCATGTTTCAGACAGATGGCACCTGGGTTTCAAGACGACTGCACGCGCCGTCCCACACCCAAACCGGTCTCGGTTGGCGAATCATCAGCTCTAACATCGGGCACGGCATTGACCTCATCGTGCCCAATCCCCACAGACTGCTGGTTGGATGCTGGTGCTGACTCAAGATCAGGTTCTGGCGCCGGTTCCAGATCAGGTTCTGACGCCGGTTCCAGATCAGGTTCTGGCGCCGGCGCAGCGAAGCGACGTCCAGCGGCAGTCGTGATCACTTGGGTACCGGTGATCCAGTCATAGATCGTGCGCCCGTCCCCCATGAACAGGGACACCAGATAGGCCAGCGGCACGATTGCTGCGAACGCCGCACCGGCGATTGCATCCAATGCGGGGTCCGAGACCAGTGCGAGCGCCGCCGATTGCGCCAGCGTCCACGGCAGGCCGAGTTTGAGAAGATTACGAGCCAGCGAACGCGGCCAGGTCAGTCGGTCCCCCCACGGATCGCTTCGTACCCGTAGCCCCAGCTTCAGCTTTCCGGGGGTGGCCTCATAGCGCCCAGCTTCCAGCACGGTGAAGGCGATGGTTACCGGCAGCACTACCAATGCCAGCGAAAACAAGTTGTACCCGAAGGGCCCGAAGCGAATAGGCAGCCCCAACATGGCTGCGAGTGCCTGCCCAACACCCATGAGCAGCGCCCAGCCCAGCATCAGGCCGATGTCGATGAGTGCGGCCAGCATGCGTTGCCTCGGATTGGCTGTCACCGGCACAGGATACTTGCCACGAGGCTGGCACCAAGAATCGGTGCTACCGCCCAATGGCAGGGTTGCATGCTTATCCCGCTAACGGCGCAAACTGGACGCCTCGAGCGCCCAATTCGGCTTCACCGCCGTCGGCTGCAGTCAACACCCACAAACCATCCGGCAGCACCGCCACAGTGTGCTCCCAGTGGGCGGACGCAGTACCGTCGCGGGTTACCACCGTCCATTCATCGTCTAGGTTGGCCGTGGCCGCAGTGCCAAGCGTGACCATCGGTTCGATCGCTAGACAGGTACCAGGTCCAATCACTTCGCCTCGCCCGGCCCGACCAACATTGGGCACGTCGGGCGGCTCATGCATAGCGCGACCGATGCCGTGACCGGTGTATTCGGCCACGACTCCATAACCCGCGCCCCGGCGCCGGACCGAAGTCTCCACCGCATGTGAGATATCGCCGATCCGTCCACCCACTTTTGCGGCTGCGAGACCGTCCCACATGGCAGTCCTGGTGGTTTCGCTCAGATCTGATAGTTCAGCTGACAAGGTGCCAACTCCGAAGGTGACCGCCGAATCGGCATGCCAACCATTAAGCGAGACCCCAAAATCCACACTCACTAGGTCACCGTCAGCCAAGACGCGTTCTCCGGGGATGCCATGGACGATCTCGTCATTGACCGAGATGCAAGTCACCGCAGGGAACGGCGGCAAGCCGAAAGAACTGCCATAGCCAAGAAAAGAAGAGACTGCACCAGCCGCAGCGATCCGCTCCCGGGCGAGTGCGTCCAGTTCGGCAGTGGTAACTCCGGCCTGACCGGCCTCAGTCAGCCGGGTCAAGATGTCGGCAACCACCAACCCAGCAGCCCGCATGGCGACTATTTGAGAAGCTGACTTGACCTCAATCGAGGTCCGGCGTCGCCGAATCATCCGATCTTCTCGTCCAGCGCAGCAGTGATCCGCGCAGCGACTTCTTCGATCGTGCCGATGCCGTCCACCTCGACCAGGCTGCCTCGCCCGCGATACTCCACCAACAATGGATCGGTAGCCTGGGCGTAGACATCCATCCGATGCCGGATTACGTCCGCGCAATCATCCTCGCGCCCTTCGGCATCTGACCGGCGCAACAGACGGCCCATCAACTCGTCACGGTCGGCGAACAACGAAATGACCGCATCCAGTTGATGCCCGGCCGAAGCCAAAGCTTGGTCAAGCGCGGCGACCTGGCCGGAAGTCCGAGGGTAGCCGTCCAACAACCAACCATTCGCGGCATCGGAGCGCGCCAGCCGAGTAGCCACAATCTGGTTAGTGATCTCATCAGGAACATATTTCCCAGCAGCGATGATTCTGGAAACCTCCAGCCCAAGCGGGGTCTGGTCCTTCACATTTGCTCTGAAGATATCGCCAGTGGAGATCGCCGGAATGCCATAGTGCGCGGCGATCCCGGCCGCCTGGGTGCCTTTACCGACCCCTGGCGGCCCCATAATCAGCAACCTCACTTCAAGAACCCCTCATAGCTACGCTGCTGCAACTGGCTCTGAATCTGCTTGACCGTGTCCAGCCCCACACCGACGATGATCAGAATCGAAGTGCCGCCGAAGGGGAACTGGTTCTGGGTACCGAAGAACACGAACGCGATGGCTGGGATCATGGCGACAATCCCCAAGTACAAAGACCCAGGAGCAGTCAACCTGGACAACACATGAGCCAGATACCGCTCAGTTGGGCCGCCTGCGCGGATGCCCGGAATGAACCCGCCGTACTTCTTCATGTTGTCGCTGACCTCAACCGGGTCGAAGGTGATCGACACGTAGAAGTAGGCAAAGAAGATGATCAAGACGAAATAGACAGTCTCGTATGGCCAACTGCCGTTAGTCAGGTAGGTGGAGATCCACTGCCCCACCGGGGTGCTCGATTGGAACTGAGCGTACAAGACCGGCAGGTAGAGGATCGAGGAGGCGAAAATGACCGGGATTACGCCAGCCTGATTGACCTTGATCGGAATGTAGGTGGTGCTGCCACCGATCAGCTTTCGTCCAACCATGCGTTTGGCGTACTGCACCGGGATCCGCCGCTGCGCCTGCTCCATGAACACGACTGCCAGCATCACCAGCAGTCCGATCCCGATGGTGGCCGCGAACACCAACCAACCTTGCGCGTTGGGCAGGTTGTCATTGCCTTCCATGGTGCCGCGGGAGATAGCGATGGCCCACAGCGAGGCCGGGAACTGCGCCGCGATCTGAGTGAAGATCATCACCGACATGCCATTTCCGACGCCACGATCGGTGATCAGCTCACCAAGCCACATGATCACACCGGTACCGGCGGTCATGATCAGAATCATGGTGATGATCGGGAACAATCCGGTGTCGTAGATCAGCGGATATTGCGTGGGCGAGCAGCCTTGGAAAAGTTGACCGGTCACAGCCAAAGTAACGAAGGCAGTTGAGTTCAGGATGGCCAGCACGATCGTTAAGTACCGCGTGTACTGGGTGATCTTC
>DHWU01000035.1:10593-13270 GCA_002413345.1 Propionibacteriaceae bacterium UBA5174 | reverse complement strand
GCGACACGACGACACGCTCGGTGCCATTGATGACGAAGGTGCCCTTGTCGCTCATCAAGGGGAAGTCGCCCATAAATACGGTCTGGCTCTTGATCTCACCAGTCTCATGATTCATGAACTCCGCAGTCACGAATAGCGGCGCGGCGTAGGTGAAATCCTGGTCTTTACACTCGTCAACGGTGTGCTTAGGCTCTTCGAACCGATTGTCGCGGAACGACAGCGACATGGTCTGTGACAGGTCCTCAATGGGCGAGATCTCTTTGAAGATCTCCTCCAGACCCGACTTGGTGTTGACGTCGGTTCTTCCCTCGGCTTTGGCTGCGGCGACCCGGTTAGCCCAGGTCTCGTTGCCGATCAACCAGTCGAAAGACTCGACTTGCAGATCAAGCAGATTTGGAACCTCGAGCGGTTCATGGATCTTTGCAAAGGAGATCCTGCCGCTAGGTGAGACAACATTGGTGTTCTTCGACGCAGTGCGCGAGACGGCCAAGGTGGGGTCCTTCCAAAAGCCCGGGCGTCGCCGGTTTCGATGCACGCAGAACGGCCCGCGGCAAGACACGGGTCGTCGGTGAGCTTGGGCAAAGCCTTAGGCTAGCGCAAGCCAGCCACTTCCGCAAATATCCGGCGGCACGCAATTTGAGGATTGAGACGCGATATCTCCAGCAAGCCACCAGGCTAGCGGAGACCATCCTTCAACACTGAGATGGAAGGCTTTAGAGCCACCAAGGGCCGGTGCCTGTAGGCAGCGGGAGGGGTTGCCGCACCTTACAAGCACCGACCCATGTGGTGTGTACTCATCCGACGCACTAGGGAGCGTCGATCAATAGATATTCCACCAGACTTGACTAGTGCTGTCAAGTTATTGTCAACTTTTCGTCAACATCATCAGCGGTTGCCGAGCGCATTGCCTCCAAGGCAGCCTTCAGGCGGCCTTCTTGCTCCAGTTGCCGGGCGGCCGAGGCGTACCACCGGCGCGCGGACGGATCATCGAGTTCATGCAAGCAATCTGCCAGCAACAGCTCACTATTTCCCCGAGACAGCCGCTCACCACCCAGCTCAGGATCGTCCAGCACAGCAGCGATGATCTTGGCACCACCTTGAGCGTCACCGGTGAGTAGTGCCAACTGCGCCTGACACTGCCGCAACTCAACAACGTCGTAGGCGTTGCCCATGATCTCCAACCCCACCGCAGCAGTGCGCAACAACTCCGACACTCCATCAGTAATGCCCGCCCGCAATCGCCACCAGGCCGAGGTGCTGTGAAACCTTAGCCACAGCCGCAGATCCCGACGCGGATCGAGCAACTCAGCTGCCCGATGCTGCTGCCGCAGACCTTCGTCAATATCACCGGCTGCGAATGCGGCCGCACCTATCGTCCAAGCGATCATTCCCCGGGAATGCTCCGAACTCAGGCGCGGAGCCAGCTGCTCCAGCCGATCCAAATACAGTTTGCTCTCCACGGCGGGATGCCCCGCCTCTGACATAGCGCTGACTAGGGACATCAAGGCTTCAGCCAGAATGATCGGCGGCGTGGCAGCAGCAGCTTCCACAGCTCTTGCACCGAAGGCGACCGCCCAGCCAAGCCGATCCGAAGCCCGGTGAGACACTGAAGCCAGGCTTAACGCTTGGGCGCGAGCGACCGCGAACCGATGGGCTAGCGGGCTTTCGGAGATTTCTTCTGCGATAGCCGCAGCTCCAGGAAAGTCGCCAGAGGCAAACTTGGCCTGTGCCATCACATATCGGGCTTCCCACTCCCGACCAGTGTCGCCGCTCCGCACAGCAGCATCAGCAGCCGCGGTCGCATGCAAGAGTGCGGCATCCCAGTCGTGGTCTGACCACGCATGCTCAGCCACCAGCAGGTCTTCAATTGGATCGGTAATCCCGAACCTGGGCTCCTCGGCCCGTGCAGATATCCCCCACTCGAGCGGCGAAACACCCAACCGTCGGGCAAGGAACTCCATTATCTCTGGCGTTGCTTGACGGCGGCCGCTTTCCAAATGCGAGATATAACTCCCGGAATATTTGGAGCCACCCAGTTCCACTTGCGACAAACCCTCACGACGCCGAGCCTGCCGCAACAGCGCGCCAAAATCGACCGCTCCTGCGTCCACCGATCCTCCTCGTACCGTCCCGACTCCTAAATTTGTCAAACCTTGACAGCGTAGTCAAGTAATGAGTAGTTTCCTGACAACAGGTCAGCCACTGAGAGAGGCCAATTCATGAACGTCCGTAGGATTATCGCAGCCGCCGCGATCACCGGTGCCCTGGCAGCCCTTCCGATCACATTGATCGCCACGAGCAGTTCAAACGCCGCCAGCGGTTCCGGAGACTCTAAGTCCATCACCAGCGCTGGTGGGCAGGGCGGATGGCCGCTTCGCCGGTGAAACCGGTCACCCACCAAATATCCCCCAAGTCTTAACCAACCCCACCCCAGAAGACAGAACTGGCGAGTGTCCCTTAGGACACTCGCCAGTTCTGTTTGTTGCGTTAGTGAGAAATCACTTGACGCTGACGGCAGCGCCAGCAGCTTCCAGCGATTCCTTGGCCTTGGCGGCCACATCACGAGCAACCTTCTCCAGCACAGCCTTAGGTGCCGCCTCGACCAGAGCCTTGGCCTCAGCCAGGCCCAGGCTGGTCAGCGCACGGACCTCTTTGATGACCTGGATCTTCTTGTCGC
>DHWU01000035.1:9903-10345 GCA_002413345.1 Propionibacteriaceae bacterium UBA5174 | reverse complement strand
GATGACCTGGATCTTCTTGTCGCCAACAGAATCCAAGATCACATCGACCTCGTTGGACTCTTCAGCAGCAGCTTCGCCCTCAGCAGCGGCAACCGGAGCAGCAGCAACCGCGACCGGAGCAGCAGCGGTGACACCGAAGGTGTCCTCGAACAGCTTCACGAACTCGGAGAGCTCGATCAGAGTCATCTCCTTGAAAGCTTCAAGGAGCTCGTCAGTAGAAAGCTTCGCCATTTTTCAGACCTTTCTGATTATTCGGATGCAGCGTCAGCCGCGTTGGATGTGGCCTCAGCAGCGGGCGCTGCATCGGTCGCCGGGGCATCCCCGGCAGGCTTCTGGGACTTCAGCGCGTCCATGACGCGTGCGGCTTGCGAAAGCGGTGCGGCGAACAAGCCGACAGCCTTCGAAAGGTTCCCGTTCATGGCACCGGCCAACTTGGCCAGCA
>DHWU01000035.1:0-9578 GCA_002413345.1 Propionibacteriaceae bacterium UBA5174 | reverse complement strand
CCGTCCATGACACCGCCCTTGATCACCAGAAGCGGGTGCGCCTTGGCAAAGTCACGTAGACCCTTAGCCACGGTGGCAACGTCACCGCGAATGAAAGTAATTGCTGTCGGCCCATTGAGCGAGTCATCGAGTCCGTCGATGCCAGCTTGCTTGGCAGCAATCTTGGTCAGCGTGTTCTTTGTCACGGCGTAAGTGGCGTCCCCGCCGAGCGACCTGCGAAGTTCCTTCAGGTCAGCAACGGTAAGGCCGCGGTACTCGGTCAGCACAGCGGCAGTGGCTTCGTTGAACGCTTCGGTCAACTCAGCAACGGCGGCTGTCTTTTCTGGCCTCGCCATGGGTCTCCTTCCCACTTCTCTTCGATCGCCGAAGCACGCGGGCAAAAGAAAACCCCGGTGCGCGTAGGCAGACCGGGGAACGACTCGTTGAGCTGTTCTAGATCACCTACGCGGGGTTTACCGGCCCTGATCTCTCAGGACCACACCAGCGGTCTTCGGCTTCGCGTAGTTTACGCCGACTGCTCGCCCGGCACCAAATCGACAAAACCGGCGTGCTGAAAGATGGTCACAGCTTCAGCAGCGGTCTCACTGGTAACTCGAATAGCTAGCCGGTCAAATCCGCCCAATTGCAGTCGAGATGCAGCATGGCCAAGCAGCGTTGCGGCGATCCCTTTCCCCTGATAGTCCGGGTGAACGAACATTGCGATCACCATCGGGGCCTCCAATTGGGGATCCAGTGGCGACGACTGAACCACTTGGAGCGCCCCCACTATTTTGCCGTCCAACAGCCCAGTCGGGGAGACGCCTGGAAGCACTCGGCCGAAGTCGCCCTTAATGGTGTCCTTGACCCTGGCTTTGGCAGCATTCAAGTCCGGCAGCTCGGGCTGTCCAGAGCAGGCCGCCAGAAGGCATTCGGCCAGACCGACAAAGTTCGCCGGAGCAAAAGCGGCCACCTGCAAGCCCGACACTGCGGCACCGCTAGCCACTAGCGCGGCCACCGGCCCGATCAGAATCCGATCTTCACTCATCCCAAACCCCCCTATGCCGAGCCATCATTGTGCCTAGTTCAACCCCCGAAGCGTGCGCAGGCCCACTTCAGTAACCTGTTGGAAACCAAAAGCCGGCCCGCGCAACGCGCGGACCGGCTTGAATCAGCCTGGATCAGATCACTCAGCTGGCTTGGTGTTAGTGGGATCTACCGAGACGCCAGGTCCCATCGTCGAGGACAACGTGACCTTCTGCAGGTAACGGCCCTTGGCGGCACTCGGCTTGAGCCGCAGCACCTCATCGAGAGCAGCGAAGTAATTCTGCGCCAGGCTCTCTTCGGCGAAAGAAGCCTTTCCGATGATGAAGTGCAAGTTGGCGTGCCGGTCTACCCGGAACTCAATCTTGCCGCCCTTGATTTCGCTGACAGCCTTGGCCACATCCATCGTCACGGTGCCAGTCTTCGGGTTTGGCATCAGACCACGCGGGCCAAGAACCCGGCCCAACCGGCCGACCTTGCCCATCAGATCCGGGGTCGCAACCACTGCGTCGAAATCCAGGTAACCCTTGGATACTTTGTCGATCAGATCATCATCGCCAACTTCATCGGCTCCAGCAGCGATGGCGTCAGCCGCCTTCTCGCCGGTGGCAAAGACCAGGACCCTTGCGGTCTTGCCGGTGCCGTTCGGCAGGTTGACGGTGCCACGAATCATCTGGTCGGCCTTGCGGGGGTCGACGCCAAGACGCATGGCAACCTCGACGGTCTCATCAAACTTGGCCGACGCTGCGGCCTTAACTAGGCCAACTGCAGCCTCGGGGCTGTAGAGCTGCTCAGCGTCAAACTTCTCAGCAGCGGCGATATAAGCCTTGCCTCGCTTCATTCTGGTCTCCTTGTTCGTTGCAGATCCTCGTGTGGATCCGGTGCCAGGGTGTGGTGCGGGCGCGATGCCCTCCCACTCTTGGATTTGGTTTGGGTTCAGCCCTCGACCTTGACGCCCATTGAACGGGCAGTGCCAGCCACAATCTTCATGGCGGCGTCAACGTCATTGGCGTTCAGGTCAGGCATCTTCGTCTGCGCGATTTCGCGCACCTGATCGGAGGTGATCGTGCCGACGAAGTCCTGATGAGGACGTGCCGACCCGCTCTTCAGCCCAGCGGCCTTCTTGATCATCTCCGCAGCTGGCGGAGTCTTGGTGACGAAGCTGAACGTGCGGTCCTCATAGATGGTGATCTCGACCGGGATCACGTTGCCACGCTGGGCCTCAGTCTCGGCGTTGTACCGCTTGCAGAACTCCATGATGTTCACGCCATGCGGTCCGAGCGCTGTGCCGACCGGCGGAGCAGGAGTGGCCGCGCCCGCGTTCAAGGCCACCTTGACTATCGCGGCTACCTTCTTCTTGGGAGGCATCTGGTTTGGGTCCTTCTGGTTGGTTGTTGCCGTTCGGCCGGCGGCCGGCGGCGGTTGGTTGGCTTAGACCCGCTGGATCTGGCCGAGAGTCAGATCGACCGGTGTCTCCCGGCCGAGGATCTCGACCAGCGCCTTCAGGCGTTGGCTGTTCGCATTGATCTCAGTGATAGTCGCGTGCACCCCAGCGAAGGGTCCCGAAACCACCATGACCGAATCCCCGACGTTGAAGTCGGCAATCTCGATCTTCTTGGCGCGGCTCTTGGGGCCGCCGACGGCAGCTGCCGCAGCCCTGGCCAAAGCGGCCGGGGCAAGCATCTTTTCCACCTCAGCCAAGCTCAGCGGAACCGGCGAGCTGGCATGAGCCACAAAGCCGGTCACCGAAGGCGTGTGTCGCACTGCTGCCCAGGACGCATCGGTGAGATCCATGCGCACCAGCACATATCCGGGCAACACAGTGCGAGTTACTGACTTACGGGCACCGTTACGGGTCTCGATGACATCCTCGGTAGGCACCACGGCCTCGTAGATGTAGTCCTCCATGCCCAAGGTCTTGACCCGGTTGTCGAGGTTCTGTTTGACCCGGTTTTCCATACCCGAGTAGGTGTGGATCACATACCAGTCACCGATTTGGCTACGCAGCTGCTCATGCAACTCGGCCAACACCGCTTCATCGTCAGCATCCAATTCCGCAGGCTCGGGCTCAGGATCGGCTTCGACCTCAATCAGGTTTGCCAACATGTCGGCATCGGCCTGACCGTCGGCGTTATCGCCGAAGTCGAGGTTCAACCCAAGGTCGTCACTTTCGGCGCTTTCGGGCAGACCGAGGTCGATCTCGATGGCGTCAGCCTCGAGCGCATCGAAGCCGCCGTCAGTCGGATTGTTGTCGGTAGTCACAGTTATTCGCTTCCTAAGCCTGGCCGAGCAGCTTCAACAGAAGCAGGCCCAACCCATAATCGAGAAAAAACACGAAAGTGATCATGATCACCACGAAGACCAGCACCACCAAGAAGTACTGAACCAGCTGCGGCCTGGTCGGCCAGACCACCTTCTTCAGCTCGGCAATCACCTCGCGAACGAACCGGACCGGAGTGGTGCGTCGGTTGCCGTCGGCGGGACGCTTCCGGGCGGAACGGCCTTTACGCTTGCCCTTCGCCTTGCCCTTGCCCGAGTCAGCAGCCTCAGACTCGTCCGACTTCTTCTTAGTCGGACGCGCCTTCGCCGCAGCCTTGGCCAGCTTCTCGGACTCGGTCAGGGAAGCTTCGTTGATGTCTTCCAGCCCCATCTCTTCGAGCTCGGCATCGCCGATGGAAGAGTCGTCGGCAGGGACATCGGCCGCAGCTTCGTCCTTGTCTTTCGCCACTTCGGCAGTCCTTCTTTCGCTCGTCAAATGGTGCTGGCTCGCCGTCTAACGACGGCTACCCAGCAGGGCAAGAGGGACTTGAACCCCCAACCTGCGGTTTTGGAGACCGCTGCTCTGCCAATTGAGCTATTGCCCTCAGTCGGTAACCTGCCCGCCTCCCCAACTCTCGGGGCACGGTCCAGCGGGCGCTGGCCACCAAGTACAGGATTGTACGGGTATTGCCGAGGTGAGTCGAACCGACTCACGGCCTGGCTCAGCGGACCCGCATCCCTGGGGTTGATCCGGAGTCCGGCTCTAGCAAGAAGATCCCCGGTTCAGCTTTGGCATCGTGATGAGCCGCAGCCAACACCATCGCCTCACTCACCCCAAAACGCATCGTCCGTGGTGCCAAGTTAGCCACCACCACCGTGAGCCGCCCGACCAGCTCCTGCGGGTCATATTCCGCAGCAATACCGGAGAAGATGTTTCGCGGCTGATCCTCCCCGACATCGACAGTCAACTGCAGCAGCTTGGAACTGCCCGGCACCGCAGCCGCGGCCACAATCCGCGCCACTCGCAGATCCACCGCAGAAAACTCGTCGATGCTGATCTGCTCAGCCACCGGCTCACCACCAGGAATTGCTTTAACCGCAGCAGGTTCGACCTCTGTCACCGCCGGCGCCGCTTCGAAGAGTTTGTCTACTTGATCTGCATCCACCCGCTGCATCAGATGCTGATACCGCCCGATGGTGTGCTCCCCCAGCAGGGTGGTCGCGTCAGCCCAAAGGAATTCCGGGACCTGCAGGAACGCAGCCACATCTGCAGCCACCTTAGGTAGCACTGGCGACAACAACACCGTGAGCACCCGGAAAGCCTCGATGCCAGTGCTACAGGCCTGATGAAGCTCAGTTTCGGAATCTTCTGCCTTGGCCAGCTCCCAGGGCTTATGAGCTTCAATGTAGAAGTTCACCTGATCGGCCAGCGCCATGATCTCGCGCAGTGCTTTGCCAAACTCTCGAGCCTCGTACAACTCAGCGATTACTGGCACCCGAGACTGCAGGTTGGCCAACAGCTCAGCTCCGTCCGACCCCAGATCGGCACGAAGTCGACCGCCGAAACGCTTACTCAGGAAGCCTGACACCCGGCTGGCGATATTGACGTACTTGCCGATCAGATCCGAATTCACCCGGGTTACGAAGTCTTCACCGGTGAAGTCGACATCCTCCACATGGGAGTTGAGTTTGGCCGCAATGTAGTAGCGCAGCCAATCTGAGTTCAGCCCCAGTTCGAGATACCGCAACGGACTGATTCCGGTGCCTCGGCTCTTGCTCATCTTCTCTTCGCTCACCGTGATGAAACCGTGAACGTACACATTGCTGGGCACCTTGCGCCCGGAGAAGTGCAGCATCGCCGGCCAGAACAGGGTGTGGAAATAGATGATGTCTTTGCCGATGAAGTGAATCTGTTCAACCTCGGGATCGGCCAAGAATGCCTCGGCGTCCTGTCCAAGCTTGCCAAACAGATTCACCAAGGACGCGAGGTAGCCGATCGGAGCGTCCAGCCAGACATAGAAGTACTTGCCGGGCGCATCGGGGATCTCGATCCCGAAGTAGGGAGCGTCGCGGGAGATGTCCCAATCCGACAGCCCACCTTCACCATTCTCATCGCGAACGAACCACTCGCGGACCTTGTTGGCCACCTCCGGCTGCAGTTTGCCGTTCTGGGTCCAGTCCTGGAGGAACTCCACGCAACGTGGATCCGACAGGCGAAAAAAGAAATGCTCGCTGGTACGCAACTCCGGTTTGGCGCCAGATAAGGCCGAGTAAGGCTCAACCAGATCGGTCGGCGCGTAGACCGCCGAACAAACCTCGCAGGAATCGCCGTACTGATCGACCGCCCCACACTTGGGGCAGGTGCCCTTGATGTAGCGATCTGGCAAGAACATGCCTTTGACCGGGTCGAAGAACTGCTCCACTTCGCGCACATTGATCAGACCCGCGGCTTTCAACGCCAGGTAGATCGACTGTGCCAATTCGGTGTTCTCCGCGCTGTCAGTGGAATGCCAGTTGTCGAAGGAGATGTTGAACCCGTCGAGGTACTGCTGGCGACCGTCAGCGATCTCAGTCACAAATTCGCGCGGGGTGATCCCGGCGGCTTCCGCAGCGATCATGATCGGCGCCCCATGAGCGTCGTCAGCGCCAACGAAATAGACCTTCGTGCCACACATCCGCTGGAACCGCACCCAGATGTCAGCCTGGATGTACTCCATCATGTGGCCGATGTGGAAAGCGGCGTTGGCGTACGGCAGAGCCGTGGTCACAAACAGCGTCCGGGTCATTACCTGAGCCTCTCCTGCGTTGCCTGGTTCACTGCGTCCGGTTCAGCTGACCGCAGCGATCGCGGCAGCGACCTTGTCCACATTGTCGTCATTGAGTCCAGCCACACAGATCCGACCAGCATCGGTGCCATAGACACCATGTTCGGCGCGCAGCAGTTGCATCTGCTCCTTACTCAACCCCGAGTAGCTGAACATGCCAACCTGATCGGTGATGAAGCCGTAGCGGTCGTGCGCACCAGCTGCCTCCAAAGCGGCGAATAGCGCCTTCCGCATCTCTCTAATTCGCACCCGCATGCCGGCCAATTCTTGCTCCCACAGGACGCGCAGCTGCGCGTCCGCGAGCACCGCTGCGACCACCGCGGCCCCGTGAGTGGGCGGATTGGAGTAGATCGTACGAATGGTGGCCTTCAACTGAGACAGCGCCCGTGCGGCCTCGCCGGCATCGGCAGCCACCACGCTGAGAGCGCCGACTCGTTCGCCGTACAGGCTGAAGTTCTTCGAGAACGAGGATGCCACCAGCACCGGAATGCCAAGCGCGGCGAATAACTCCACCGCAGCCCGGTCTTCGGCCAGACCCGCGGCAAAACCTTGGTAGGCCAGATCCAGGAAGGGAACTAGCCCTGCAGCCGCCACAGTCTGAGCAACCTGAGCCCACTGCGCCGCGGTGAGGTCATAACCGGTCGGGTTATGGCAGCACGCGTGCAACAGCACAACGGTGCCAGGCTCGGCTGCCGCCAGATCGGCCAACATGCCTTCGAAATCCACGCCAAGGGCGGACGAGTCGTAGTAGCGGTAGGTGTCGACCTCAAAACCGGCGCGAGTGAACAGCGCACGATGGTTTTCCCACGACGGGTCAGACAACAACACCTTGGCCTTGGCCGAAGTGGTCTTCAAAAACTCGGCCCCGATCCGGAGACCACCAGTGCCACCAAGGCCTTGAACGGTGACCACCCGGTTCGAGCGCAACGGCTCGGTATCAGCGCCGAAAACCAATTCGCGGACGGCCTGGTTGTAGCTGGCCAGTCCGTCGATAGGCAAATAGCCGCGGGCGGTGGGGGTCGCGGCCAGAACCTGTTCTGCTTGCCGCACGCAATCCAGCAACGGCACCTTGCCATCAGCACCCAGATAGACCCCAACGCCGAGATTCACCTTGTCCGCACGGGTGTCAGCGACGAAGGCCTCAGTCAGACCGAGAATCGGGTCACGGGGTGCCATTGGGACGTTGGACAGAATGCTCACGGCGGGTTTCCTTTCACCAGACCGCAGAACAGTCTAAGCCGTGACCATCACCCCAACCGCACCGGACTCAGCCGTCCAAGCTCAAACCCACCAGATTCGGCTCTGGCACCAGCCTGATCCCGAACCTAGTTTCGACTCCGTCGCGAATTTCCCGTGCCAGCGCCACCAAGTCGGAGGCAGTCGCCCCGCCTCGATTAGTCAAAGCCAAGGTGTGTTTGCTCGACAACTGGGCAGCCCCGCTGCCGTAGCCCGGGCCGAACCCGGCGTGTTGGATAAGCCAAGCCGCACTGGTCTTCACCCGTCCATCCGGCTGCGGGTAGGCCGGCGCACCTTCAGGAACCAGGGACGGACCAGTCAACAGCGGATTAGTGAAGAAGCTGCCTGCACTCCAAGAGTCGTGATCAGCGCGGTCGTAGACCATGCCTTTGCCCCGCCGCAGTTCCAACACCACTTCTCGAACCTGCGCCAACGGTGCGCGGGCTCCGACTTCAACCCCAAGCCGGTTCGCCAATTCGGCATACCGAATCGGTGCAGACAACGAGCCAAGGGCGAACTGGAAACTAACTGCCAGCACCACCCAGCGGCCCGGCTCTCGCTTGAACCTCGAATCGCGGTAGCCGAAACCGCACTCAACAGCACTGAAAGTGTGAATCTGGTGGAGTTTCCGATCCCAGGTGCGGGTCCGGGCGATCGTCGACGAAACCTCTTGGCCATAGGCCCCGACGTTTTGCACCGGCGTAGCCCCAACCAACCCTGGAATCCCAGACAGCGCCTCGATACCGACGTGCTCGGCCGCACCGGTGCTAGCTACAAAGGCGTCCCATGGTTCGCCAGCAGCTGCGGTGATGAAGGCGCCTGAGCAGGCGGCCACGTCTTCGGTGACCACACCACGCAGCCCTGCGGTGTGCACCACGGTGCCATCGAACCCAGCATCGCTGATCAGCACATTCGAGCCACCACCGAGCACTAGGAGTGGTTCACCGACCCGGTCGGCCGCAACGATCACCGCGATCAGTTCGTCCTCGGATGTCGGCGCGGCCCAATTCCGCGCCGGGCCTCCCACCGAAAAGGTGGTGTGACCGGCCAACAGCTCAGTCAAGTCGCACCTGCGCCGTAGCCGAGCCGAGCACTTTCGCTTCACCGCAGGCGGCTTCGATAGTGATCGTGGCCACCCCGTCGGCGACCGCAGTCACCGTGCCACCGAAATCCACCCGCACCCAACCACTGGCCGGGACCACGACCGGCTTGGTGAACCGAACGTAGTAGTTGACGACTTTGGCTGGGTCACCGACCCAGTCGGTGACTACCCGAAGTGCGGTGCCCATAGTGAGCATGCCGTGGGCGATCACCCCAGGCAGACCCAGTGCGGCCGCGGCCGCATCGTTGTAATGGATCGGGTTGAAATCGGTGGACGCACCGGCGTAGCGGGCCAGATCGGCCCGGGTGAACTCGACGCTGAAACCAGGCAGGAGCTGGCCGACCTCGACTGACGTGTTCATGCTGCCTCCGCTGCGGTGTGCATCAAAGTGGAGGTGGCGGTGCACAACGACTCACCCGAAGTGCTGGACAAATCCACTGCGATAGTGATGATCGCAGTGGCGCCGCGAAGGCGTACCTTGTCGATTCGCAACTGAGCCACCACCTCGTCCCCAGCCCGCAACGGGCGCTGCCAAGTGAAACGCTGATCAGCGTGCACCGTGCGGCTCAGGCTCAGTTCCAGTTCCGGGTCAGCGAACATTGATTCCCAAGAGCCTGCGGCCAGCAACACCGCGAAAGTTGGCGGGGCGATCGGCACAGAGCCGGAGTAGGCCGGGTTGTCGGCATCGCCCAAGGCGGCGGCAAACTCGGCGATCTTGGCCCGACTAATTTCATAGGGAGCAGTGGCCGGATAACTGCGTCCGACATGCTGTTCTGTGATCGGCATGTGCTCAGGCTAGCGGGCAACTTCGGTCAGTGCCCGACGCCGCGAATGGCGTCCAGACACGACGAAGCCGCCCACCGGAGTGGACGGCTTCGAGCGAGAACTAGCTCAGCGGGTTTCGCGGTGAGCAGTGTGCGTGTGGCAACGCGGGCAGAACTTCTTCAGCTCCATCCGATCAGGATCGTTGCGCCGGTTCTTCTTGGTGATGTAGTTGCGCTCTTTGCACTCAGTGCACGCCAAGGTGATCTTTGGCCGAACGTCGGCGCCCTTCTTGGCCATCGGATTCCTCTTTCCAAACTGATGCTTGCGAGTAGCGGGAGCGGGACTTGAACCCGCGACACAGCGATTATGAG
>DHWU01000013.1:26622-26764 GCA_002413345.1 Propionibacteriaceae bacterium UBA5174 | reverse complement strand
AGGGGAACTCGTCCCGCTTCGGCAGTACCGGCACCAGCGCCCGCTCGGCGAGCGCACCGTGACCGATTTCGCGGCGCTTCGGCGAACCGACCCGTCCGGTTTCACCGGTGGAGTAGGGCGGGAAGTTGTAGTTGTGCATGTA
>DHWU01000013.1:21462-26378 GCA_002413345.1 Propionibacteriaceae bacterium UBA5174 | reverse complement strand
GTTGTAGTTGTGCATGTACCGCTTGGTAGTTTCTGGAGCCAGCGTGTCCAGCTTCTGCTCCATGTCGAGCATGTTGAGCGTGGTCACTCCCAGGATCTGAGTCTCGCCACGCTGGAACAATGCCGAACCGTGCACCCGTGGCAGGACGCCAACCTCGGCACTCAGGGTGCGGATGTCGCGAACTCCACGACCGTCGATGCGGACATGCTCGGTGAGGGTGCGGTGCCGAACCAGCTTCTTGGTCAACGAGCGGAAGGCGCCAGAGATCTCTTTGGCCCGCTCGGGGAACTGGTCATCAAGCTCGGCGTGAATGGCGTCTTTGAGCTCGTCAGTAGCGGTTTCGCGCTCCTGCTTGCCAGCGATGCTCATCGCCTGGGTCAACCGCTCGGTGGCGGCGGCCTCTACGGCTTCAAAAACGTCAGCCTGATAATCCAGGAAGACCGGGAACTGAGCCACCGGCTTGGGCAGCATCGCGGCCAGTTCGGCCTGTGCGTCGCACAGTGCCTTGATGAACGGCTTGGACGCCTCGATGCCTTGAGCTACAACCTCTTCGGTCGGGGCAGTCTTACCCGCGCGAACCAGATCCCAGGTGTACTGAGTGGATTCGGCCTCAACCATCATGATCGCCACGTCGCCATCGGCGAGTACCCGACCAGCAATGGCCATTTCGAAGGTGGCCAGTTCGCTCTGCTCAACGGTCGGGAAACCGACCCACTGATCACCGATCAGCGCCACCCGGATGCCGCCGACCGGGCCGGAGAACGGCAGGCCAGCCAGCGTGGTGGATGCCGAACCAGCGTTGATCGCCAGCACGTCGTAACGCACATTCGGGTTCAGGGCCATCACCGTGATGACAACCTGCACCTCGTTGCGCAGCCCCTTCACGAAGCAGGGACGCAGCGGACGGTCGGTTAGCCGACAGGCCAGGATGGCGCCTTCGGAGGGGCGGCCTTCACGACGGAAGAAGGAGCCGGGGATCCGACCCGCGGCGTACATGCGCTCTTCCACGTCCACGGTTAGGGGGAAGAAGTCGATCGCGTCGCGCGGAGTCTTCTGCGCGGTGGTTGCCGACAGCAACATGGTGTCGCCATCTAAATAGACAGCTGCGCTGCCATTGGCCTGACGGGCCAGTAGTCCGGATTCGAACCGGACGACATGCTTTCCCAGAGCGCCGTTGTCAATGACGGCCTCGGTGTAACGAAGGTCAGGACCTTCCATTTGGATTCCTTTCGGTTCCCTGCGCTTGCCCCGCCCGGTCTTCGATCGAGGCCCGCGGGATGCCAGTGGCTGCCCGAGAGTCACTACCGAGGACCAAAACAGGTTCTTACGCAGGACTGTTGTTGTGTTGTGATGCACGACCAGCCGGTGACGGGCTATCCGTCACCGGCTGGTCATGAAGCTTGAATCACCGACGCAGGCCGAGGCGTGCGATCAGCGAGCGGTAATGCTCAACATCGTTCTTCGCGACATAGTTGAGCAGGCGGCGACGCTGGCCGACCATCAACATCAGCCCACGACGGCTGTGATGATCACCCTTGTGTACCTTCAGGTGTTCGGTCAGGTGTGCGATCCGCTTGGTGAGCAGCGCGATCTGGACATCCGGCGAACCGGTGTCACCTGGGGTCAACGCATACTCTTCAATGATCTTCTTCTTGGTGTCAGCGTCCATTGGCTGCTCTCCTCTCGGTTTCCCGTTGCGCGGCGCTTCCCCTACCTAATGGCACGACTTCATGATTGAGAATCGCTGGGGAGCTCTTGGGCATCCGCGGCCGTCTTGACGGCATCCGGGAGTCTATCGGCTGGGGCGGCTCCACGGCGAATCCGCGCCCAACTGCGAGGCGATTTCGACGGCCTAGCCCAGATGGCGACACAACCGTTGGCAAACGGCCCACGGGCTGTTCTGCCCACTACGCTACCGCCCATTGGCCTTGCCGGTATGGCTCCCACTGGAAGGACTGCCAACACATGCAGATCGGGATTCCGATAGAAACCCTCAAAGGGGAGACCCGCGTCGCGGCTACCCCAAAGACCGTTGCTCAACTAATCAAACTCGGACACAGCGTCGTCGTCGAATCGGGATCGGGAGTGAAATCCTCTTATCCCGATGCTGACTTCGCAGCAGCTGGCGCCATCATCGGCGACCGGGCCCAAACCTGGGCGTGCGAGATCGTGGCGAAAATCAACGCCCCGACCAACCTGGAAATCGCTCAGCTTGCCGATGGTGGCACCCTGATCGCGCAGATCGCGCCAGCTCGCAGCCCAGAGCTAGTGGAGAAGTTGACCAAGCACAACCTCACCGTCCTAGCGATGGATGCGGTACCTCGGATCTCCCGGGCACAGGCTCTCGACGTCCTTAGTTCGATGGCCAATATCGCTGGCTACCGGGCGGTGATTGAAGCCGCGAACGAGTTCGGTTCGTTCTTCACCGGTCAGGTGACCGCAGCTGGCAAAGTTCCGCCAGCCAAGGTCTTCGTTTCCGGTGCCGGCGTGGCTGGCTTGGCCGCAATCGGCACAGCCAAGTCCCTTGGCGCGATTGTTCGAGCCACCGACGTTCGACCCGAAGTGGCCGAACAGGTGCAGTCCATGGGTGGAGAGTTCGTCGCTGTACAGGTGGCCGAACAGCAAGTTTCCACTGACGGCTATGCCAAAGAGGCCAGCGCGGACTTCGCTAAAGCAGCTGCTGAAATGTACGCCGAACAGTGCAAAGACGTGGACATCATCATCACCACGGCATTGATTCCGGGACGTCCCGCTCCCCGGCTAATCACCGCTGAGATGGTGGCCACGATGAAGCCAGGCTCAGTGATCGTCGACATGGCTGCATCCAACGGCGGAAACGTCGAAGGCTCCAAGCCTGATCAGTTGGTCACCACCGACAACGGCGTAAAGATCATCGGCTACACCGATCTACCCGGACGCCTGCCCACCCAGGCTTCGCAGCTTTACGGCACCAATGTGGTCAACCTGTTCAAGTTGCTCACCCCAGGCAAGGACGGCGAGGTCGTCCTCGATCTGGAAGATGTCGTGCTGCGTGGCATGACGGTAACCAAGGATGGCCAGACACTCTGGCCACCACCACCGGTCCAAGTCTCAGCCGCTGCCGCGCCAGCCGCTGCTGCGGCAGCACCAGTTGAAGCTCCGGCGGTCAAGGCTGCCCGGGAAGCTGCCGAGGCCAAGTCCAAGGGCCAGCGACGCCTGGTCTGGTCGGCAGTCGCCGCGGCGCTGGTGATTATCGCCGTCATGTTCTCGCCGGCCTCTTTCACCGGCTACTTCACCGTATTTGCGCTGGCCGTGGTGGTCGGGTTCTACGTGATTAGTGGTGTGGCTCACTCGCTCCACACCCCCTTGATGGCTCAGACTAATGCGATCTCGGGCATCATCCTGGTTGGCGCTTTGCTCCAGCTAGGTTCGACCGATGTCGCGGTACTGGTGATGTCCTTCGTCGCTGCGTCAATCGCGTCGATCAACATCTTCGGCGGCTTCCTGGTGTCCTACCGAATGCTCGGCATGTTCAAGAAGGAGGCGTGAGCATGCTGCTCAACTTCGTTAGTGGCCTGTACATCATTGCAGGCGTGCTGTTCATTCTGTCGCTGGCCGGATTGTCGAAACAGACCACTGCCCGGATGGGCAATGTCTCTGGGATGGTCGGCATGGTGCTGGCCTTGGCCGCCACCATCATCCAGTCGGTAAACGAGTCGTGGCTGGCCAGCAAAAGCGGCATAGCCGCTATTCACGAGACCCGCTTGTCGCCAGAGATCACGCTGGCGCTGATTTTGGCGGTGCTTGCGATCGGAGCTTTCATCGGCGTCCCGATCGCCCGCAAGGTCGAGATGACCCAGATGCCTGAACTGATCGCCATGTTCCATTCTTTTGTGGGCATGGCTGCGGTCTTGGTGGGGTTCAACTCCTTCGCAGTTCCACCGGAGGCCGCCGGTGGCGGTGCGGTGCACCTGGTGGAAGTTGCGCTGGGCGTCCTGATTGGCGCCTACACCTTCACCGGTTCGGTGATCGCCTATCTGAAGCTGTCGGCGAAGATGAAGTCTCAGCCGCTAATGCTGCCTGGGCGAAATCTGCTCAACCTTGGTGGGTTCATCGCTTTCTTCGTGCTGATGATCTCCTTTGTCAACTTTGGTGAACAGAACCATGTGCTGGGCTGGGTGTTGGTAATCGCGATCGCGATAATCGGCTTTGCCCTCGGCTACCACATGGTGGCGGCCATCGGTGGTGGCGATATGCCGGTCGTGGTGTCGATGCTCAACTCGTATTCCGGTTGGGCCGCAGCTGCAGCCGGATTCATGTTGGGCAACAACCTGCTGATCATCACCGGTTCGCTGGTTGGTTCCTCCGGTGCGATTCTGAGCTACATCATGTGCCGGGCGATGAACCGTTCGTTCGTTTCAGTCATTCTCGGCGGCTTTGGCTCCGAGGGTGGCAAGGTGGCCGCATCCACCGAAGAGCATGGCGAACACCGCGAGGTCGACGCAGCAACCGCAGCGGAGATGTTGTGGAACGCCAAGAGCGTGGTCATCACCCCGGGCTATGGGATGGCGGTGGCGAAGGCGCAGTACCCAGTTGCCGACCTCACGGCAAGGCTTCGGGCTCACGGCACCCAGGTTCGCTTCGGCGTCCACCCGGTCGCCGGACGCCTACCTGGGCACATGAACGTGCTGCTGGCCGAAGCTAACGTCCCCTACGACATCGTGTTGGAGATGGACGAGATCAACGACGACTTCTCCGACACTGATGTGGTGCTGGTGATCGGTGCCAATGACACTGTGAACCCGGCCGCGTTGGATGATCCGGGCAGCCCGATCGCCGGAATGCCGGTGCTGGAAGTCTGGAAGGCCGAAAACGTGATCGTGTTCAAGCGGTCCATGGCCACCGGCTATGCCGGCGTCCAGAACCCGCTGTTCTTC
>DHWU01000013.1:13969-21193 GCA_002413345.1 Propionibacteriaceae bacterium UBA5174 | reverse complement strand
CCCAGATGCTGTTCGGCGACGCCAAAGAACGCGTCGAAGACATCATCAAGTCGCTGGGCTGATCTGCTGGCGAATTGCGACACCCAGCAGGGGTTCCCGCCTTACCGGCGGGAGCCCCTGTTGCTTTTTTGGGCTGACGCTGCTCCCCCCGACCCCCAGATCGCTGAGAGGTATTGCCGGCGATACCTGCACTCCGAAGAGCAGCCCCACCTAGACTCAAGTCAAGTCATCAATCCCAGGTAAACGGCACCATCGACGGGCCGATGGTCAGCACATGACCACCACGCATTCCAAGATGGCCGAGCCCACCAGGCGCCGTTCAAGAGTTACGCAGGCAGACAGGAAACTCATGAAGGCTGCACGTTTCATCGGTCGCAAAGACATTCAGATTCTCCAGATCCCCGAGCCGGAGCTGCGCCCAGGCGCGGTGGCGATCGACGTCGCGTGGTGTGGAATCTGTGGCACTGATCTTCACGAATATTTGGAGGGGCCGATCTTCATCCCACCCAAGGGACATCCCCACCCGCTAAGCCACGAAGAGCAACCAGTGACGATTGGGCATGAGATGTCTGGAACCGTGACTGCGCTGGGCGACGGTGTCAGCGATCTGACTGTCGGGGAGGCGGTCGTGGTTGAGCCCTACTTCGTTTGTGGCGAATGCGCGCAGTGCCAGGCTGGCCGCTACAACTTGTGCGTCAAGATGGGCTTTATTGGTCTGTGTGGCGGTGGTGGCGGACTGAGCGAGAAGATCGTAGTGGATCGGCGCTGGGTGCATCCGGTCGGGAACATCCCGCTAGACCAAGCCGCACTGATCGAGCCACTCTCGGTCGGCCACCACGCCTATAAGCGAAGTGGTGCCAAAGCTGGCCAGACAGCGCTAGTCGGCGGAGCCGGACCAATCGGCTTGTTGCTTGCCGCGGTCCTCAAAGCTGAAGGCTTGACCGTTATTGTCTCTGAGCTGAGTGAGGCGCGAAAGGCCAAGGCACTCTCCACCGGGGTAGCTGACTACGTCCTTGACCCCAGTAAGGACGACGTGGTTGCACGGGTCGGCGAAATCACTAACGGTCTCGGCGCCGATGTTTGTTTCGAATGCAGCAGCGTGAATGCCGTGCTTGATCAACTGTTCGCGGCGGTCAAACCTGGTGGCGTGATTGTCATCGTGTCGATCTGGAGCAAGCCAGCCACGATCGACGTCCAAGCTCTAGTACTGAAAGAGATCGACCTTCGAGGCACGATCGCTTACGCGAACGACCATCCCGCCGCGATCAAGCTCGTCCAAGACGGCAAGGTGAGACTCGCCCCGTTCATCACCGGAAAGATCGCCTTGGACGAACTAGTCGACAAGGGTTTCGACACCCTGATCAATCACAACGAGACTGCGGTAAAGATCTTGGTGCATCCCTAGCCAGGCAGGCACCAAGCCGCCAGCTCGCTAAGAAAGTGGCCCTCGTCACCAAGTTGATGACGAGGGCCCCACACTGCTAGCTGAGGTGGTTGATCACATTGGTGCAGTGATCGAAACCGGCTCACCGAACTTGCTGTACACAACCTCGCTTGAGACTGAGGTGCCACCGACTTTGGCCTTGGAGGAAGTCTTCAATAGGCGGTATTGAGCGTCGATCCAGTAGTGCGCCTCCATCGAAATAGCTCCAGCTGAACCCGAAGTCGACGAAGACTCGGCAGTGACTTTGTATTCGTACGCCGGTACTCCATCCAACTGACTCGCGCCAACGTAGGTAACCGACTGGGATAGGCCCGAACCAATCGAGTTCGTCATTTTCTCCATAGTCTTCGAGAGATCGGCTGACGACTTGGTCCATTTGCTCCCAGTCTTGATATACGACTTTCCGTCACAAAAGATCAACTCAGAGCCCGCCCCCACCGTGTGCATCTTGAGGTTGTCCGCATCTGTAGCGTCAATATCGGCAGTCGTGACTGCCGTCGTGCCTGACATCGTCGTGGTAGTGACCGCGTGATATTGGGTCTTCATTGCCGCCGCGGTCCGCTTAGTGAATTCGGTGGCGTCTACCGTCGCACCCACCTGAGGCAGGTTGACTGCTTCACCAGCAGGTGCTGCCCCATTGGCCGCCGACCCGGTTGATGTTGGGTTGGACCCTCCCCCACCAGCCGGGGCAGAACACCCAGCCAAAGCAACCACACCCAAAGCCATCAGTGCGACGAATCGTTTTCCAAGCATGCTTTTCCCTCCCTAGGAAGCTCCTGTGAGGCGAAGCCTAACGCGCTGCGCAAGTCGGGCAAACCGCAGATTAGGAAAGGCTCAGGAGATGGCGGCAACGGGAAACGTCATCATTCATTTGAGTGATTAGTTGGTCGACGTTGCCAAAACGGACTTGCCCGCGAATCCGTGCCGCGAATTCCACGGTGATTGGGGCGCCGTAAAGCTCAAGGTCATCGCGATCCAAGACATAGGACTCGACCCGGCGAATCAGCCCATCGAAGGTTGGGTTGGTGCCGACTGAGATGGCGGCTGGCCAACGCTCGGGCACACACCCGCTGCCCAGCGCTTCGCCGTGGGCGTCCAGTCCGTCGCGACGAATCAGCCACCCGGCATAGACCCCGTCGGCTGGGCAGGCCAACGCCGCTGGCACCGGCAGATTCGCTGTCGGGAAACCGAGTTGGTGGCCACGATGATCGCCGTGAGCGACCACTCCACGGAAACAAAACCGACGTCCCAGATGCTCAGCAGCGTGCGCGACATCACCGGCAGCCAAGGCTTCCCGGATCCGGGTGGAACAGGTTTCTTCGTCACCGAACCGCACCAGCGGCAGACCCTCGACTTCAAACCGCCCGGCAGCCAGTTCCCGCAAGGTGTCCAGTGATCCGGCAGCGTGGTGTCCGAAGCGGAAGTTCTCCCCCACCACCACCAAGGCAGGATCCAGCGGAATCAGGATCTCTTCGACAAACTTGCTGGGAGCCCAGGCCGCAAATTCCGCAGTGAAGTCGATCACTTCTACATGGTCGGCGCCAGCCTCGCTCAGGTGCTCGATCCGCCCTTCCAAGCTAGTCAGCAGCATCGGCGCACCACCTGGACGGACCACTGAGAGCGGGTGCGGCCAGAAGGTGACCACGATCAGCGGCAGGTCAGGTTGGCGCCGCTTAGCTTCGGCCAGCACCTCACGATGCCCGGGGTGCACACCGTCGAAGTTGCCAATGACCACTACCGACGAACCCATTGCACCCTTTCCGGACGCCGCGGCGACGCCGTTGGACAGTTTAGCGAAGGCTCAGCACCGCTACCGGCGCCGCTCCCCCATCCACACCGGGACGGTATAACGCCAGCAACTCGCCACCAAACAGCATTGCGGTTGGATCGGCAGGCACCGCTAGCGACAAAGAGCGTCCGTAGCCGATGTCGCGAGCAACTGTTGAATCAACTTCCACGCAGGAAAACGACTTGTGGGCAATCTCGGCCATTCCGATCAGCGGCGGGCCCTGTTCGCCAGCCAGCCCAGCCTCGTCCAACGTGGCCGATGACAACTCGAACCCACTCACCCGAGTGCGCCGCAGGGCAGTGAGGTGCCCACCGGTATCGAGTTTGGCACCAAGGTCGCGGGCAAGGGCCCGAATGTAGGTGCCCGAGGTGCAATCCACGATCACGTCAACGTCTAGAACCGGTAGGTCACCGGCTAGCTCGCGACGAATCGCCAACACCTCGAACCTTGACACTGTGACCTCGCGGGCGGCTAACTCAACCTGTTCCCCGTCCCTGACCCGGGCATAGGAACGTTTGCCGTCAACCTTGATCGCCGAAACCGACGAGGGCACTTGGCTGATCACCCCGGTGAAATCGGGAATCGCTGCCCGAACCTCGGATTCACCAATCTGGCCGACTCCCCTAGCCTGAGTGATCTCACCCTCGGCATCGTCGGTGACGGTGTCTTGGCCAAGCCGAATTGTCGCCAGATAAGTCTTGTCATGACCGGCCAAATAGCCCAGCAACCGGGTGGCCCGGTTCACCCCGACCAACAGCACTCCAGTGGCCATCGGGTCTAGAGTTCCGGCGTGCCCAACCTTGCGGGTGCCATACAGCCTGCGACAGCGCGCCACCACTTGGTGTGAGGTCCAGCCTTGCGGTTTGTCGACCACCACCAGCCCAGACTCCGGCAGGTCAGTCAAGATCTTCGGATTCCTCGCCCGGCTTGCGGTAGGGGTCGGAGTCCCCCGCGTAGCTGGCGCCCTCGGCTTGGGCGGCAACAGCAGCGTCAAGGGCCTTCGCTCGAGCCAGCACGTCTTCCAGACGAGCGGCATCCTCTTCGACCGCGTCGAGAATGAAGGTCAGACTTGGAGTGAACTTCATGCCAAGATGCTTTCCCACCGCACTGCGCAAGACTCCAGTCGCGGACGCCAATGCCACTGCGGATTCTGCCCGCGCGTCAGCATCGCCCAACACTGTGTAAAAAACGCTGGCCTCATGACCGTCTCCGGTCATTCGAACATCGGTGACGGTCACAAAGCCCAACCGAGGATCCTTGATCCGACGCTGCAGCATCTCGGCGATGACCACCTTGACCTGTTCAGCCGTCTTGGCGAAACGCGGCTTGGACATGACTGCTTCTCCTTGTGGTTACGTCCGCCCGGCTCCAGGATCAGAGCCGGGCGGACAATAGTGCTGCTACTTTGCGATGTCAGTCGCGCGGCTTTTCCACCATCTCGTAGGTTTCGATGATGTCACCGACCTTGATATCGGAGTAGTTGGCCAAGGTGGTGCCGCACTCCACACCCTCACGAACCTCGGTGACGTCATCTCTTTCTCGTCGCAGCGAAGCGACCGAGGAATCGACGACCACCACACCGTCGCGGAGCAGTCGAGCCTTGGCATTGCGCCGCAGCACTCCGTCCAAGACCATGCAGCCAGCGATGATGCCGAACTTCGACGACTTGAAGATCTCGCGAATCTCGGCCTGGCCAAGAGTCTTCTCTTCGTAGATCGGCTTGAGCATGCCCTTCAAGGCAGCTTCCACCTCGTCGAGCGCGGCGTAGATCACCGAGTAGTAACGGACGTCGACTCCCTCGGCGTCGGCCAACTGAGTGGCCTTGCCCTGAGCGCGGACATTGAAACCGATGATGACCGCATCCGAAGCCGCCGCCAAGGTGACGTTGGTTTCGGTGATCGCACCCACTCCACGGTCAATAACCCGCAAGTCGACTTCCTCACCCACATCGATCTGCAGCAAGGCATCTTCCAAAGCTTCCACCGCACCAGCGGAGTCGCCCTTGAGGATGAGTCGCAACTCTTGGGTTTCGCCCTTCGCCAACTGCTCAAACAGCTGATCTAGAGTCTTGCGCCTCGTGGACTTCGACAGCATAGCGGCCCGTTGACGCGCTTCCCGCTTCTCCGCGATCTGGCGAGCCATCCGGTCGTCATCGACGACCAAGAAGTTGTCACCAGCTCCAGGAACCGAAGTCAGGCCCAACACCTGTACTGGCATCGACGGCAGCGCCTCATCAAGGCTCTCGCCTTGATCGTTGATCAAAGCGCGCACCCGGCCGTAAGCCGAGCCCGCCACGATCGAGTCTCCGGTACGGAGCGTGCCGCGGTGTACCAGCACGGTCGCAACCGGGCCACGACCCTTGTCGAGGTGAGCTTCAATCGCCACACCCTGTGCTGGCATGTCCGGATTCGCCCGCAGATCCAACGATGCGTCCGCAGTCAGCACGATCGCAGTAAGGAGCTCTTCCAGACCAAGACCTGCCTTAGCCGACACATCGACGAACATCGCGTCGCCGCCGTATTCCTCAGGCACCAGTCCGTACTCAGTCAGTTGACCGCGAACCTTGACTGGATCAGCACCTTCTTTATCGATCTTGTTCACTGCCACCACGATCGGCACCTCAGCGGCCTTGGCGTGGTTAAGCGCCTCGATCGTCTGCGGCATCACACCGTCATCAGCTGCAACTACCAGCACCGCGATATCGGTGGACTTTGCACCGCGGGCACGCATAGCGGTGAACGCCTCGTGACCAGGGGTATCAATGAAAGTGATCTTGCGCGGGTTGCCGTCCACTTCGGTCTGCACCTGGTAGGCGCCGATGGCCTGGGTGATCCCACCAGCCTCGCCACCCATCACGTCAGTGTTGCGCAAAGCGTCGAGCAGCTTGGTCTTGCCATGGTCAACGTGACCCATGACAGTGACTACTGGAGGACGAGCTTCCAGATCGTCCTCATCACCGAGATCCTCGCCAAACTCGATGTCGAAGCTCTCCAACAACTCGCGGTCCTCGTCCTCGGGCGAGACGACCTGGATCTTGTAGTTGAGCTCGGAACCAAGCACCTCGAGAGTGTCATCGGCAACCGACTGGGTGGCATTCACCATCTCACCCAGATGGAACAGCACTTGCACTAAGGAAGCCGGATCGACACCAATCTTCTCGGCTAGGTCAGTCAGCGAGGAGCCGCGACGCAGCCGGACGATCTGTCCATCGCCCTGGCGGACGCGCACGCCACCAATCGACGGCGCCTCCATCTGGTCGAATTCCTGCCTGCGCTGCTTCTTCGATTTACGGCCGCGCTTGGCTGGACCTCCAGGACGCCCGAAGGCTCCCTGAGTGCCGGAGCCGCCACGACCACCGCGGCCACCGCGGCCACCGCCGCCAGTGGGCGGGCCGCCAACGCCACCACGACCAACACCACCGCCAGGACCCCCTGGGCCACCAGGGCGACCGCGGCTAGCACCGCCGCCTGGACGTCCACCTTGACCACCACGCGCCGGACCAGCTCCAAGACCACTACCAGCAGTCTTGGGCATCATCGCCGGATTAGGCCTAGGCATACCTGGGCCACCACCACCGGGACGTGGTGGACGGTCGGGACGATCCGGACGTGGACCGCCTGGCCGGTCAGTGGCGCTTCGTTCTCGCTGTGGAGCTCCCTCAGGGCGGGGAGGACGTTGCACGCCCATGCCCTGACGCGGCGCGAAGGGGTTATTGCCCGGACGGGGTGCGCCGGGACGTCGAGTGTTGGCACCAGGCAGCCCGCCGGTGCCGCCAGGTCGAGGACCAGGCCGCGGCGGACGGGGCACTCCAGCCGATGGTGCCTCGGAAGGCCTTGAGGCAGCCGCGGGCCTAGGCGCCGACGCGGACTTCGGCGCTGGCGCTGCTGGGGTTGGCTCAGCGGGGGCAGCAGGTTCAGCTACTGGCTTGGCCTTAGCTACAGCTGGCTTGGTTGCACCGGGCTTGGCTGCACCGGGCTTAGCCGCACCGGGC
>DHWU01000013.1:0-13689 GCA_002413345.1 Propionibacteriaceae bacterium UBA5174 | reverse complement strand
TAGCTGCCGCTGGCCTAGCTTCGGCCGACTTAGCTACAACTGGCGCAGCTTCAACTGCGGCAACTGGTGCTGACTTGACTGCGGTTGGCTTCTCCGCGGTCGGCACCGGCGCACTGGCTGGCTTAGGGGTTGATTTAGCTGCGGGCTTCTCGGCCGGTTTGGCCGGTTGCTCAGCGACAGCTTTTTCCCGCAACTTACGAACCACCGGGGCCTCGATGGTCGAGGAAGCGGATCGTACAAACTCCCCCATGTTGTTGAGGGTCTGCAGAAGTTCCTTGCTTTCGAGTCCGAGCTCCTTTGCGAGCTCGTAGACGCGGACCTTGGCCACTACTCTCCTTCAGGTCCGCGCGGGTGCGTCAGACCACCTAGTTGTGTTTAATGCTCATTTCGAAGTATTCATCGAGTGGTCATGAGCGTTAGCCCACTTTCTGGTTGGTGCTCGCCTCGGTATTGGCGAACGCGCAGGGGTCAGTGTATCCCTTGCCGACCGCTTTGCTTCAATCAGCCTTTAGCGGGTTGAGCACTGCCGCAACCTGGGCCGGATCGATACTGCGCCGGAACGCTCGCCCAACGCCGTGATTGCGAATCACGACCGAAACACACTGCGGATGGAGATAACAGCCGCGTCCGGGCAGTCTTTGGGCCCAATCAAGTTGGAGCGTTGCGTCAACGGGATTGATCACCAGTCGTACCAAGGCGGACTTCGCATCGCTGCGACGGCAGCCGATGCATAGACGCTGAGGAGTCACGGCCGCACAGTCTAGGCCCATCACCTAGATCCACAGCCAACACCAAGGAAGGGTTGTAGTTGGGCACAGGTTGGCTCGGTTATCTAGTAGTCAAACCTTCCAACGAGGAGCTACATGAACAAGAAGCAGCGGATCGGATTGGCCATTGGCGGTGGCGTCATCGCAATCGGAGCAGCCGTCGGAGTGGGAGCCGTGGCCGCCAACTTGGGCGGTAACACTGCCGCAAATACTGCTGGTTACGGCCAAGGGGCGGGCGACCAGCGCAGCACGCAGCAACTGGACACCACCACAATGGCGAAGTCTTTGGCCACCAAGCTCGGAGTGGATGAAGCCAAAGTGAAGACCGCCTTAGACAAGGCGCTTTCGACCAACCAGCCAACCAGCCAGCCTTCGGGCAACGCCAGCGGCGGCCCCGGCGGCATGCCGTCAGGAGCGGCCCCCAGTGGGGCAGCTGGCGGCAGCAAGGGTGGCAACACCGAAATGCTGACCGCGGTCGCCAAGTCGATGGCCACTGACCTCAGCTTGGACCAAGCCAAAGTACTTGCCGCGCTGCAGGAAGTCTGGACCACCAGTGGCCCCGGCGCCGGTGGCGCCGGGCAACCCAGCACCCAGCCGACGTCCTAAATCGACCTCAGTCTGCGGTGTCGGGACGGATGTCGATCCGCCACCCGGTAAGTCGCGCCGCGAGCCTGGCGTTTTGGCCCTCCCGGCCGATCGCCAGGCTCAGCTGGTAATCGGGCACGATCACTCGAGCGGCCCTGGCGTCTGGATCGACCACTGTTACCGAGGAGACCTTGGACGGGCTCAGCGCCTGCGCAACATACACCGCGGGGTCGTCGGAGTAGTCGATGATGTCGATCTTTTCCTCGTTGAGCTCGTGCATCACTGCGCGAACTCGCTGACCCATCGGACCGATGCAGGCGCCTTTTGCCGACACATCGCGGTTGTGGCTGATCACTGCAATCTTGGTGCGGTGTCCGGCCTCACGCGCAATCCCCATGATTTCGACCACGCCCTGCTCGATCTCAGGCACTTCGAGAGCGAACAACTTGGCCACCAGGCTCGGGTGGGTTCGCGAAACCACAACCTGCGGACCGCGCAGTTCCCGCCGCACACTAACCACAAACACCCTGAGTCGAGTGCCATGTCGGTAGTCCTCGCCAGGCACCTGCTCAGCGGCCGGCATGATCGCCTCAATCGATCCCAGATCCACCCGAACCACTCGCGGATCGCGGGCTTGCTGCACGACACCCATCAGAATGTCGCCTTCTGAGCCAGCGAAATGGCCGAACTTCTGTTCGTCCTCGGCCTCGCGGAGCCGTTGGAAGATCACCTGGCGCGCAGTCGCCGCAGCGACCCGTCCGAACTCTTCCAGGGTGTGTTCGTACTCGCCGATCTTGTTGCCTTCTTCGTCAAGCTCAGGGGCTAGAACGCGCACCGTGCCACTGCGCCGATCAATCTCCACCCGGGCGCCCGGGACGGCACCGGGAGTCTTGTCATAGGCGTTCAGCAAGGCATCAGTCAGGGCGCCCAGGAGCACGTCCATGCTGATTTCCTTGTCCCGCTCCAGCGCCTTCAAGGCGCTCAGGTCGACATTCATCTCAGCTCTCCAAATCCTGGTTTTCGTCACCGGCTACCGGCCGGTTCATTTCGATCTGCACTAGGGCCTTACTCACCGCGGCCAGTGGGACCTGGGTGAGATCGCCGTCGATTTCGAGCTCAACACTGTCGTCGACAACGCTGGTGATGCGACCGACCAGCTCACCTTCGGCGGTGGTCAGTGCAACCAGGCGTCCGCGATTACGCCGAAAGTGCTTGCCCTCGGTGAGCGGACGCCCGACTCCGCGAGAAGAGACTTCCAACATGTAGGGACGCCCGTTGGTGATGTCCGTTTCGTCGAGCGCATCAGAGATGCTGCGCGTTGCCAGCGAAATCTGGTCGATGGAGGGCCCGAGGCCGTCTGGACCGTCACCGTCAAGGAAGATCTGCACCGCTGCTCGCTTGCCGCCCTTGACTACTTCGAGTCGGTCAATCTCCAGACCGTGGGCAGCAACCACTGGATCCAAAAGCTTGCTGATATCCGCAGAATCCATTTGGCTGCCTCGATCCGATTGTGAGTTGCGATTGTGATGCGTCCAGCGGACGCTTTGGCCTATCTTAAGCCGCCAGCCGAGTTCAGCGGTTCACCAGCTCAAGCACCTGCGCCACTGCCTGACCCACAGCCACCTCGCTGCGCTCACCACTAGCCCGTTGCCGGATTTCCACCACACCGTCAGCCAGGCCACGCCCGACCACCACGGCCAGCGGCATACCCATTACTTCTGCGTCGGTGAACTTCACCCCCGGACTGGCCTTGCGGTCATCGAGCAGGACGCGCAGTCCGGCGGCGTCCAGGTCTTCGGCAAGCCGCTCGGCTGCGCCAGCAATTTCCTCGCCCTTGCCCGTGGCTAAGATCTGGACGTCGAAAGGCGCCAACGCTGGCGGCCAACTCAAGCCGTGATCGTCGCAGGTGGCTTCAGCCACTGCAGCAACCGCTCGCGAAACCCCGACTCCGTAAGAGCCCATGGTGACGGTCACTAGCTTGCCGTTGGAATCAAGGACCTTCAGCCCCAAAGCCTCGGCGTATTTGCGACCCAGTTGGAAGATATGTCCCATTTCGATCCCACGAGCCAGGCTGAGCGGACCCGAACCGTCCGGAGCGGGGTCGCCGGCGCGCACTTCAGCAACGTCCAGCACGCCATCTGCAGTGAAGTCACGGCCTGCCACCACATCGATCAAGTGCGTATCGGACACATTCGCCCCAGTGATCCACGCGGTGCCTGGCACCACCCGAGGGTCAAGCAGATAGCGCAGCTTTAGCGGGCCTTCGGCGCCCAAATGCTGGGCCACCACGCCATCAGTCAGAGTGACTGGACCAATAAAGCCCTTAACCAAGCCTGGGTTGGCGGCAAAGTCTTCCTCGGCAAGCGCCGTGACTTCGGCGGGCTCCAAAGCCGCCTCCAAGCGCTTGGGATCAATATCTCGGTCACCAGGCAGCCCGATCATCAATAGGTCACTGGTCCCATCGGGCAGCGCAAGTTTGAAGACAACGTTCTTCAGGGTGTCAGCCGCCGTCCACTCCCGATCGGGACGCGGAAAGTCCGAATTAGCCAGTGTTACCAGAGCATTGATAGTGCCCGCCTCCGGGGTGATCACTGGGCGGGCCGCACCGATCGCTGAGGCGTCAACTGCAGTCGGCACCGGGATACGCACTGCCTCCACGTTCGCCGCATAGCCGCCCGGCGAGCGCACAAAAGTGTCTTCGCCAGAGGGCGAAACGGCCAAGAACTCTTCCGAGGCTGAACCGCCCATCGCCCCAGAGGTGGCCTTCACGATCACATATTCCAAGCCGAGGCGATCGAAGATCCGAATGTAGGCAGCGCGATGCGCGGCATAGGACGCGTCTAGTCCGGCATCGTCGATGTCGAAGGAGTAGGAGTCCTTCATCACAAATTCGCGCCCCCGCAGCAGGCCAGCACGCGGCCTGGCTTCATCGCGGTATTTGGTCTGGATCTGGTACAGCGACAGCGGCAGGTCTTTGTAAGAGGAGTAGAGATCCTTCACCAGCAGGGTGAACATCTCTTCGTGGGTGGGCCCGAGCAGGTAGTCAGCACCCTTGCGGTCCTGCAGCCGGAACAGGTTCGGGCCGTATTCAGTCCAGCGGTTAGTGTCTTCGTAAGGCTCGCGGGGAAGCAGCGCCGGAAAGCGCACCTCCTGGGCACCAATGGCGTCCATCTCTTCACGGACGATGCGTTCAACATTTGCCAACACCCGCAACCCCAGCGGCAGCCAACTGTAAATGCCCGGTGCGGCTCGACGAATGTAGCCAGCGCGAACCAGCCAGCGGTGGCTGGCCACTTCGGCGTCGGCAGGATCTTCGCGCAGCGTACGGCAGAACAACTGAGACAGTCTGGTGATCACGGCGGTGATCTTATCTGGCCACGATCGGTCCACAATGCGGTAACAGTCGCGTTGCATGGCTCAACATGGGGACACCTAGGGCCGATACTGGCCCATGGTGCGAACATACGGTCTCGTCACCAAACTACAGATCCGAAGGAGTTCCGCAGTGTCCATCACGCAGAACCGTCGTGCCAAGCTGATTGTGGCTGCGGCATCCATCACCTCCCTGGCGCTGGCTCTCAGCGCCTGTTCAAACTCGCTGTCCCAGTCCACGCCGAGTGCATCCACTTCGGTGTCGATCAAAGCAGATCCCACCCTCACCGCGATGCTGCCCGAGTCGATCAAGAGCGCCGGGGTGATTCAGGTTGGCGTTGATGCCACCTATAAGCCGAATGAATACCTCAACGGGACTCAGGTCGTTGGTTGGGATGTCGAGCTTTTTGATGCTGTTGCAGCGAAGCTGGGCGTCAAAACAAACTGGAATGTAGCGGACTTCAACTCAGTCAAGTCCGGCACCACCTCAGGAAAATACAACATCGGCGTTTCGTCATTCACAATCAGCGCCGACCGGCTTAACACCTTCACGATGGTCTCTTATGCCAATGTTGGCTCCGAGTGGGCGACTTTGACCGGCAACCCGAAGGCTGTCGACCGGCTCAATCCTTGCGGCAAGACCATTGCGGTGCAGACCGGAACAGTCCAGGACGACGAGATCGCGGCCACCAACAAGTCGCTTTGCGCTTCAAAGCCGGTGATCGTGCTCTCCTACACCGGCCAGGACGAAGTCAACAACGCTGTGGCAATCGGAAAAGCCGACGCGATGCTGGCCGACTACCCGGTAACTCAAAGCGCTATCGCGGCTTCTGGCGGCAAGATGGCTGTTCTGGGCGAAGTCTACGGCGCCGCGCCCTACGGCTACATCGTCACCAAGGACAATCAGGCCCTAGCCGAGGCAACCGCCGCTGCGCTAGCCCAGCTGAAGAGTGATGGCACCTACGATGCGATTCTCGCCAAATACGGGATTCAAGGTGCAACTATTGCAACCTTTGAAGTGAATCCGAAGGTATGAGTTCTCCCCAACCGGAGGCGGCGCCCGGGGCCATTAACGCGGTCCCGGTGCGCCACCCTGGACGGGTCGTGGCGGCGGTCATCGTCTTGGCCATTGCCGCCGAGCTCGTCCACCAGCTGTTCGTGAACCAAGCTTTCGACTGGGCTTTCACGTTCCAGGCCATGACTCAAACCCCTGTCGTAGAAGGCTTCATCAAAGGGACTTTGATGGTCACGGTCTTTGCGATGGTGTTCGGTGTCCTGCTCGGTGTGTTGCTGGCAGTGATGCGAATGTCGCAGAACTTCGTCTTGCGTTGGGTGGCTGGGGCCTACATCTGGTTCTTCCGCGCGATGCCGCGCTACGTGCTATTGGTGATTTTGGGTAGTGCTGGCGCATTTTTCCCCGGCGCTCTAATTGTGCTCGGCATCCCATACGACCAACAGATTTTGGCGTTTTTCGGCATCGACGGAACCATGCGGATCGGCACCGTTGACGCCAATGTGCTGTTCAGTTCGTACCTCGGCGCGATTCTTGGCCTCGGACTTTCCGAGGCCGCTTACATGGCCGAGATTGCCCGTTCCGGCATTCAGAGCGTCGACAAGGGGCAGGCGGAGGCCGCGTTGGCCTTAGGCATGAGCCGAGGTCAAGCCATGCGCCGAATTATCCTGCCTCAAGCGATGCGAGTCATCGTGCCACCCACTGGCAACGAGACCATCGCTATGTTCAAAGACACTTCGCTGCTGAGCGCACTGCCCTTGGCTGGCGAGATGTACTTTCAGTTGCACGCCATCGGCAACGCCTATTACAAACTGATGCCGGTTCTGATGGGTGCAACCATCTACTACTTGGCTGCCGCGACAGTGATGGGCCTTGGCCAATCTTGGCTGGAACATCACTTTGGCAAAGGCGCTAATGCCGGCGCCAACTCGGGACGCAAAACCAAACCGGAAGCCGCTGACACTGTGCTGATGTTCCCCGGGAGTGACCACTGATGGCCGATCGCATTGAAGAGAATGTCGTAGTGAAGGCTCGCAACGTCCACAAATCTTTCGGTGATCTAGAGGTGCTCAAAGGAGTGAATCTCACCGTTCACCGCGGCGAAGTGGTGGTATTGCTGGGCCCCTCTGGCTCGGGCAAAACCACCTTGCTGCGACTGATCAACCAGATGGAAACCCTCACCGGCGGACGAATCTGGGTGGATGACGAGCTAATCGGCTTTGAAGAACGTGGCGACAAGCTCTACGTCCGAACCGACAAAGACATCGCGCGGCAGCGTTCCTATGTTGGCATGGTCTTTCAACGGTTCAACTTGTTTCCGCACAAGACCGCCTTGGAGAACATCACCGAAGGTCAACTCGTAGTGACCAAAAAGTCCAAAGCTGACGCCATCTTCCGAGCCCGCGATCTGCTGCAACAGGTTGGACTATCCGACAAGGAGAATGCTTACCCAACTCAGCTGTCCGGCGGACAGCAGCAGCGGGTCGCCATAGCGCGAGCCTTGGCTATGGATCCTGACCTCATGCTGTTTGATGAGCCCACCTCCGCGCTCGACCCAGAGCTAGTTGGCGAGGTATTGACTGTGATGAAGACCCTCGCCAGTGAGGGCGTGACCATGATTGTGGTGACCCACGAGATGTCTTTTGCCCGCGAGGTCGCCGATTGGGTTGTCTTCATGGATGGTGGCGTAATCGTTGAAGAAGGGCCTCCCAGCCAAGTGATCGGAAATCCCACAGAAGATCGAACCCGCACCTTCCTTCGCCGGGTGACCGATCCGACGAATGTTCGCGGCTGAATCGCCCCACAACTGAGAAAAGGCCATCCGCTACCCCCAGGGCAGCGGATGGCCCTTTTGATGAAGCGATCAGGCAGTTGCCTCGCCAGCAGCCTCACCCAGGTTCAGATGAATGACGCCGTAGTCGTAGGCCTTGCGCCGGTAGACCGCGCTCGGGGCGCCGGTAACAGCGTCTACATAGAGGAAGAAGTCGTGGCCAACCAGTTCCATTTCATCGAGGGCCTGGGCCAGAGTCAGCGGGGTGGCGTCGAAGCGCTTCTCGCGCACTACCAACGGCCCATCGCCGGTAACTTCCAGCCCAGCGATATTGCGAACCTGTGGCCGATCCAGGTCTTCCTCGGATGAGACCTCTGGCATCGGCGGCTCGGCCACCAAAACATGACCACGCAGCCCGCGATGGGTCTTGCGTCGATCAGAGGCCCGCCGCAGTTGGGCCTTGATCCGATCCATCGCATGATCAAAAGCCGCCGTCTTGTCCTCAGCGAAAGCCTCTGCGCGAACCACTGGCCCAGCACCCCGCAGAGTGATTTCCACCTGGGTGGACTCTTCCGGCTGGCGCCTGGAACCGTGTGCTGACACCTGCACCTCAACCCGCATGACGCGATCTTTAAGCTTGGTTACCGAGTCGATCCTCTCTTCGACCCGTGCGCGAAAGTCATCGGGGATCTGGCAGTGACGACCGGTGATTAGGACGTCCATGGCTACCTCCAAGGTTTCAGGCGCTAATCGCTTCCGACAAGCGCAGATAGAAAAAGACACCGAGCTCGGACCCGTCCCATTGACGCTGGGTTCGAGGCCGTCGGTGCCATACCTCCAAGGTAGTCGCGCCAGGCGGGGTTTGCTACCGAATCACCTAGGAACTTCGGGTGGGTTAGCCATGGACCGCAATGAGCCTGTTACATTCCACAACACCTTCGTAACACGGACCGAACCACCACGTAACAGGGGTAGGTCACCCTCGTTTACATGATTCTGGAACTGAACTCCGGCGACACCGCCTGGATCCTCGTCAGTGCCGCCTTGGTGCTGCTGATGACCCCCGGTCTCGCGCTGTTTTATGGCGGCATGGTCCGCGCCAAGGGCGCCCTAAACATGATGATGATGAGCTTCATCTCCATGGGCGTCGTCGGTGTGCTGTGGGTGCTTTTCGGCTACAGCATGTCTTTTGGAAACTCCGTCGGCGGTCTCGGCATTATCGGCGATCCTCTCGAATTCGCTGGTTTGCAGAGTCTGCTCACCTATGACCCGTCGGTCAGCTACCCCGCGTTGGCCTTCGTAGCCTTCCAGTCGGGCTTCGCGATCATCACTGTCGCGCTGATCTCTGGTGCAGTTGCTGACCGGGTCTCTTTCGGTGCCTGGACGCTGTTCTCCGCACTCTGGTCGATCCTGGTTTACTTCCCCGCCGCACACTGGGTGTTCGCCTTCACCAGCGCTGACGGCTCGGTGGTTGGCGGCTGGATTGCCAACCAGATCGGCGCCCTGGACTTCGCCGGTGGTACCGCGATCCATATCAACGCTGGCACTGCTGCACTGGTGCTCGCGTTAGTCATTGGCCCGCGCATTGGCTTCGGTTCCAAGCCGATGCGTCCGCACAACATGACCTTGGTCATGCTGGGTGCCGCCCTGCTGTGGTTCGGCTGGTTCGGCTTCAACGCTGGCTCGGCAGTTGCTGCCAACGGCCTGGCGAGCCTCGCCTACGTCAACACCCTGGTTGCCACCTCGGCTGCCATGTTGGCCTGGTTGGTTGTTGAGAAGTTCCGCGACGGCCATCCGACCTCGCTGGGTGCGGCTTCTGGTGTCGTCGCTGGCCTGGTCGCCATCACTCCTGCGGCTGGCTCTGTGGACCCGCTGGGTGCGACCGCGATCGGCGCAGTGGCTGGTATCGCCTGCGCCTTCGCCGTTGGCCTGAAGTACAAGTTCGGCTATGACGATTCACTCGATGTGGTCGGCGTTCACCTAGTTGGCGGCCTGGTTGGCACCCTGCTGATCGGTTTCTTCGCCAGCCCGGCAGCCATGACCACCATTGCCGACACCGCCGACGCGACTATCGCTCACGCGGCCGGCGCGGCTGGCGTGTTCTACGGCGGCGGCTTCGATCAGCTTGGCAAGCAGGCAATCGGCGCATTCTCGGTGATGGCCTACTCTGCGATCGTCACCTTGATCATTGCACTCGCGATCAAGTACACCATCGGCTGGCGAATCAGCTCTGCCGATGAACTGACCGGTATCGACCTGACCGAGCACTCCGAGGTCGGCTACGACCTCAGCCCGGTCTACTACACCAACAAGGTTCAGCGCACTCTGGTTCTTACTAAGGACGACCTCGCGCAGACCGAGAAGACGGGAGCGTCGAAGTGAAACTGGTAACCGCGATCATCCAGCCAGAAATGCTGGAAACTGTGCAAAAGGCCCTAGTACGCCACGGCGTGGGAGGCATGACGATCAGCGAGGTTTCCGGTTACGGAAGCCAGCGCGGACACGTCGAGGTCTACCGCGGCGAGGAATACACCATCGACTTCATCACCAAGGTCCGGCTCGAAATCCTCGTCGATGACGAAGATGCCGAAGCTCTGACCGGCGTGCTGGTCCAGGCCGCGCAAACCGGCCAGGTCGGCGACGGCAAGGTGTGGATCGTTCCGGTCGACAACGTCGTGCGAGTGCGCACCGGCGAAAGCGGCCCCGAGGCCATCTGAGCCAAGACAGCCAAGACCCGTGTGGGACGTCAGGCATACCTGGCGTCCCACACGGGTTTTCTGCATCCGAAACACGACTTGTCACCGGCTGCTGACATCTGGCTGTAACCTGCGCCGAACTTTCGCGTAACACGGGTGGGTCACGCTCACTGCCGTGTTGGAAATCAGTGCAGGCGACACCGCTTGGGTACTGACCAGTGCCGCCTTGGTGCTGCTGATGACTCCCGGTCTCGCACTTTTCTACGGTGGCATGGTGCGCGCTAAGGGTGCGCTCAACATGATCATGATGAGCTTCATCAGCATGGGCACCATTGGAGTGCTCTGGATTCTGTTCGGCTACAGCATGGCGTTCGGTGACTCGCTCGGATTCTCAGTGCCCGCTGGCGGGTTCGGCAAGACCAGCTATGTCGGACTGTTAGGCAACCCGCTGAATTTTGCTGGGCTGTCCCAGCTGATGAGCCCCGATGCTGCGGCCGGGACTATCCCAGCCCTAGCTTTCGTCGCTTTCCAGGCTTGCTTCGCGATAATCACCGTCGCGGTGATTTCTGGGGCGATAGCCGATCGGGCCAGCTTTGGCGGCTGGACGATGTTCACGATTCTGTGGGGCATTTTCGTCTACTTTCCAGTGGCCGGCTGGGTATTTTCCTTCGACGGCTTCACTGGCGCTGGCTTTCATGGCGGCTGGATCGCCAACTGGCTAGGCACGATCGATCTGGCCGGCGGCACTGCGATCGAAATCAATGCCGGAGCCTCTGCGCTGGCAATCGCACTAGTGCTTGGACCACGCATCGGTTTTGGCACCAAACCGATGCGTCCCCACAACATGACTTTGGTCATGCTCGGCGCTGGTCTGTTGTGGTTCGGGTGGCTGGGTTTCAACTCGGGTTCGGCAGTTGCCGCCAACACCACCGCCTCATTGGCTTGGGTAAATACCTTGGCCTCAGGCGCGGCCGCGATGCTTAGTTGGCTGGTCGTGGAGAAGATCCGTGACGATCATCCAACCTCGCTGGGTGCGGCTTCGGGCGTCGTGGCCGGACTGGTGGCGATCACCCCAGCAGCTGCGGCAGTGAGCCCAATCGGGGCGGTAGTGATCGGCATCGCCGCAGGTGTTGGCTGCGCTTTCGCAGTTGGGATGAAGTTCCGGTGGGGGTATGACGACTCCCTTGACGTGGTCGGCGTCCACTTCGTCGGTGGCGTAATCGGCACCTTATTGATCGGCTTCCTCGCCGATCCGGCGGCACCGGGAGCATTCGGGGCGTCTGGCTACCTTTACGGTGGCGGCTTCGATCAGCTCAGTCGCCAGGCAATCGCGGCTGCAGTGGTAGCCGTCTACGCCTTCACGGTCAGCTATGCGATCGGTTTGGTCATCAAGAAGACGATCGGTTGGCGGATCAGCTCAGCTGACGAGTTGACCGGAATCGACCTCACCGAGCACTCCGAGATTGGCTACGATCTCAGCCCGGTGTACTACACCAACAAGGTTCACCGCACGCTGGTGATGACCAAAGATGACTTGGTCGAACCCGAAAAGATTGGAGCATCGAAGTGAAACTGGTAACCGCCATCATCCAGCCCGAAATGCTAGAGACAGTGCAGAAGGCCCTGATCCGCCACGGCGTCGGCGGCATGACGATCAGTGAGGTTTCCGGCTACGGAAGCCAGCGCGGCCACATCGAGGTCTACCGCGGCGAGGAATACACCATCGACTTCATCACCAAAGTGCGCCTTGAAGTCCTGGTTGACGATGCGGACGCAGAGGCGCTGACCGGGGTGATAATCCAGGCCGCACAAACCGGCCAGGTCGGTGACGGCAAGGTGTGGATCACCCCAATCGATAACGTCATCCGGGTTCGTACTGGCGAAAACGGCACCGAGGCCATCTAGGCCGCAACTCCCCCAGTCGGGTCTGCCTACACCGGCCACGTTTGGCGGTCATCAGTGCGGCAACGCCTTGGAGCCGCCACCCGGCCCGCGGCGCCGGGTCGCAGCCACCGTGGCCGCACCTAACGGGCGAAGGCCCACAGCTTGAAGCGAGCGGATTGCTTCGGTCAAGGTTGCACCGGTGGTGACGATGTCGTCCACCACAATCAAGCAGCCCTCGGCTAGTTCGCCGTTGGCACGGTGGGTCGAAACCTTGAACGCCCCGACCAGATTGTCTCTTCGAGCCACCATCCCCAACCCCGCCTGATCGGCCGGACGCCGGGTCTGGCGCAGCGCCCGGCTCACCAGCACCGCCCGTCCGCGGGCGCGCAGCTGCTTCGCCGCTAGCCGAGCCAAAGCAACGGTGAAATCCAGTCCCCGCTCGGCAATTACGGTCGGCGCCGAAGGCACCGGCAGCAGCGCCAGCGGTCTGGTGACACCGCCGGCCAAGTCGAGGGCCATGATCGACATCATCAAACGTTCGGCCAGTAGCGGCACCAAGGACAGAGCCGAGCGCTCTTTGGCCGCGATCAAGAGTAGTTTCACCGTGTCTGCGTAGTCAGCGGCGGCAACCACCGCGATTGGCTCCCCCACGCTGAGCCTCACTAGGCGCACCGGCTCTCGGCGCACTCGCGCAGCGCAACTCTCGCAGACGCCCCGTCCTGGCGCGCCGCAGCCAGCGCACCGGGCGCCCAAGATCAGATCTGTTCCGGCTGCAGAAAGGTCGCTAAGTCGCACCCTGCCAGTGTCGTCAAATCACCTATGGTCGGGTCAGTTATCCACACCGGCAAACCGGGCCGCCAGCAGTGTCCACAACCCGATCAGTTCGATTCAACTGAATCTGGCCAGGTAGAAAACAGTGCGAGTTCGCCACCCTGGCGGCGCAGCACCCGCCGCCACAGAGTTTCCGGAGCGGTGTCGAAGGGATCAGCAGACGATGCGCGCACGACGTGCCACACCCCGAAGCCGATCTCGCTGTCGAGTTGGCCTTCTTCCCAACCGGCGTAGCCGGCGAATATCCGCAGATTCCGGTAAGCCCCTTCGGCGATTTCCACGGGGGTATCAAGATTGAGCAGTCCAATTCGGCCGTAAATCCGTCGCCACCCTGGCGGCTCATCGGCATCGGTCCAGGTCTCCGCCAGACAGATCGCTCCTTGCTGCGAGACTGGACCACCATCGAATAGGACCTGCGGTTCGCAAACCAGTTCGGACCACACTGGCAGTACCTCATCGAGGTCCATCGGACTGAGCTGATTCAGGACCACACCGACTGAGCCGGAGTCGTCGGCGTCCAACACCAGTACGACAGCGCGGTCAAAACCGCCGTCGCCGATGCTGATGCTTGCCACCAGCAAGTCGCCCACCTGGTAGTCGCCCATGTCACCTCCTCAGCCAAGTCTGGCATGGCCGCGGCAGTAAGGCGCCGCCTGACGACCGTAAACACCGGCTGCAGACGCACTAGTGGGAGAGACCCAAAGGGACTCTCCCACTGCTCATCAGGGGTCGAAGTGAGTTTCAGGGCAAGCACGCTCTGCTCTCGCTTCG
>DHWU01000058.1:30764-66391 GCA_002413345.1 Propionibacteriaceae bacterium UBA5174 | reverse complement strand
CGCTGATCGTCGTCGACGTCCAGAATGACTTCTGTGAGGGCGGATCACTGGCCGTGGCTGGCGGGTCAAAGGTGGCTACCGACATTGCCGAACTGTTGGCCAGCGACCACGGTTACGACCGGGTAGTCGCCACCCGCGACCATCACCTCGATCCAGGTGCGCACTTCGCCGCTGACCCCGACTTCATTGATACCTGGCCCACTCACTGCGTTGCTGGCACCCCAGGCGCCGAACTGCACCCTCCACTGCGGCCCGAACTCTTCGAAGCCGTGTTTGACAAGGGTGAATATGCCGCGGCCTACTCCGGGTTCGAGGGCACCTGCGACGGCGAAGGTCTCGACGTCTGGCTGGCCGAAAACGAAGTAACCCGCGTTGACGTGGTCGGCATCGCAACCGACTACTGCGTGAAAGCCACCGCGCTGGATGCGGCTGGTGCCGGTCTACAAGTTCGGGTGCTTTTGAATCTCACCGCGGCCGTTGCTCCGGAGCGGCTTAAGGAGACGCTGGCCAGCTTCGCTGCGGCCGGAGTGGCGGTTCGACGCTAGGCCTGGGCTGCTCAACCCAAGTTGATCTTTTCCAGCTCTACCCACAACAGCTCACCAAGATCGCGAACCTGTGGCTAACGGCGCCACTGCGTCAAGACCGGGACTCACATCAGAGCTGAAGTCAGCCGAGCTAGGTTGTCCAACACCTTGTCGTGGAAAGGCCGCTCCAGCCAATCTTCCAAACCCAACCGGGCGCTACCAGCCCGGTAATGGTCCTCAACCTTGCGCAACTCCGCGATGAATTCCCGACCCCGCAGCAGCACTGAGACCTCCATGTTCAGGCTGAAGGATCGGATGTCCATATTGCTCGTGCCCACCACGGCCACCTCGTCATCGATCGAGAAGTGCTTGGAATGCAGCACCGTGGGTGCGTGGTAGAGGTACACCACCACTCCGGCCCGCAGCAGCTCTTCGTAATAGGAGCGCTGGGCGTGGTACACCAAAGCCTGGTCACCAATCGCGGAGACGAATAGTTCAACCTCAACCCCCCGCGACGCCGCGGTGACCAACGCCGTGAGTGTGGATTCATCAGGTACAAAGTAGGGACTGGTGATGCTGATCCGCTTCCGGGCGTTCTGCATCATCAGCACGAATAACTTCAAGTTGTTGTCGTTGTCAAAGCTGGGCCCACTGGGTACCACCTGCGCGTCAACCGGAGTCACTCCAGAACCGCCGTCAGACACCGGCAAGGTCGCCGGATCGGACCAGGTGTGCAGGTCCACCTCCAGAACGTGATCAGTTTCGCTAAACCAATCCGAGACGAACACCGCGTCCAATTCGGCCACCGCTGGCCCAACCAACCGCACCATCAGCTCTTTCCAGTGCAACCCACGTTTCCGGTTTTCGCGTCGCAGATAGCTGGAGTCGATCAGGTTCTGCGATCCGGTGTAGCCAATCCGGCCGTCGATGATCACGATCTTGCGGTGGTTGCGCATGTCGGGACGCTGCCATTGCCCCCGCCAGGGACGTAGCGGCAACATCGCCTGCCACTCCACCCCCATCTGCGCCAGCGCCTTCTTGGTCTGACGATGCCTGGGATAGCTGCGACACGCGAGGAAGTCATAGAGGACGTGTACCTGAACACCACGAAGTTGCGCGCGAGCGAGCGCGTCGAATACTGACTTGGTGGTGTCGTCGAGAACCAGCAGATAGAAAGCCACCCGCACATAGTCGCGAGCCGCATCGATGTCGGTCACCAACTCAGTGAAGGTGTCTTCATAGCTCTCGATCAGCGCGGCGGTGTTGCCGGTCACCATCGGCAAGGCGCCCAAGTTCAGGTTGAGGTGCACCGCCGAAGCTAGCCATTCTGGAGTGTCTGGGACGATCCGCTGCGTCACCGACTCAGAGCCACTGAGAATCAGCTCGTTGACTTCGCGCTGCCGCTCGCGCCGATAGTGCGGCAGCTTGCCGACGCCGATGAACAAGAAGACTAAGATTCCCAAAACCGGCAAGAAGATGATCGCCAATATCCAGGCAATAGCGCTAGCCGGACGGCGGTTCGCCGCCAAAGTGACGCCAAAGGCCAGCACCACGATCAGGTGCACTGCCAGCGCCAGCAGTGATGCGTGCGAAGTACTCAACCAGACCTCCCTTGACCCGACCCTCGTAGTTGGTGAGCCCAGTCAATCAGGTCGGGCCGCCACCGCGACACCTTCGCGTGATACTCACCGCTGCCGCGAACTCGCCCCGTCCCAGGCCGAGTCGAACCTAGTCGAACTCCACCGCACTGGACGCGCTCATCGGCGAGGCAAAGTCGTTCATCACCGACGCCAGCCGGTAGGCACGTTCGCTGGAGTAAAGGTCTTCCAGCATTATCGGCTTGCCGTCCGGACCGCTGAGCGGCACCCGCCAGTTCGGATATTCCTGCGAAGTGCCCGGCTGATTCTGAGTGCGCCGGTCGCCGACCGCATCGGTCAAGGCCGCGCACAACACCCGCGACGGCGTCGCCACAAGAAAGCGGTGCATAGCTAGGACGACGTCTTCTACCCGGCAGGGATCCTCGGCCAGGAAGCCGCGCTCCCGCAATCCGGTAACCACTGCATCCCACTCCGCAGTTGCTACCGCCAACTCGGCGTCCAAGGTCTCGGTGAGCAGCCCCAAGGAGTGTTGGAGCAAGATGTGCTCCCCGGCCAGATAGCCAGCGGTCGGCGGCAAATCATGGGTGGTTACCGAGGCCAGGCAGTACTCCCGCCACGCTTCTGGGGGCAGCGGCTGACCCTGATCGTCCCGTTCAAACCACTCAATCGAGGTGCCCAGAATGCCCCGCGTACGCAGGTAGTCACGCACCCACGGTTCAACGACGCCTAGATCCTCCCCCACCACCAGCGCCCCGGCCCGGTGTGCTTCCAATGCCAGAATGCCGACCATCGCCTCATGGTCGTAGCGCACATAACTGCCCTGGCTGGGCAGCATGCCAGCAGGCACCCACCAAAGTCGGAACAGCCCCATGATGTGGTCCACCCGGAGCCCACCGGAATGCCGCAGAATGCCAGCCACCATTTGCCTAAATGGGGCATACGACAACTCATCGAGGCGATCTGGACGCCACGGCGCCTGCCCCCAGTCTTGGCCAGTTTGGTTGAAATGGTCCGGCGGCGCCCCAACACTGAGCCCCTCGGCGAACAAATTGCCGTAGGTCCAAGCCTCCGCGCTGCAAGCGCTCACCCCGACCGCCAGGTCATTCATCACACCAACTCGCATCCCCGAGTTTCGAGCCGCGGATTGGGCCGCCCCCAGTTGACCATCGGCAATGAACTGCAACCAGGCGAAGAACTTGATCTCCTCGGCATTTGCGGCAGTGAACTCGGCCACCTGCGGTGAAGATGGACGCTGCAGTGCGTCCGGCCAGGTGCGAAAATCCAGACCCTCGTCGTTGACCAATGCGCACCACGTGGCGAATTGGGTCAGTCCTCGACCTTCCTTACGTAAGAACTCCTCAAAGGCCATCTGCCTCGCAGGCCGCATGCCGTACCCAAAGATGATCCGCAAAGCCTTGAGCTTGGCCACCCAGATCGGATCGCGATCGATCAGTTCCCGGTCGGCAATCTTGGTCGCCAAGCGTTGTTTCAGCTGCCGGATTCGCCTGCGGGAGTCAGCGTCCAGATCGGCAAATTCCGGCACCCGTTCGGGCCGGATGTAGATCGGGTTGACGAAGCGTCGCGACATCGGCAAGTAAGGCGAGGCTTCGATCGGCGGCCGCGGCTCTGCAGCGTGGAGCGGGTTGACCAGAAGATAGCCAGCAAACTGCTGAGTGGCCGACCAAACCGCCAGATCCGCGAGGTCACCCAGATCGCCCAAGCCCCACGATTCCGCTGAAGTAATGCTGTAGAGCTGAATCGCGTAACCCCAAACCCGTTTGTCGGCCATGGCCTGGGGGAAGCCCACAAAGCTCGGCGTAACCACCAAAGTGGATTCGGCTTGACCAGCTTCGGTGGTGGCTTGCAGCCGGTGGTAACCCAGCGGAAGTTCGATCGGGATCTCGAAGGCCGCTTCCCCGGTCAATCGGCCAGCCACCAGGCGAGGTTCCACGTCGTGACGCGCCTGAGGGACGTCAACCCAGCCACCTTCCTCCAACCGAATCGAGACCCGCACCCAATCTCCGTGGGGCACATGCACCAACACCTGCTTGGAGGATCCCTGCTGCACGACTACGCAGGGGGGCAGGATTCGACTCCACGGACGGTCGCGCGCCGCAGTCAGCGCCAACTCCGCCTTTGCCGGATCGCTGGCATCAACGTCCAGACCGGCGAGGATGGCGATCACCGTGGCATCGTTCACTTCGGTGAGTCGGCCCTTCCAATCCCAAAACTGGGTGGCGATTCCGAAGGCGTCGGCGAGTTCGGCCAACTGGTGGCTGGACAGGGCCATGACGAGCTCCAGGGGTCAGAAGTGGCGGCTATGACAACGATATCTGCCCAAGTCAGGAACGTTCGAACGGAGCCAAAAGCTCGCGCAGCAGATCCGCCAACTGTTCGCGGTCAGCTGGGCTGATGGTGGCCAGCAACTCCCGTTCAAAGTCGAGCAATTCACTCAGCGCCACCTGGACTCGACGACGGCCCTCGCTGGTAAGCCGCACCAGCACACCGCGGCGATCCTGGGCATTCTGTTCCCGCACTACTAGGCCGCGAGCCACCAGGCGGTTCACCCGATTGGTCATCGCGCCCGAGGTCGACAAGGTCTCATGGACCAGTTCACCAGGAGACAGTTCATAGGGCGAACCGTGGCGGCGCAACGCAGCCAACACATCAAATTCCCAAAGCTCCAAGTCCTGGGTCTCAAATGCCTCACTGCGAGCTCGGTCAAGGTGTCGAGCGAGTCGACTGATTCGCGACAGACTGCCCAGCGGACTGGCATCTAGCTGTGGCAATTCCTGTTTCCAGGACGCGAGAATCTCGTCGACCTCGTCCATGCCACCCCCAGTTATCTTGATGTCGAGATGTTATCAAGACTGTGGTTGACCACCGGGCCGATTCGAAGCGAAAACACCAAGCTGAGTAGGGCAACTGCCGTCATTGCGGTGAATAGTGAGCCGAAAGCCAGCCGAGGATCGGCCAGTAATGTCGCGAAGATCGTGCCAGCCAGGCCAGCCACCACCGAGTTGCCCAACGCTTCGGCCACTTGGAGTGAGGAAGTGTTTCGACCCAACTCGGGTTTGGTCGATAGCTCCATCACCACCAACGAGGTGCTGGCCATTTGCAGGCCCATGCCCAACCCGCCAATCGTCCAGCCAAGGACCAGTAACCAGAGAAGTCCGCGGCCGGGCAACCATGCGGCCACGGTCACCGCTACCAAACCCACTCCGCAAATCGCCGTGCCAGCAATGATGATCTGATCCCGACGCAGTCCGAGCCAAGGACGCGATTGCGCCCACGACCCCAACGCCCAACCGACTGACCCCACGGTCAAGGTGAGCCCGGCACTGGTCAGATCCAGTCCCTCGGCACGCACCAGCACCAAAGTCAGGAAGGTTTCTGATCCGAAGAAGGCCCCAGCGGCCAGCATTCGGACATTGATGTTGGCTGCCAAACCCGAACCGCCCAACCGATAGGCAGTTGGCAACAACGGCGGCAGCCCGAAACGCAACAGCACCGCCCCAGCGAGCGCCCAGATCAGCACCCACCAGCCCAGACCCTGCGCGCTGGTGGCAGAGCCACCGTTTTGCCCCCCAAGGATCTGCCCGGCGACCTGCAAGCTGGCCGCGCCACCTGCCACCACCGCGGCCGAAACCAACAGCATTGGTTTCAGCTTGGGCGCAGCTTCAGCAGTCACACTGATCCGAAGATCGGTGCGCGCTAACGGACCAACGATGAGCAGACCGCCCACCGCCATGACTGGGAGCACCGAATAAAAGACCCAATGCCAGCTCAGCGCACTGCTCAGCCAGGCCGCGATCGGCGGCCCAACAAATGCTGGAGCCATCCAGGCGAAGGCCATCGCCGTCATCAGCACAGCTCGCTCTTTGGCATCGAACAACCGGGCGATCAGCACCATCACGGCCAGGTTCATGGCACCGCCGCCCAATCCTTGGACGAAGCGCCCCACCATCAGGATGAGCATTGTGGGCGCCGACCCGGCGATCACTAAGCCGACTGCGAACAGCCCAAAGCCGATTACCATCGGACCTTTTGGCCCCCGGACATCGCTAACCTGCCCAGCCGCCACGATGGCAAAGACCTGGGCGATCATGAACGCGGTAAAGGCCCAGGCGTAAAGCCCCAAGTCACCTAAGTCACTGGCCGCTGCTGGCATCGCGGTGACCACCGCGATTGCTTCGAAGGCGACCGCCACCACACAGAGCATTAGACCGATGACCAATGCGCGCCTAGAACTGCGGCTGACGTCTTGAGCCGTCACCTTGCCTCCCTCGCTGCGGCTACGATCACCGTGAAGCTTCCTTTTTAGCGCCTGGAGAGCCGTGTCATCACTCGAACCGCAGAACCCGCCACCGAACTTCGCGTCCGGCCAGGCTCCCGCTGGCACTGCTCCAGCCAATGCTCCCAGCTTCCAGGCGCCACCGCCGATCGGCTATTCGGCCCCGGCAGCCCCGGTCTACCCGCAGGCACCCGGCGTCCCGCCAGCCGTGCCAGCACAGGCTACCTACCCGCCACCGCCCAATCAGGTGCCGGGTTTTCCTGGAGCCGTGAGCTCGGTCTACCCCGCAGCGAATGGCGTCCAACTCGGCGAAGAGGCGGTCGGACGTGGCCTGCTGTTTGCGGTAGGCGGCGTGTTACTCGGGGTGATCCTGAATGTGGCGCTGTGGCAAGGCGGCTACATTGCCTCGATCGCCAGCTTTGCGATGGCTTGGGCCTGCCTGTGGCTGTACGCCAAGGGCGCAGGGCGGGCACCCCAAAAGGGGCTGATTCCGGTGATCGCCTTGATCGGGGTGGGAGTGGTCATCTCGTTGCTGGCAGTCTTCGCTTCGGACGCTGTCCGGCTCACCTCCAAGTACATCTACGACCCGTCGCTGAGTGACTATCTAAGCGCGATCGGGCTAGTCCTGACGTCGCCGGAGGTCTGGTTGGAGAATGCGGGAACAGTATTTATGTTTTTCCTCTTCGCCGCCCTGGGTTCGGTAGGTACCATCGTCCGACTAGCCAAAGCCAAGAAGGTCTGATGAGCACTGAGCAGCCTAAGACAGTAACGATCGTTAAAGAACGCGTCGAAGAGAATCTCGATCTTCGCCTCGACGAAGGCGACCACGAGCGCTTCTCCCACTATGTGCCCAAGGCCAAGTTGACTGAGGCCATGGTGATGGGCACGCCGGTGATCGCCTTGTGCGGCAAAGTCTGGGTGCCCTCGCGCAATCCCGACCGGTTCCCGGTTTGCCCCGAATGCAAAGAGATCTGGGAATCACTGCAATCCAACGAGAAGTAGCTGTCTCAGCAACCGACGCCCCAACCCAAGCCACTTAGGATGAAGCCATGGCCACAAAGACGCTGATCGTGCTCCGCCATGCCAAGTCGTCCTGGCAGACCACCGAGGCGGACCATCGACGTCCGCTATCGGAGCGGGGTGAACGTGACGCGGTGGCCGCTGGCGAAATCCTGGCCGATTTCGACCTGGATGTGGTGTTGGCCTCCACCGCCACTCGGGTCCAACTCACCTGGGAAAACGCGGAAGCTGGCGGGGCGGAGTGTGACGACGTCCGCTACTTCGAAGGGATCTACCATGCCTGGCCCGACGAGCTGCTCGCCATGGTCCAGGGACTGCCCGAATCAGACACCACGGTGCTGCTGATCGGTCATCAGCCAACCCTTTCAGAGTTGGTTCTTTCCCTTGCCAAGCCAAGCGAATTGACCGACAAAGTGGCCAAGAAGTATCCGACCTGCGGTTTGGCAGTGCTCACTTTTCGCGGCAAGTGGGAAAACCTCAAGGCGGACAAAGCCACCCTGAAACGATTTGAGATTCCGCGCGGTTAGACCGCCGACCGCAGCGCGCGCTACCCTCCAATAATGCGATTTTCTTCGGTGCTGACTGCGTTCCTTCTGGCCTTTTTCCTAGTTACATCCGGAACATTGATTTGCACCGCCGCACCTGCCGCCGCCGACGCCACCCCCGCTGAAACTTCAGAAAGCTCGACGCCGACTCCCACGCCGACTCCCACGCCGACTCCGACCCCAACGCCCCCACCGACGCCGGATTGCCGCGCTGTCACCGACACCCGCACCTGGTCAGCAACCAAGACGCCATTCGTGGTCTGCTCCATTGCGGTGATCTCAAAGAAACACCGAGTGAATGCGGCCTACAAGCCACGCTTAGTCACCACGAAATTGGCAACCAGTGGGATCAGCAAGGCCCGCCTACAAGGCTCCGCGGCCAGCGCTTTCAAACGGCTGTTCGCTGCCGCCAAAAAGGCTGGCTACAAATTGGCCGTCCGATCGGCCTATCGCAGCTTTGCCAGCCAGAAAGCCTCCTACCGCCGAAACAAAGTGACCACCGCCCCAGCTGGCGCTAGTGAACACCAATCCGGGCTGGCCGCCGACCTTGCCGTCATCCGCAAGGGCCGAGTGGTCTACGGCTATGCCTTCGGAAGGTCCTCAGCCGGCAAGTGGGTCAACAAGCACGCGGCCGAGTTTGGGCTGATCTTGCGCTACCCCAACAAGCAGAACAAAGTCACCGGCATTCCGTACGAACCCTGGCACTTTCGCTACGTAGGAGTCAGCGTCGCAACTGGCGTGAGGGCCACCCCAACCAAGACCTTGGAGCGGTACCTCAAGGTCAGCTGAAGCCAATCGAGGATCAGTAGCGGTACAGCTCCGATTTGAACGGACCCGCAACCGGCACACCGAGGTAGTCAGCTTGCTCGGTCGTGAGTTCGCTCAACTTCACGCCGAGTGCGTCCAAGTGCAGCCGGGCAACGTACTCGTCCAGTTCTTTGGCCAAGGTATACACACCAATTGGGTAGGCCTCAGTGCGGGTGAACAGCTCGATCTGAGCCAACACCTGATTGGTAAATGAGGTGCTCATCACGAAGCTGGGGTGTCCAGTCGCATTGCCTAGGTTCAGCAGCCTGCCTTCGCTGAGCAAGATGACCGAATGCCCATCAGCGAAGTTCCAGCGGTCCACCTGCGGCTTGATGTTGGTCCGGGTGATCCCGTCCAGCTTCTCCAGGCCCGCCATGTCGATCTCGTTGTCGAAGTGGCCAATATTGCCCACGATCGCTAGATGCTTCATCTGACTCATGTGGTCAGCGGTAATCACTTTCAAGCAACCCGTGGCAGTAATGAAGATGTCAGCGCTACTGACCACGTCGCCGAGGGTGGCCACCTGGTAGCCGTCCATCGAAGCCTGCAAGGCACAGATTGGATCGACCTCAGTAACGATCACCCGAGCTCCCTGACCAGCCAGGGACGCCGCACAACCCTTGCCAACGTCGCCATAGCCACACACCACTGCAGTCTTGCCGCCGATCAGCACATCGGTGCCGCGATTGATGCCGTCGATCAGGGAGTGGCGAATGCCGTAGCGATTGTCGAACTTCGATTTGGTGACCGAGTCATTGACATTGATCGCCGGAAACAGCAGGGAGTTGTTTCGCGCCATCTCATAGAGGCGGTGCACCCCGGTGGTGGTCTCCTCAGTGACGCCGAAGATGCTGTGGGCGATAGCGTTCCAATCCAGCTTCGATTCGGCTAGCTGAGCCAGTAGCACTGCGTACTCCTGCGAATCGTCCGCAGTCGGACGCGGCACTGACCCGGCCGCGGCAAACTCCACCGCTTTGTGCACCAGCATGGTGGCGTCGCCACCATCATCCAGAATCAGGTTCGGCTGCTCGGATCCCCAATCCAGAATCTGCTCGGTGCACCACCAGTATTCGGCCAGGGATTCACCCTTCCAAGCGAAAACCGGAACACCCTTGGGATCATCTGGGGTTCCGTCGGCACCGACCACGATGGCCGCAGCAGCGTCGTCCTGAGTGGAGAAGATGTTGCAGGACGCCCAACGCACCCGCGCTCCAAGTTCGACCAGAGTCTCAATCAGCACCGCAGTCTGCACCGTCATGTGTAGCGAGCCGGCGATCCGGGCGCCAGTGAGCGGTTTAGCTTCCCCAAAGCGCTCCCGCAGGGCCATCAGCCCAGGCATCTCGTGCTCTGCCAATCGGATCTGTTCGCGGCCAAAACCGGCCAATTTCAAGTCTGCAACTCGGTAATCCACCCCAGAACCCTACGCGAAGGCGCCGGTAGTGAATAACATCAGGGCCTCAAGTAGGGAAGGTCGTAGGCGTGCAGAACTGTGGGGCTGAGGTCAGTATCGTCGGAATCGGCCAAGTGCCGGTGACTGCGGCGAGCCCACTGAGCCTGCGTCAGCTGGGCGCCGATGCCGTGAAAAGGGCGATGGCAGATGCTGGAGTCGAGCATGTGGACGCCCTGTTCGTGGGCAACATGCTCGCCGACGAGCTTCAAGGACAGAAACACCTGGCCTCGCTGATTGCTGACCAGGCGGGCCTGCGCTGGGCCGAAGCTCTTCAGGTCCGCGCGGCGACTGCCACCGGTGCGGCTGCACTGCGGATGGCCTACCTGGCGGTGGCGTCGGGCCAAGCCGATGTGGCGATCGCACTTGGAGTCGAGAAGATGAGTAGCGACCGAACCCAGGTAATCTCGGCTTTGGCTAAGGCGTTGGACGCCGAGCTAGAAGTGCCCGGCGGAGCCACCCTGCTCAGTCAGAATGCCAAGCTGATGCGGCTGTATTTGGAGCGCTACGGACGCTCAATCAGTGACTTCGACGGCTTCGCATTGAATGCCCACGCCAATGCCAATGGCAATCCCAACGCACTATTCCACGACCGCGTGGTGACCCAAGAACGAATCAATGCTGCCCCGATCGTGTCCGCGCCGCTGCGACTGTATGACGCCGCCCCGATCTGTGACGGCGCGGCCGCGGTGGTCCTCACTCGCACCAAACAGGCCCGCGCTTTTCATCACCAACCGGTGAAGATGCTGAGCGCCAGCGTGGTCACTGACCGGTTCCGGATTGCCGACCGCGAAGATCCGCTTCACTTGGCCGCATCCACCCGCTCGGCCCGGGAAGCCTTCCGGCGGGCCAATGTGCACCGCAGCGACATCGACCTATTTGAAGTTCATGACGCGTTCTCGATCATGAACTGCCTGATCCTGGAAGCGGTCGGCTTCGCCGAGCCTGGCCAAGGGTGGCGATTAGCGGCCGAAGGCGAGATCTTTCGCGACGGCAAGCTGCCGATCTGCACCATGGGTGGGCTGAAGGCACGTGGCCACCCAATCGGGGCTTCGGCGATTTACCAAACCTGCGAGATCGTCCAACAACTCACCGGGACGGCCGGACAAAACCAGCTGCCCGACCCAAGACTCGGCCTGCTCCAAAGCGTCGGCGGAGCTGGCAGCACCGTGCTCACCCACATCTTCGGGGTGTAGCCGACCCTTCCAGGGTTGTGCCATCTCCGGGCGAGGCAACCTAGGCCATCGCCGCCTGGGCGATAGCCAGGTCCTGCCATCCCATGCCACAGTTCTTTACGATCCGAGGCCGGGTCCAGTCCACCTGGACTTTGCCAGTCACAAGGTCGAACATCGGCACCACGTCCCCAAAAGCGAGGTGCCCTTCAGCTTCTGCGATCACCACATCGCCAGCTTCGGTGCGCGCTATCCGATCAGACTCCACGATCACCTGGGAGCGTCCCATCAAGGCACCGGGTAGCTCCCGCACGGTGGCCTCATGTGAACCGATTGCAGCCACTGCCGTGTGCGGCTGGATGAGTTCGGCTGCGAACAGCGGCTCGCTGGACGACGTTGCACACACCACGATGTCAGCCTCTGCCGCATCGATCGCGCTACCCACAGCTACGTCCAGACCCAGGGCGGCCACCGCGGCCACCGCCTGCTCAGCCTTGGCCTGATCGCGGCCAACGAACCGGACCCGCTTCAGCGGACGGACCGCAGCCACCGCTTCGACGTGGCGGATTCCTTGCGGCCCAGTGCCAAAGATCACCATCGAGGAGGCGTCGCTCACCGCAACTAGATCAAGCATTGCCGCAGCCAATGCCGGGGTTCGCAAGCTGGTGAGTTCGGTTCCATCGAGCAACGCGACCGGAGTCAAGGTGGTGGCATCGAAAAGCGCATAAATCGCCTGGATCCGATCAAGACCCAAGGCCGGGTTGGCTGGTGCCACCGTGGCCAACTTTTGGCCCGCATAGCCACCGAAGTCGGCTGGCATCATCAGCAACTGGCCGCTACGAAAGGTTGCCACCGTTCGGTGCAGGTCGGTTTCGGGGTCGAACCCACCCTCCAGCACCGCTCGAAGCGTTTGGATGGCTTTCGCCATGTCAACCTTCGCCCGCAGGGCTTCGGCACCAATGATTTTCAATGAGGCAAGCGCATCCGACATGGGCCGAAGCTTAGAGCCACCGGCCAGCGCGGCCAGCCAAGGTGCCAGCCGCGAGAAAGCATCGCCAATCGCCCAACGCCGGTGGTCAGCCTTGATTGCCCAAAGCGCCTGGAGCAGCCCTACTTAGAACCCTCTGCAGCCGTAGCCGAACCAACCGGCGTCCGGTCGATGTCGGGTTCGAGGTAAAGCGCGGTCACCCACGGCTCGGCAGCACGGATTGCTGCCTCAGCACTGTCGATCACCTCAGCGATCCGAAGCGCCGATTCGGTGGGTTCCACCGCAATCTTGGCTGCTACCAGGATTTCTTCAGGACCCAAGTGCAAAGTCTTGAGGTGAATCACTCGGCTAACCCCCTCAGCCCCAGCCAGCGCATCGGTGATCTTCTTCACCACCGCCGGAGTGGCTGCCTCGCCCAGCAACAGACTGCGAGTTTCGATCGCCAAGGTGACTGCCACCGACACCAACAGGATGCCGATCATTGCCGTGCCGCCGGCATCCCACATGGCGTTCTTGGTCAGTAGCGTCATTCCGACACCGACCAGCGCAAAAGCCAGCCCCAATAGCGCAGCAAAGTCCTCCAACAAGATCACCGGTAGTTCAGGAGCTTTCGCAGTCTGGATGAACCGCAACCAAGACTGGTTGCCCTTGGCTGGCCGGGATTCCCTTACCGCAGTGCGGAAGCTGAACCCCTCTGCCACAATCGCGGCCCCGAGCACTGCTAACGGCACCCACCACCAAGCGCTGTTGAGCAGCTCATTTTCATGCCCGGCCAGAGTCTCTTCCACCTTGTTGAAGGCCTCATAGAGCGCGAATAGACCGCCAAGACTGAACAAGATCACCGAGACTAAGAAGCCACTGATGTAGCGCGCCCGGCCGAAACCGAAGGGGTGTTCCGCAGTTGCTTTCTGCTTAGCGTCAGCGCCACCTCGCAGCAAAAGCAACTGGTTGGCAGAGTCAGCAACCGAGTGCACTCCTTCGGCCAGCATGGACGCCGCACCGGTCAGCGCCCAGGCACCGATCTTGGTCACCGCGATGAAGAGATTGGCGCTCAGCGCCGCAATAACTGCCTTAGTCCCACCTTGACTGCTCACGGCGACCCATCCTGCCAGATGTCACCAACCCACTCACACCGAGAGCCCGGCATCGAACGGATCAGTGCCGACCAAGACCAATCTGCAAGTAGGCCGCAGCAAACAACCCTTTAAGTAACAGGACGGCGTAGCGCTCAACCGGATCGCCATGGTCATGACAGAGGTTGGAAACCGTCACTTCCTGGGTGTAACTCAAGTTGCGCAGCAGCTGGCGTTCTTCGCTGGCCTGCTCGTCATCGCGCCCATCATCCACAATCACCAAACCGGGACGGCGATTCCGCGGGGTCTCTTCAAAGGGATCGGCAAAGGGATCGCGCGGCGAGACTGAGGCCACCAGTGGCGCCAGCGCACCAGCATCGGCCGACAGCACCACCCGTCCAGTGGCAGCGCGCAGAGCTTCGGCAATCCGCCTTGACGCCCGAGCCGCCAGAATCGAACCGCCCCAGACCAGAGGCGACGCATCAGCCAGCTCCATAGCCATCGCCTTGGCCGGATTGGCCGAGACATCAACCAAGGCAGACGACTCGGCTGCGACCTGATCCATCGCGTCGGCCACCTGCGGCAGCCGGATCTCCGGTCCAAGACCAAGCCGATCCATCCCGGCCAACGCGACGATCGCAGCGGCCAGCGGATCATTGCTCACCGTGGGCAACAGCGTGGTTGCCGAGGATGCCGCTTCTCTGGCCAATACCGAATCAGGCGGCGCCACCACCAGCAGTCGGCAACCACGTCGCACTGCCTCGAAGGCACCGGCCAAGGTGGCTTTGTCGCCGCCGCCAAGAACCACAACCACATCCAGCGGCCCAACCCAGCCAGGCAGACCTAACCTGGGCCATGCCACCAGTGGCACAGTGCAGGTGGGCTCCAGCACCGCCCGCAACAGGCGAGCCTCCGGTCCGAAGGTGATCATCGCCCGAACATGTTCTTCCGGTTCGATCGCGGCCAGCGAGCTGTCGGCCAACATCGCCGCCCGGCGCAACCTTGAGCCGGTCTCAGCCAGCGGACGCAACAGTGAATCGGCCGCGCTCAGCACCGCTTGGTCTTCTAAGCGCCCATCCTCAAACTCAACCATGATCAGGCCTTACGCGCTTGGTCCACCAGCAGGATCGGAATCCCGTCACGCACCGGATAAGCCAATTCACAGCCAGTGCAGGCCAGTTCTTCAGCCTCGTAATCCCAGGCGAGCTTGGTGTGGCAGGACGGGCAGACCAGCAGATCCAACAATTCGGCGGGCAATTCGGTCATGACTGCTCCTTGCGGATGATCGAAAGGGCGGCGTCGCGCAGTTCGGCGACTTTACTCTCGGTTCGGGCTTCAATATTGAGTCGTAGTAAGGGTTCGGTATTGGACTCACGGACACTCAACCACCAATCAGCACCGCTGATCAGCAGTCCATCGATCCAAGACACCTCACCGAGGCTCCCCATGGCGGCCGCCACCGCCGCGGTCGTGGCGGCCGGATCAGCGACGGTGGAGTTGATCTCACCAGAGGCTGCGTAACCGGGCAGCTGCGCGGCCAACGCAGACATGCTGCTGGCCTTGCCCAACAGCGCCAGCACGTGAAGTGCGGCCAACATGCCGGTGTCGGCTCCCCAAAAGTCCCGGAAGTAATAATGTGCCGAATGTTCGCCACCGAAAATCGCATTATGGCTTGCCATCAGCGCTTTCATCCGGGTGTGTCCGACTGCACTCACCACGACCTTGCCGCCGCAGTCAGCCACCACCTCGCTCACCGCCTTGGAGGTAATGGTGTTGACCACAATGGACGCCCCGGGTTCGCGGGCCAGTTCAGCTCGGGCAATCAGTGCGGTGATCACCGATGGGTTAACCACTTCGCCGCGCTCGTCGATGATGAAGCAACGATCGGCATCACCGTCAAACACCAGACCAAGATCTGCACCATTGGCCAGGACGGCCTGCTGGGCGTCCACCAGGTTGGCCGGCTCCAATGGGTTGGCCGGGTGGTTTGGGAAGCTGCCGTCCAGATCAAGGAACAGACCAATCACTTCCACATTTAGCGAGCCCAGAACCGCTGGCGTGGTCAGCCCAGCCATACCGTTACCGGCGTCGACCACTACCTTCAACCGGCGCATTCCCGACAGCCCTACCAGCGAAAGCAACTTGTCGGCATAGGCCTGGGTCAACTCAAGAGTCCGCAGTGCTCCGCGAGGTTCAACCTGCCGAAGTTCAGTGAAGGACAGTTCCTTGACCTTGGCCATCAACTCAGGGCTGATCGGGTAGGCATTGGCCTGACAGAACTTGATCCCGTTGTAGCTGGCCGGGTTATGTGAAGCAGTGAACTGAACTCCGGGCAGACCCAGATAGCCAGAAGCGAACCACAGCCCATCGGTCGAAGCTAGGCCAATATCGACCACACTGGCGCCACGCCCCCTGGCCCCATCGGTGAAAGCGGCGACTAGCTCGGCGCCAGCGACTCGCATGTCGCGGCTGATCACAAATTCCTTGCCAGCCAACTCGAATGCTTCTGCGAAGGCCGCGCCAACAGCACGAGCCCCAGCAAGGTCCCATTCGGGGTCGTCGCCAGTAATCACGCCGCGAATGTCATTGGCCTTAAACACTCCTGGAAGAATCACGTCAGGAGCCTAGCGCGCTAGCCATCCTCGGGGTCAGCCAGCACCGCCAAGTGCCCTTTGCGCCGACTGAAACTGGGTTCGGTGACCGGAGCGTCCTCACCCAACCCGGCCTTGCGAACCGCATCGGCCAGTGACATCAAGTCATCAACCGATGCTCGGGGAGTACTCAAATCACCAGGAAGCCGGACCACATCCCAGCCTCGGGGCACACTCAACCGTTCGGAATGCGCGGCGCAGAGGTCGTAGGTACCCGGCTCGGGACGCATCGACAGCGGGCCGAGAACGGCAGTGGAATCGGCATAGGCGAAGGTGAGGGTGGCCACCGCAGGATGAGTGCAGGCCGTCCTAGAGCAGCGCCGATTGATCACCGGTCCAGGCTAGCCCCAAGACCGAAGGTTGCGGTTAGCTACTGATGGTGTCGCCGGGTTCCCCTCAATGCTTGGAGCACCGCACGACGGGCGCCGCCGGCTTTTCAACTGCGGAATCCTGCGGGGCATTACGCTGGGCAGGTGAGGCGACGCAATCGGCATGGACGCGGACTTCGCGGTCCACTGGCCGCGGCGAATCCGTTCACCGGCGCCCCAGTGCGAGTGAACGGGCAAGCTCGCGGAGCAGAGCTATTTGCCGAGTGCCTGCACGCTTCAGTTGCCAAAGGGTTAGCGAACTGTCCCCGCGCCTTTGACGGGATCGACATCGGTTATGAGGAGATCCCCAGCAATCTGAACTTGTTGCACGCTGGTGAGATCCCGCTAGCCGCAGCTACCTCAGCCACAAATGAACATAACGCTGCGGTCGTGTTGTTCCGCCGCCCACTGGAACGGCGGGCAAGCACGCCCATAGAACTGCGCGAATTGGTTCATCGGGCCTTGATCGAGCAACTTTCGGCGTTGACTGGCATCGCGCTGGACGAACTGGACCCAGATACCAACCCAGAAGACTGGGATTAGCTGAGCCAAGCCCGCCTACCCGAGGTGTGGATCGAAAACGATCCCGCTAGATCCCGCTGAGGCCAGCTGACTGGTCAGGTCGAGAACCGCAATCCCCTTCACTTTCCCTAGGTCAGCGGTGGCGACCACCGACCCCCGCACCGACGGTGATGCAGTCTGGATGCGGATGGTGACGGTATCCGCATTGGGTAGCTTGACCTGGGTGAGGCAGCCAGCTGCCACCTTCACCTGAGATGTCTGCGCAGCAGCATTGTTGGCAGTAATGAACAGCTCCAAAGTCGCTTCCTGATCGCCAGCGTTAGCCAGCTGAAGAGTCGCGGAAGTCCCTTTACCCAAAGCCATGGGCCAGACAGCATCCGAGGCCAGCGCAGTGCCCGCGCCCGCCGTTGCCGTGTCACTGTTCGCTGACGAAAGGCCATTGTTGATGAGTACACCGGCGGTCACCGCCTGAGTCGAAGTCAACCGCACCGCAGCCGCCTGCCCACCCAACCCGGGAGCCAACTCCACGCTTCGAGTCGAACCTGGCGGCACCTCAAGTCGTTGCGCATCCGCTATCTCGACCGCTCCATCAACGGTGAGCATTTGCACATCCACGCCAGCGGTGCGATTGCTTGGGTTCGCCACCACTAGCGTTCGGCGTCCGCTTCCGTTCGGCACCCCAGACAACACCAAATCCGTGCCTGGCTGCGCGCTTTCTGGCACCCAATCAGCACCCAGCGGGGTCTTGTTCGACCAGTTGGTCTGCCTCAAGAAGGCCGCAACCCGCCCTGGCGAAGAAGTGACCTCGACTGCGATCGGCGTGGTCGACTTGGGCAAGGACGAAAGGGGAAAGGTGGTACTTGAGTTTCCAGCCACGCTGAGACTTCGTTGCACTTCCACGCTACCGTCCGCAGTCAATGCGGTCAGGTCCACCACAGCCTCGGTCGAGTCCAGATTCACCAGCGTGAACTGGGATCCCGATTGCGCAGAAATGTCGGTGCCAGTGAACCAGTGGGTCGTTTGCGGAGCCAGGCACTGAGCCACTCCTAGACCACGGGCGGTGCCGCTTGACGCAACCGACACGGTGGTGGCACCAAATAGCCGTGAGCTATTCGCCGATACCCGTACCGGCTGCCTAGGATTCTTGATCGATGCCAACCCAGGCCAATCAGTCACACTGCCGGGGGTGGACAAATCCGAGGTCCGCACCGACTGATCGATCCCCGCTGCGGAGATGGCAGTATCTGCGGTCTCAGTCAGGGACGCTGGACAAACGACCGAGATCCGGGTCCCCGAATTCCGTGCCGCCTCATCCGGTACGCCCTGCGCACTCACCACACTGCCTGCGACCAGCGCGATTGCCATTCCACCGGTGACTGCTGCCGGCCAGAGCCAAGACTTCACTGTTCACCTCCGGCGATCCGACGAGGTTCTGCCGGTGCGCGACGACGCACCGCCGGTGCCGCTAGCACGGCTAGCACCAGCAACCCCAACGACTGAACCCAGATCCACCATGGTGTGCCCGAGTTAAAGACAATCCGCAACTCACCACTTCTGCTGCCTAGGTTGTAAACCGAACCCGGCTGGTCACTATCCAACGGGTCGAGGCGAACTCCCCCCACCGTAATATCCCAGCGTGGATCGGCCGCTTGGGCGAACTCCAACGTCCGACTTTCAGAACCAGCACTGATTTGCTCCCCATCGCCCGTGGCGGCGTAGACGGACCCATCAGCCACCACCGCAATCGCCGAGCCGGGTACCGGCCAAACCCGACGATTTTCGCTGCCGGTACCGATCCCCAGTCCAGGAGTGTTGTTGATTGCGATCTCTTGAGCGCCATTCCCGCCGACCAACACAATGTAAGACACTCCGAGCCGGACCAGATCAGGAAGAATCTGGTCGTCCCCACTTCCACCGATCAACCGGGCCGAGACCGAAGCCGCCAGCAACGCGGACTTGCGATCACCAGCGAAGGTGAGTCCCCGTTCACCATCTCCCAGTCGGGAAAACTCACCTTCAGCTACGCCCCAACGCACCACACCGCCGTTCACCTTCAAAGTCATGGTTCGGCCCGGAGTATTCGACAGCTGAGCCTCCTGAATAAAGGCTGGCACCTGCGAGAGTGTGGTTCGAGCCAACCCAAGTTGGCCGCCGATAACCCACCAAATCGCAACGGCCCCTACCGAAGCGGCCGCCAACGCCACCAGAACCAGGCTGGCAAAGTGCCGAAGACCAAGTGCCTTGTCAGCGAGATCCGCAGCTATCCCGTCAAGTCCACCGACTGCCGCAAGGATCAATGCTGCAGCCAACAAGACTTGCCACTCCAACGCCTGTGGCCGAATCCAGATTCCCGGCGGCACCTCGACTGCCAACCGAGTAATCGCAATCGCGACCACAGCGGCGCCAGCAGCGATTCCCAGCGGTGGCAGCGAGAACGATGGGCGCCGCCAGGACCCCAGGAATGCGGCGACCCAACTGACCACAAAGAAGGCGATCGACAACCAAAGTGGCGCAGCCGAACTGACCGAGTGACCAATCACCACTTCCCAGGCCGGGACCGAAGTGTTGGGGGCGAGGATCGGCTCGATTCCGGTTAGTAGCCGTCCGGGGTAACGCAGCAAGCTTTCACCCCAAGGCCCGACTAAGGCGAGCAGCGGCGCGGCCAATACCGCCACCCACTGCAACCATGCCTTGATCGAGTGGCCACGCAGCCCGTACCAAAGCGCCAACACCAAGGCGACCACCCAAAAAAGCGGCACCAAGGCACAGATCAAGGTGATCCAGAACGCCACCGAACCCGCGGCCCGCCAGCTCCAATCAGCATCCTTCACCCAGCCAAGGAGGCTGTAGCCAGCCACCGGCAACAGCACTGTTACCGCAGCAACGCCCAGATTGGCTGAGTTCAAACCACCGACCAGGACCGGAGTCAACGCGTAGGCAAATGCCGCGATGGCCGCGAGGATTTTGTCTCCCACCAGTCGGCGCAACAGCCGGAAAGAAAGCAGCCAAGACAGCGGCACGGCCAAGACCAACAGTCCAGTAACCAGCCAATCTGGATTGCCGAAAGTGATTAGTGAGGACAGCCCCACTAGTGCGGACCAAGGAGCCCCGCCCCCGCTGGTGCCAGCTACTGGCGCGGTGTAGATGGCGATCAGCTCGGTCCAATTCTGCGGTGCTGGCAAAAGCTCGGGGCCCGTGAGGTAGCCGCCCCTGAGACTATTCCGAGCGGCGATCAACGCACCGATCACCAGCGCAATCATGGTTATCGCCACGAACGGAATCTTCGACCGGTACCCGCCTCCGAGGTCGGAGAAATCATCACCGATCATCTCGTCCAGGCTCACCGCGTCACCGCGGCCAGAGAAAGTCTCAACCCAGCCACCCAATCGAGACACCGACAACCCAAACGCCCGCCGGATACCGGACCATCTGGCCGGCTGTAATGCGCGGGTAGTCGCCCGCGTGGCAGGGGTGACCGGGAGTGAGTACAGCTGATCAGCCAAGTCGCGGCGCAGCCCGCGATTGACCACCCAGCGCCACAGACCGCGAATCTCTTCCCCAGCCCTAGCCAGATCCTTACCTAGGAGAAATCCCAGAGAGACCAATGCGGTCACCACGGCCAACCTGGTGGACACCAACCAACGCCACGGTTTTGGTGAGTTCGCGACGGTAAGCGCCAGTCCAGCCGATCGACTCTCGGCCGCGTCACCAAAGTCCGCGTAATTTGTCAGCTGAGCAGCTGGCTCAGCGACTACCCGGTAGCCGGTCAAATTGGCTCGCCAGCCGAAGTCCAGCCCCCAATGGCTGCTAGGCAAGTCCAGGTTGAAACCGCCAAGGAAGCGCCAAGCATCGCCGCGCACGAGCATGCCAGCAGCGGGCAGTCCCAGCGCTGGGCCCGCAGTCAACTGGCCCTGGTAAAGCTCGCCTGGCTCAGTGAGCGTGCGGATTCGGCCATTGCCGGAGATGGTCTGCGCCCAATCGCTGACCATCTTGCCCGCACCCCGCCGGCGGGGTTCAAGCAGGAGCGCACCGACCACCGCAGCATCGTGTTGCTTGAGTACTCGACCTAACAGAGCCGAAAGCGCATCCGGCTCAGGTTCGGTGTCATCTGGAACTACCCAGATCCAGTCACCGACCTGCTCAGGCATCAGCTCAGTCACGATTGCCGCCACCGGCGCATCCTGGGCCTCGATTGCCGATCGACAACGCGCCGAATCACCACCGACTGGGAGCAAAACCGCCAGCACCCGAAAATCGCTCAGATCCGGCTGTTCTTCATCGTGGATCTCATCCAGCCACGCCCACGGGTCCGCGCCGAACTCGCCCCTGACTTCGCTCACACGCCACCTCTCGGATTCGCAACCCCACCGGGGGCCAACCCTACCTCGGTCGCGTCAGTGATTCAGATCGCCAGCTTCTTGAGCCGGCGCCGTTCCCGCTCACTAAGACCGCCCCAAATGCCGAAACGTTCATCGTTAGCAAGGGCATATTCCAAACAGTCTGAACGTACGTCACAGGACAAACAGACTTTCTTTGCTTCCCGCGTTGACCCACCTTTTTCGGGGAAAAACGCTTCCGGATCGGTCTGGGCACACAAGGACCGTGACTGCCAGCCCAGGACGCCTTCTTCGCCTTCCGGCTCAATAACCAGCGACAGCTCCTGCATGTGATTTCTCCTCGACCCGCCCGCGGCAAACCGCGAACTATGTAGTGAATTACACGCTTGTCATTACCGGGAAGTCAACTCCAAGTGGACTATTCTTCCGCGACACGCCGACGGGGTCCCCCACATGGGGGACCGAAACTGCTCATTCTTTGGACGGTGCGCCATCCTCAGGCATCCGATCGCGTGCCGGGGCACCTGCGGCGGCGTCCGCGGCAGACCACCAAACAGCTCCCGCATCAGGGTCTCGCTCCACCACTTCAGTATCTTCTGCAGCTGCCGCTGCATCTTCGGCAGCGGCTTCATCAGCGCCTTCCACCGCACCCTCCGCAGCGGCCTCTGCTGCATCCTCAGCGGCGCCAGCTACCAAACCATCAGCCGCCTCCGGCTTCGTTTCCTCAACCGCAGGCTCAATCCGTCCAGCCCGCAGCGCCCGGAGCAATACCCACGCCACACCAGCCAGCACCGCTTTGAAAGCCAATATGGGCAACCCGCCCAAAAAGTCGAAGGCGACCCCAACCCCGCCGGCCGAGGCCCACATTCCGATCAAGTTGCTCACCAGGGTGAGCCCAACGCCCAAGCTCAGCACGATCGCCGCTAGCTGAGTTAGCAGCCGCGCCCGCGAAACCGGAGGTGCAGCGACAGAACACGACAGCACCAGCACGACCACAGCCAGGGCCAGCGTGCCATCCAGCCAGCTGCCGCCGGCGTCCTGGAAGGCTGCGAAGGCGCTCATCTTGGCGAAATTGCCGATCAGGCGCCAGGTAGTTAGACCGATCCCCAACACGACCAAGCCGATCGCCAACCAAGACAACGGCTCACGGCTTCGCTTGAGTTTGTCAATCATGAATCGCTCTCGCCTCAACTCTCGTTCACTGCACCCGCCCCAGGCTAATGCCCCAAACGCGGCTTAGACATACCTTTGCCCGGCGTCGGCGGATACTTTGGCGACAAGGGCTTTGACTCGTTCGGCGTCTTCGGCGCGAGCCACCATGGTGATCTCGGCGGTGCGCACGACCACTAAGCCAGTGACTCCTAGCAAGGCCACTACCGAGCCAGCGTCATCGTTGACCACCGTGTTTCCGCTCGCGTCCAAACAGACCACCGCGCCAGCAACGGCGTTGCCGCCCTCGTCGTGGGGCAATATCTCGGCCAAACTCGGATAGCCGCCAACGTCGCGCCAGGAAACTGGCAACGCAACCGCCACCACCCGCCCGCTACCCCGCCCGGCTGAGACCGGTTCCATCACTGCATAATCAACCGAAGTCTTGAATAGCCTCGGGAAGATCTCGTTCAGTGACTCAGGCCGCGCCGCCAACTCAGTCACCGCCGCATAGGTATCTGGCAACAGCAGCCGCAGTTGTTCCAGCAATGCGGAGGCACGCCAAACAAACATGCCCGCATTCCACCAGTATTCGCCCGAGGCCAGATACTCCTCAGCAACCTCCTGCATCGGCTTCTCGGCGAAATTGAGCACCGCATGGGCGCCACTGAAACCTTCAAGAGCAGCGCCGCGATGCAGGTAGCCATAGCCGGTGTGCGCACAGGTCGGGACCACGCCGAGCGTGACGAGTGCGTGCGGATCGGATTCAGCTACCGCAAAAGCTGTCTCCAAACAGGCAGCAAAAGTCTCGACCGGCTCAATCACCTGGTCGGCCGTTACCTGAGCGATCACAGCATCAGAGTCTTGAGCCTGGAGGACAGCAGCGGGCCAAGCAACCGCGTTCAGCGAATCGCGACCCACCGGTTCACCCAGAATGTTTCCTGGAGGCAACTCCGGCAGTTGGGCAGCTACCACATCGGAATAGGGCGCACCGGTCACCACCAGAATCCGCTCGGCAGGCACAGTGGCCAAGGAACGTTCGAAGGCCAACCGCAACAGACTCTTGCCGTCAATTAGCCCCAACAGCTGTTTCGGAGTCCCTTTCCGAGACAGCGGCCATAGTCGGGTCCCCGACCCACCAGCCATGATCACTACGTAACGCACGACCCTGAGCCTAGGGCAACCGACCAACCCAATCACCCCGAGCTTTGGCACCTCAGCCTCAACCGGCCACTGCGGGCTGCCCGGGCCTCCAGGTTTTCCAAGCGGTGGCATGATGACCAGGCAGAAACACCACGCACGCCACCGACAGGATTAGGGGCCCAGATGGACGCCACACTCTCGCGCCGCTCGCTGTTTATCGCCGCTGGGGGAATCGCCCTGGTTGGCTTGGCCGGTTGCACCAAGACGGTGAGCATTCCCGAGCCGTCCGTCTCACCGACCGGGCCGATCCCCGACCAACTGAACCAGACGCTGCAGACCATTTCGGGCGGGTCGAGCCAGTTCGGGGTGTTCATCGAAGATGTGCGCAGCGGCGGCACCTACAGCTTCAACGGCGATTACCCGAGCCAGAGCGCGTCAATGGCCAAGCCGATGATCGTGGCAATGGCGCTGCGCAAGGCCCGCAGCGATGGCACGGAACTCAGCGCAGAGCATGTCGAAAATGCCCGCAAGGCCATCACCCAATCCGACAATGATGCCGCCTCCGCCTTGTGGAACTACGCCGGGTACGCCGGGTATCAAACCCTGGCCGACGAGCTTGGCCTCACCCAAACCCACCTGGACGCCAACAAACCCGACCAGTGGAGTTGGACCTGGACCACCCCTTCCGACCAGGTGAAGCTGGTGAAGGTCCTGGCGACCGGTGGTTCCAAAGCGCTCACCAATGACGATTGCGAGTTCATCTATGGCCTGATGGGCCAGGTAATCAATGATCAAACCTGGGGCGTCGGCCAGCCGAAATCCGAAAGTGTTAGCGTCCACCTGAAGAACGGCTGGGTGCAGTTCAAGTCCAGCGACGGCCTGTGGGCGGTCAACTCAATGGGCGATGTTTCCGGCGACGGCCGTAACTACCGAATGTGCGTGATGACCCGAGTGGCCGACTTCGATACCGGCAGGTCACTCACCTCCACAGTTGGCAAGTGGGTGTTCTCGATCCTGGGCTCAGGCAAGCTCTGATCGGAGCCTAACCAGCAGAGTTCAACCAATCACCGAGCCTGGTTAGCGCAACCTATGAAGCCTTGCAAACCGCGTCGATATCGTCGGTATTGTTCTTGTCGGTCGAAGAAGTCGACTTTGCCTTTGACTTGCTGGTCGGCGCTGTGGCTGGACTCGACGAAGCTGGCTTGGCGGCACCACCAGAGGCGTCCAACGCCTCACTTGCCGCGATCGTCTGGGCAGTGACCCGACGGATCAGCGCAAAATCCGGGTTCACACTGGACTTGAGCAACGGTGGGGTGAAGCTCACCGAAGCAATCGGAATCGTCTTGGCTTTCATCGCCAGTTTGCTCATTACACCGAGCTGGTCTGCTGGCAAGCTGGTAGCCGCGATCTGTTTGCCAGCGTCAGCGATCGCTTGGAACTTGGTGACCACCGTGACTGGATCCATCTGTTTGAGCATCGCATTCATCACGCATTTCTGACGAATCATTCGCTTGTAATCTGAGCCGCCAGCGCCTTCCCGAGAACGGGCGAACCAGACTGCATGAAAGCCGTCCAGTAGCTTCCCCTTGCCGGGGTCGATGTAACCAAAAATGCCCGAAGCGCCGTGGGTACTACCCATCGGCACCCGCTCGTTCACATCGATCCGCACGCCACCGAGCGCATCGATCAGGCTCTGCATACCCTTGATGTCGATCATTACCCAGTAGTTGATCTTCAGCCCCAGGAGCTCTTCCACCACGCTCTGAGTGGCCACCACACCGGGATTCTTCACCCCGGGAAACAGCGACTTATGCTCGACCGCCAAGGTGTAGATGCCGTTGAGCATGCACTCATTCCCAGGGGTCGCCTTCGGGCAGTAGTAACCGTTCGGGTACAACTTGTACAGCGGTGAACTAGCCGGGAACGGTACCCGCTGAAGGTTTCGCGGCAGGCTGAACAGCACGGTGCGCCCAGTCTTGGCATCGATACTGGCCACCGTGATCGAGTCTGGCCGCAGCCCCTCGCGCCCAGTCCCCGCGTCGCCACCAAGCAACAAGATGTTGTAACGGCCATTCTGAGTTTGAGAGTCACCGCCACCTTGCCCGGTCATGACTTCGATGGCCGAGCGGGTTGAGCTGATCACGTTCGAAGCCGCCCAACCCACCGAAGTGCCCGCTACCGCCAACGCCAGCGCGAGCACCCCCGAAATCACTGCGCCGGCCCTTGTCATGACCCGGGGATCAGCGAGTCGCCAGGAGTCCAGCACCAATAACGACCAGCCGATAGCCAGTGCCAACACCAACCATTGCGCAACGATGAGCACGATCGAGTTGGTAATCAGCCCCAAGATGTCTTCACGCAACGCCAGCGCGAGTAGCCCGATCAGCAGTAAGGCCACCAACACCGCTAGCCACACCCGCACTGCGATCCGGCCCACCCTACGGTTACCAGCGGCAAGCTGGGCGCTGCCTGGGACCAGCACTGACATCAAAATCAGCCCAAGGCTGCGGCGAACCGCAATCAGGCCACTGCGGGTCTGTGCGGTTGCCGAGTCCGAGGAAGGACGGACGGCCTCGTCGCTCATCTCACTCCTGGATTCCGGGGAAAATCGGCGCCTTCAGTATTGCCCTGCAGGCCAAGCCGCCCCGGAAGCCGCGCCGCCAGCGATGGAGGGTGCACTACCGCTGCTACAGCCCGCGAACCTTGGCTCCCTTGGCTCGCGCCGCTTCGCGAAGCTGGGCCTGGAACTCAACCACCTTGTCGGCCAAGGCCGAGTCGCCAGTCGCCAGCATCCGCACGGCCAACAGGCCGGCATTGCGCGCATTGCCAATCCCCACCGTCGCCACGGGCACCCCGGCAGGCATTTGGACGATCGAGAGGAGCGAATCCATGCCGTCAAGCACCTTCAGCGGTACCGGCACGCCAATCACCGGCAGCGGGGTCACGGCAGCCAAGATTCCGGGCAGATGGGCCGCCCCACCAGCGCCAGCGATGATCACTTTCAAGCCACGTTCGCGGGCGCTGCGTCCATAGGCCAAGGAGTCGTCGGGCATCCGGTGGGCGCTGATCACGTCGGCCTCGTAGCCGATACCAAATTCGGCGCAAGCCTGGGCAGCGGCTTCCATCACCGGCCAGTCCGAATCCGACCCCATCACGATTCCAACCAGGGGGGCTTCACTCATTGCGCTTCTCCAATGCCTTTTCGTTTAGATCTCGGTTCGGGCGCGATGCCCACCGTACTAGTTGAGTCTGGAACATCTTCGCCGCTGTGAGTTGCCAGGTCCATCCCGAAACACCGCCGTAGTTGCGCTACCACACCTAGGCAGCACTTTCTTAACCTGTTTCGGATAGGCGGTTCGGGTCTCGGGCCGGTTGATCCTCTGCCACAATTGCATCCATGACTGCACATATCGTGACCATGGGTGGAGGCGGGTTCTCCATGTCGGAGTCCGGCGCTCCGACGAATCTTGATCGCTACCTGATCGAAATCAGCGGGAAGTCTTCGCCGCTGGTGTGTTTCGCACCCACCGCTTCGGCCGATGACCCGCAGTACATCACCAAGTTCCTGCTTGCCTACGGCACTCTCGGCGTGCGCACCATGGTGCTCACCTTGTGGGACGGCAGCTCCACCGACTCCATCGCCCGGATTGCTGATGCTGATGTGATCCTGGTCGGCGGCGGCCACACGGTAAACCTGCTGGCTTTGTGGAAGGCCCATGGAGTGGGCAAGGCGATCAAGGCCCGCGCCAAAGAAGGTGACGTGGTGCTGGCCGGCGTCGGTGCAGGCGGTGCCTGCTGGTATTCGGGTTGTATCACCGATACCTTCGGCGATTTCCGTCCTTGGCGTGGCGGGCTTGGCCTGGTCGGCGGCAGCTTCTGCCCGCATTTCGACGGCGAAGCTGGCCGAGCGCCTGCTTTCACTGATGCGGTGGCTGCTGGCGATCTGGACGGTGGCTTTGCCGCCGATGATGGCGCGGGCATTCACTACATCGACGGTGTTGCGAGCAACTTCGTGGCTGAGGCTGCCGGCAAGCGGGTTTACAAAGTAATGCCTTCCGAATTGCCGACTTCCTCTGGCGTGCTGGTTGAACCCCAGCAGATGACCATTCTTTGAGCTGATCGTTTACCGCCTCGACTGACGGGGCGGTAAACGACTCACTGCCGGTTTGCCCTACCCACCTAGGGTGAACTCATGAATCTTCGGCGGCCACCGCGATTGCGGTTTCGCGACATTGTTGTGACTATCGGGCTTTTCGCCCTTTGGCTCGGGATTTACGCCGGAACCCCAACGCTGGGATCCCCAGAAACGACTTGTGGCCAGCCAGCGGCTCTCGACAAATCCGTCGGACAGACCTCTACTAACGGCAATATTTCCCCTGTACCCAATGTGCCCACCTTCCCTGATCTGACGGTTGCCAAAGATGGAGCCTCAGTGGTCGCCGACTGCCCTGGTGGCATCTGCACCTGGGATGCCACTTCGGGCAGTATCACCAGCCGGGCACGTCGTTACGGTGTGCTGAGTCCAGACCTCAGCCAGATTGCGCAAGCCGGATCAGCCGGCAAGATCGACCTGGTGAGCCTCGACACGGGCAACAAGCTGCTTACGTTGGCCGGGCATCCGCAGCCAGAAGCCACCGATCAAATTTCCAACATCACCGGTCTGGTCTACAGCCCCGATGGCCAAACGCTGGCCAGCGCGGCCTCAACCGACTGCGGCGTCAAGCTGTGGAACACGAAGACCGGAGAACTGCGCGGCACGTTCAATACCTCTACCGGAACCATCACCGATCTCGAGTTCAGCGCCGACGGCACCCGCCTGGCCCTGTCTGGACGTGAGGTCGGCGCCCAAGTTTGGGACCTGCGAAGCCACCGGCGGATCGCCATCGCAGCCGAGAGCAGCACAACATTCGACGGATTGGCCTTCTCACCGGACGGCCACCAAGTTGCCCTGATTGACAGCGCGACCCCCACCAAGGTCAACGTCTATGACGCCAATACCTTCGAGTTGAAATACACCGCACCCACCAGCGGATCGGCCTCCTCGCCTATCTTCGATCCCACCGGCAACACCCTGGCCTACACGATGTACCCAGCAGATCGAATAGTGCTGTGGCAACCAGGATCAGCAACGGCACTGTCGCTAAAGGCCGCCCACCCCGCCCGAGTTGCCTTCAGCCCTGACGGCCAGGTGCTGTATTCGGCCAGCAGTTACCTGAGCACCCAGCCAGAACAACTCCTCGCCTGGAACACCGCCACCGGCAGACTCCTGCGCCGCTTCGACCTGCCTTAACGAAAGATCCGTGACCGAAGATCCCTAGCTAACGGAAGATCAACGTGCGCTGCACGATGAAATTCAACGTAGTAGCCACGCCCTGGGCAATCACAAAGCCGATCACTCTGGCCACGATTTCGCTGCCGCTAACCGCCAGTAGCCATGGGTAACAGAGCGCCCACAGCCCAACTTGGACAGCGAAAGTGGCCGCATACAACACCACCACTGCTGCGAACCGGCGCTTCGACGGCTCGGCCACAAAAGTCCAGCGGCGGTTGATCAGATAGGCAGTCGTGGTGCCCGCCACAAAAGACAGGGCCTTGGCACCGATATAGCCCAGGCCAAGGGCCATGAACGCATTCAGCAAACCGAAGTCAACGATCGCCGACAACCCGCCAGTGACCACGAATCGAAACAGCTGAGTACCCAGCGACGGCTTCGCCGACGCCTCTTGCGGCGAGCTCACTCGTCAGCCAGCGGAGGCTGCTTGATCGGGTCGTCGCTGGCGAAGAGCAGCTCGGTCATCACTACATGCACCCGCTCAACATCAGGGATGTCGCTCAACGTCACTGGTTCATCGGCAGCGGTAGTGAGCTGCAGCGTGCCGCAGCCAAAAATCCGGTCGGTCAACGAAAGCTCGTAAGCGACATTGTTGATCCTGGTCAGGGGCAAATCGTGACCGCGCTTCGAAATGATGCCGCGGCGAGTAATGATTCGCCGATTGGTGAAGGTGTACGTAGTTGACCACCAGCGCAGGAACGGTGCCACCACCCAGACAATCAGCGCCAGCAGGGCCACGATCACGATCACCCAGGACGCCCACGGCAGCATCGATGGCGGCACGAAGGCGAAAGCGAGCCCGACTAAGACAGCTAACAGCAGCAGCACGATTGCCGGAGCGATCAGCGCTTTAGCGTGCGTCCGTAGATGCAGAACCTCAACCTCGCCTTGGCCAAGTAACTCCGGTGACAAACCCATAGGGCCAATCGTGGCACACCAGTGGCAGGTCAGCGCAGATGAACCACGTCCGCGGCCGCGAACGCCTGAACGCCCTGTTCGGTGCGCACCACTAGTCGCCCATCAGGATCGATTCCGATGGCCTCACCAGTGACCGGCTCACTACCGGCTATCTCCAGCCGGACCCGATGCCCAATAGTGGCGCAGCGTTGGGTCAGCACCGCGGACAAATCTTCGCCGCCAAGCCACCGCGAATACCAAGACCCAAGCGCCGTCAGTAAAGCCTCAACTAGTTCAACGTCAGCAACTTCTGCCCCGCAAAGCGCCAGCGAGGTAGCCGTTGGCACCGGCAGTTGATCGGCGTTCAAACGAGTGTTCAGACCCATCCCGATCACCACAGCGGGATCACCGCCAGCAACGATCCGTTCGGCCAAGATCCCACAAAGCTTCTGCTCTTTGATCAACACATCATTGGGCCATTTGAGCTCGACCGGGAGTTGGTACAACTGGTTCAGGCTGTCCACCACTGCCAACCCCGCCACCAGCGGCAGCCACAACCAACGCTCCAGTGGCATTTCGACCGGGGGCCGTAGCAGTACCGAAATTGCTAGTGAAGTACCCGGCGGTGCCGTCCACGACCGATCCAGCCGACCCCGGCCTGCGGTTTGGTGAGTTGCGACCAATACCGTGCCCGACTCCGCTCCGCCACGCGCGGCAGCAGCCAGATCGGCATTAGTCGAACCAGTCTGGGCGACCAGGCTCACCTGCGTCCAAGGAGCACCGAATCTAGACCCCTGTTCTGGGCCGGATTCCGCGCCGAGTATGGAATTCATCCCCCGACCTTATGACGCAACCGCCCAGTGCCCGCTATGGTTCACCGCATGCAGCCGGACATTCACACTACTAGGGGCAAGATCGCCGACCTTGGCGAACGCATCGAGCAAGCCAAGAACCCCGCCGCACCAGCAGCGGTGGAGAAGGTGCACGCCCAAGGCAAGATGACCGCACGAGAGCGCGTACTCGCACTGCTCGATGAAGGTACCTTCACCGAGTTCGATGAGTTCTCTCGACACCGAAGCACCGCGTTCGGATTAGAGGCCAAGCGCCCCTACACCGATGGCGTAATCACTGGTGTCGGTTCGATCCATGGACGGCCGGTCTGCGTATTCAGTCAAGACGTGACACTGTTCGGCGGCGCGCTGGGCGAGGTGTACGGCGAAAAGATCGTCAAGATCCTCGACTTCGCCATCAAGACCGGTTGCCCGATCATTGGCATCAACGAAGGCGGTGGCGCCCGAATCCAAGAAGGTGTGACCTCGCTGGATCTGTATTCCCAGATCTTCCGTCGCAACACTCTGGCTTCTGGCGTAATCCCGCAGATTTCGCTGATCATGGGCGCTGCTGCCGGCGGCCACGTCTACTCCCCAGCGCTGACCGACTTCGTGGTGATGGTCGATCAGACCTCCCAGATGTTCATTACCGGCCCGGCAGTCATCAAGACCGTCACCGGTGAAGATGTCAGCATGGAAGACCTGGGCGGTGGGCGCACTCACTCCACCAAGTCTGGCAACTCCCACTACCTCGCCGCTGATGAGCAGGACGCACTGGAGTACGTGCGTCAGTTGATCACCTTCCTGCCACAGAACAACCTCGAAGACGCCCCCGTCTACGAGGAAGAAGAAGCCGACCTCACCATCACCGATCACGACCTGGCGCTGGACACGGTGATCCCCGATTCACCCAACCAGCCCTATGACATGCATGACGTGATCAAGCGGGTGCTCGACGACGATGATTTCCTTGAGGTGCACGGCCTCTACGCCCAAAACATCATCTGTGGCTTTGGCCGAGTGGAGGGCCGCTCAATCGGCGTCGTGGCCAACCAGCCGATGGTTTACGCCGGCTGTCTAGACATCAAAGCCTCCGAAAAGGCAGCTCGGTTCGTGCGCACCTGTGATGCCTTCAACATTCCGGTATTGACCTTCGTTGACGTCCCTGGCTTCTTGCCCGGCACCGACCAAGAATGGGACGGCATCATTCACCGTGGTGCCAAGATCATCTACGCCTACGCCGAAGCCACCGTCCCGCTGGTGACGGTGATCACCCGCAAGGCATACGGCGGCGCGTACTGCGTGATGGGCTCCAAACCTCTGGGTGCTGATGTGAACCTGGCCTGGCCCACCGCTCAGATCGCGGTGATGGGCGCTGAGGGTGCGGTGAATATCCTCTACCGCAAGGAACTCGCCGCTGCCGACGACCCCGCGACTCGACGTACCGAACTGATTGATGAGTACAACGACAAACTGGCCAATCCCTATGTGGCGGCCGAACGTGGCTACGTTGACAAGGTGATTTACCCTCACGACACCCGCGCTCAGGTGATTCGCGTGCTACGGCTGTTGCGCACCAAGCGGCAGCAGCTGCCGCCGAAGAAGCATGGGAACATCCCGCTGTGAGTGGGACCGAATCTCAAGCCGGGACCGCCGTTCCTCAGCAGGCCTTCCAGATTGTGGGCGGATCGCCAACTGATGAGGAATTGGCGGTGCTCGCCACCGTATTGGCTGCCGTGCTGCGGGCCCGGCCCGAGCCACACGCGCCACTCACCGGCACTTTGGCCGGTGGGTGGAGGTCCTATTGGCATACGGTGCGCAACCCACTGCTGCCTGGACGCGAGGCCTGGCGCAGCACCTTCCGGCGCTAAGCCTGCGTTGGGCACAGTCATGGGGTCCTTGGGTGGTTCGCAGGTGACTACAGCAAAGACCCAGGATCAGCCACCACGGCTGATCCTGGCTTCGGCATCCCCGGCTCGACGCCAGACACTGCTCGACGCCGGGCTTTGGCCAGAGATCAGGGTTTCCGACGTTGACGAGGAGGCTTTCACCGCCGCCGACGTGATCGATCTGGTGGCCAGCCTGGCTCAGGCCAAGGCCGAGGCTGTCTTCGCCAGCCTCACCGGCGCGGATGACGTGCTAGTGGTTGCCTGTGACTCGCTCCTGGAACTGGACGGAGAGCCGCTGGGCAAGCCAGCAGACGCGGCTCAGGCCGTCCAGCGCTGGCAACAGATGCGCGGCCACACCGGGCACCTGCACACCGGGCACCAGGTGATCGCCCGGCTCGGTGGCATGGTTCAGACCTCCTCAGCCGTGGCCACCACCGAAGTGGTCTTCGCCAACCTCGAAGACGCCGAGATCGATGCCTACGTCGCCACCGGTGAACCGCTGCAAGTGGCTGGCGCTTTTACCATCGACGGCCTAGGCGGGGCCTATGTGACCACCGTGTGTGGCGATCCGCACAACGTGGTGGGAATCAGCCTGCCGCTGCTGCGCCGACTGTTCACCAGTGTCGGGGTGCCCTGGCACAGCCTGTGGCGCGGGCAAACCAACCACTGAAGACAGTCCGCTAACCTTGAGCCGCTATGGCTGACATTGAGCAAACCGAACAACTCCCACCCCGCTCGATCCTGCCCGCGTGGTTGCGAGCGATGCGTCCACGCCAATGGGTGAAGAACGTGCTGGTGCTGGCCGCACCGGTGGCCGCCGGACAGTTGTTCAGCCCTGCGGTACTGATTCCGTCGGCTTGGGCTTTTGTGGCGTTCTGCCTGATCAGTGCCTCGATCTACCTGATCAACGACATTCGCGACGTCGAGGCTGACCGGCTTCACCCCAAGAAGCGCTTCCGTCCGATCGCGGCGAGCGAGTTGTCGGTGAAAGTCGCGTGGGTATTGGCTGCGATCACCGCAGCCGCCGCTTTCGCTTTGGGCTTCTGGGTGTCCCAGATGCTGGGCGTCGTGTTGGCCGTTTATTGGCTGCTTCAGATCGGCTACTCGTTCTTTCTGAAGAATCAGCCGATCATCGATTTGGCAATGGTTGCGGCAGGCTTCCTGTTGCGAGCAATCGCTGGTGGCGTGGCGTCCAACCTGGCACTGAGCCAGTGGTTCTTGCTCGTGGCATCCTTCGGTTCACTCTTCATGGTGGCTGGCAAGCGGTACTCCGAACTGAAGGAGTTGGGCAGCGACGCACAAACTCGGGAGAGCCTGAAGCAGTACACCACTTCCTACCTGCGCGAGGTGTGGTCGGTCTCGGTGGCCATCGTGATCATGTCCTACAGCCTGTGGGCCTTCGAACAGGACGGCAACGTCTTCGGTGTGCCGTGGGCCGCGATTTCAATCGCGCCGTTCACCTTGGCCGTGCTGCGCTACGCCTTCAAAGTTGACCAAGGCGATGCTGGCGAACCCGAAGACGTTGTGTTGAGCGACCGGATGTTGCAGGCGCTGGCACTGCTGTGGGTCGTCCCAGTGGCCTTCGCAGTCTTCTTCTAGGCACGGCGTTGGTCGAGCTACCTCAGATCCAATCAACCTTACGGAACAGCAGATACAGCCCCACCGTGCCAATCAGGATTGCTATCACTGACTCGATCAATCCGAACTGCTCAGCAAACCCAGGGTAGGGAATGTTCTGGCCGAACCAGCCAGTAACCGCGGTGGGTACCGCGATGATCGCCGCCCAACCCGCCAGCTTCTTCATGATTTCGTTCAGCCTGGAATCTTGCAGGCTCAGGTTTGTCTCAAACAGGCTCGAAATCATGTCCCGCAGGCTCTCAGTCCACTCTGCCGCCCGGATCGCATGGTCGTAGAGGTCGTTGAAATAGCTGTCTAGCTCAGCCGACAAGACCTTCTCCTGCTGGTCACGAAAGCGCATCACGGAGATCACGACCTCACGCATCGGCAGCACTACTCGCCGCAACTTGACCAGCGACTTGCGCACTCCGAACACCCGCTGCTGAATCTCGGCCGGCTTGTGAGTGGCATCGAACAGCAGATCCTCGAGAGAGTCGAGTTCCTCGTCGAAAGCGGTGATCGTCTCGAAATGGCCGTCGATGACTTCGTCCAGCATGCCGTGAACCAAAGCCGCCACGCCGTGACCCAGCAATCCGTCCTCAGACCAGCGGGCAAGGATCGAATCCATATCAACGGCATCGCCAGACCGGACGGTGATCAGCGCATTTGGCAGCACGAAGGCAGAGATCCGGCCAAGCTCGAGCGAATTTCCACCTGTTGGCTCCGGCCGAACCCGAGTGACGTAGCAGGTAAGGAAGGTATGACCAGCGTGCCGGGTGGCTTTGGGACGTTCCCACGGTTCGACCGCATCTTCGACCGCCAGCGGGTCCAGCTTCAACTCCTGGGCCAACTCGTCGAGCAGCGCGGTCGACGGATCGACCAGATCCAGCCAGACCAGCACTTCGGGTTTGCCCAACCAAACGTCCAGTTCAGCCAACGGGAAGTTGCGGGCGACTTCAACACCGTCGCGCCAGGCGAGGCTGGTGCAGTTACTCACGTGGGTAAGCATGCACCTCTCGCCTCAGAAAGGATGGAAAACGGGGCAGCTTTGACCGATCAAAGCCCGACTTTTCGTCTCCGGTTACGAATCACTTCCACTAGGTACTGCCTAGTTGGCGCGGTTTTCACTAGACTCCGCTGGGACGTGGCCCCAGAACCGAAAGGAACGCCCATGCCGATACGCAAAGTGCTGGTAGCTAACCGCGGAGAGATCGCCGTACGAGTGATCCGAGCCGCACGGGATGCCGGCATCGGCAGCGTGGCGATCTACGCCGACCCCGACGCTGATTCTCTGTTCGTCAAGCTTGCCGATGAGGCCTTCGCACTGAACGGACTCTCACCTGCTGAGACATATCTGGATGTAGCGAAGATTCTCGACATCGCCGAGCGAGCAGGCGCAGACGCCGTCCACCCCGGCTACGGCT
>DHWU01000058.1:29741-30512 GCA_002413345.1 Propionibacteriaceae bacterium UBA5174 | reverse complement strand
GGCTACGGCTTCCTGGCCGAGAATGCCAGCTTCGCCCAGGCCGTGATGGACGCTGGTCTCACCTGGATTGGCCCTTCGCCGGCCGCCATCGATTCTCTCGGTGACAAGGTGCAGGCCCGCCATATCGCTGCCAAGGTGGGCGCCCCGCTGGTGCCTGGTACTTCCGACCCGGTCGCCGATGCCGATGAAGTGGTGGCCTTCGCCGAGCAGTACGGCCTGCCGATCGCGATCAAGGCTGCCTACGGCGGCGGCGGGCGTGGCCTGAAGGTTGCGCGCACTCTGGAAGAGATTCCCGAGTTGTTCGAATCGGCCACCCGTGAAGCGGTTACCGCTTTCGGCCGCGGCGAGTGCTTCGTGGAGCGTTACCTGGATCGTCCTCGCCATGTCGAGACCCAGTGCCTGGCTGACTCTCACGGCAATGTCGTGGTGGTCTCTACCCGCGACTGCTCGCTGCAGCGTCGCCATCAGAAGCTAGTTGAAGAGGCCCCGGCTCCCTTCGTCACCGAAGACCAGCGCCAACGGCTCTACGACTCCAGTAAGGCGATCCTGAAAGAGGCTGGCTATGTGGGCGCGGGAACGTGTGAGTTCCTGATCGGTCAGGACGGCACCATCAGCTTCCTCGAAGTGAACACCCGGCTGCAGGTCGAACATCCAGTCTCCGAAGAGGTCACTGGCCTGGATTTGGTGCGCCAGATGTTCCGAATCGCTGAAGGCGAAGAGCTTGGCTTCGGAGATCCCAAGATTCATGGCCACTCGATCGAGTTCCGGATC
>DHWU01000058.1:15163-29494 GCA_002413345.1 Propionibacteriaceae bacterium UBA5174 | reverse complement strand
TCGAGTTCCGGATCAACGCCGAGGATGCCGGACGCAACTTCATGCCTGCTCCAGGCACCGTGACCGCCTGGCATGCCCCCACCGGGCCAGGAGTGCGGGTTGAAGAGGGCTATCTGACCGGCATGGCCGTTCCTGGCTCCTTTGACTCGCTGGTTGCCAAGGTGATTGTCACCGGCTCTAACCGTGCCGAGGCGATCGCCCGCTCCAAGCGCGCGCTGGCTGAGACGATCTTGGAAGGGATGCCATCGGTGATCCCCTTCCACCAAGCCGTGCTCAACGAGCCAGCCTTCACGGCCACGGACGGCAACTTCGGCATCCACACCCGTTGGATCGAGACCGAATTCGAAAACAACATCGAGCCATACACCGGCACGATGGGCGAACTCGACCCGGTCGAAGCCACCACCTATGTGGTTGAGGTGAACGGCCGCCGCGTAGAGGTGAAGCTACCTGACTCGCTGTCGGCTCCGATGGCCAAAGCGGCAACGGCCAAGCGCCCGACCCGGCGCAGCACTGGTGGGGCGAAGGCCAAGGCCCCTTCGTCCAACACTTTGGCGGCCCCGATGCAGGGCACCATCGTCAAGGTCGGTGTGCTCGAGGGCGACGAGGTCAACGAAGGCGATCTAGTGGTGGTGTTGGAGGCCATGAAGATGGAACAGCCGATCAATGCTCACCGCAGCGGTGTGATCAAGTCGCTCACCGCCAAGGTTGGCGCTTCGGTCACGTCCGGGCAGGAACTGTGCGAGATCGTCGATCCCGAGTAGCGATAACGCCTTAACCAAAGAGCCGTTGACGCCCCAACTTTCCGGGGTATCAACGGCTCTTTGCATTTCCACCAGACTCGCCGCGGCCAGCGATGGTTACAGTCAGGCTTGGCTCAGCAGCAGCTGGCGTGGGCGTGAGCCCGCAGATGCTCGTGAGGCGATGAGTCTTCCGCACCCGCCGCCTGGAGAAATTCCTCCAGATCGACTCGGCGCCCGCCCAACCAGGTGCCCTGCACCGTCACCACTTCGGACAGCTGCGCCGGATCCACGTGGTAGGGATCAGCACTGAGTTCAACAAAGTCGGCGAGCTTTCCCGGCACTAAGGAACCCACCAGCCGTTCGCGATGCAGGGTTCGAGCGGCGTTGATGGTGTGCATCTTGAGAGCTTCATCGATGCTGACTCGTTGCTCTGGCGCATGAATTGCACCACTTCGGGTGCGCCGTGACACCGCGGTCTGTATGTTCAGCAGCGGGGTCGGCGGCGACACCGAGCCATCATTGTGCAGCGACACGCATACCCCAGCAGCCACCGCTTCGTGGATCGCCTGCCATTGCGAGCCATGCTCATGGTCGAACATCTCCCCATCGAGCAAATCCCCCCAGTAGTAGTACTGGAACGGGGCCATCGAAATATGGACGCCAAGTTTGGCGGCACGCTCAAATTGGGAGGTTCGGGCACCGCCAACGTGTTCAATCCGCCAGCGATGGTCCGTGCCGATCAGCCCATGCCGGGTCAGGGCATCTTCGTAGGCGTCCAGCGCGAAGTCCACCGCGCGGTCACCATTGGAGTGGAAGGACATCTGCCAGCCCAACACCGCACTCTGGTCAAGAATCGCATCCACCTGCTCGCGCCCATAGTTGAGGGAATCCATTCCCCCAGCCACGGCTGGATCGATACCAGCGATCCGGGTGGTGTCGGTGTCCAGGTAGGGGAACGACAAGGCCACGTTGCCGATCCAGGGCGAGCCATCGGTCCACAACTTCACACCCTGTTTGATCAGCAGTTTCTCTCCGGCAGCAAATTCGACCGAGTCGAGATAGTCCGGCGCAGTCGAGACCTGCCACATGCTCACCCGAAGTGGGTGGCTCGGGAAAGTGGCCAAAGCCTCGTAGCCTGCCTTGACCTGGTCGGAGTAGGTCATGTCCGAGGTAGAGGTGATGCCAGCCCGAGCCATCAAGGCAAAGTACTGCGCAGCACTGCCCAGGATGCTGCCGCCAAGCTCGGTCAATACCGGACCAAGCACCATGGTGTTTGCTGGCACTTCGTAGGCGATCCCGTTGAGCGAACCGTCAGCGGCGCGGCCGAAGCGTCCGCCCACTGGGTCAGCTGGCACTTCACTATCCCAGTGGTTACGTCGGATCAGTGCCGAGGTGAAATAGGTGGCATGGCCGGAGTTGTCTGCCACCACCACCACCCGATCGCCGAAAATCTGGTCTAGCTCGGCAGAATCAGGAGCTTGGTGACGGTGCAGGAGCGCATCGAAACCGGTGAACACCAGTGGCAGCGCCGGATCAGACTCGGCCGCAACGTCAGTGAAGATCTTCACCACGTCGTCCCACGAGGCGGCCACCCAGGGGGCGATGCCCACTGCCGGAGCCTGGGTGGACACCCCACTCAGTAGCGGATGACTATGCGGATCGATGAATCCCGGCATCAGCACAGCGGCACCGGAATCCACGATCTTCGCCGCGCCAACTACCTCCTGGCAGTACGCCAGTGACCCAACCGCCACGATGGTGTCATCGTCGAAGGCAATCGCTTCGGCCCGCGGCACTACTTCGTCCATGGTGATGATCGAACCGGCCGTCAGAATCGTTGCGGTCATTTCGACTCCTCTGTTGTAGTTTCGGATCTACTTGTTGCGGCCAAGAACTCGTCCATCGGCAGCTTCGCGGACGGACGCCGCAGCGACCAGATGATCACTGCAGCGAGGACAGCCACCGTCACCGCACTGATCACCGCAGTGGCGACGAAAGCCTGGGAATAGATTTCCGCCAAGGCCGAGTGCCCGATTCTTTCCAGTACTGGGTTGGTGGTGGTTCCGGAAGCCAGATAGGACGTGATTGCGTCCCAGGAGCTCTCGCTGGAGATAGCGCCGCCACTGGCCCGGCGCACACCGTCCAGGGTGAACACGCTGACCATCACGGTGGTGCCGGTGAGACCCAGCGAGTAGCCGAATTGCCCCACCGCAGTCTTGCTTGAAGTGACTGGGCCGAAGAACTTCGCTGGCGCCAGGTTAAGGAACAAGCTGCCCTGCACCAGCGCGACTGCGGCCACACCAGTTCCACTCAGCACCATCATCGGCAAGAAGGCGAAATAGGTCGAGTGCTGGTCCACAAAGCCAAGGCTCGCCAGGCCTGCAGCAATCAGCAGGACCCCTACGCTGGCGATGGCTGGCGCTGGTACGCCAATCTTCAGCAAGCGTCCGGCGATCAACGCAACGACCACCGCGACCAGTGCCAGCGGCGCCGACGCTACCCCGATCACAGCTGTCGGCAGATGGACGATGTACTGCCAAAAGTTGGCTGACATTTGGCTAGTCGCGCCACTCGCGAAATTGAAGATGACTCCCATCAACACAGCGGCGAGGAATGCTGGGTGTGTGAAGATCCTTGGCGGAAACAGGGGGTGGCTGGTTCGAGATCCGTAATAGGCGAAACCTGCCAATGCCGCCAGCCCCAGCCCGATTGGAAGCCAGAACGATGGGCTGTTCAATCCCGCACCAGCTGAGCTGAGACCGGAAAGCAGGCAGGCAACGCCAGCGGCAACAAGCGCCATCCCTACATAGTCGACGCCACCGGAATTGACCTTTGGCACTCCTGGCAGCAGCTTCAGTGCCAGCGGAGAGGCCAGAAGTGCGATCACCGGCAGGATCAGGTACGCGAAGCGCCAATCCAGGGCCGCAAGCAGACCAGCCAACATGACTACTGCTAGCGGAAATACCGTGTTGACCACGCTGAACAATGCCAGCGATGGGCCCCGGTCAGCCTCCGCTGAGACATTCTTCACCATTCCGTAGGCGGCCGCGAAGGTGGCGCCCAACGCGATCCCAGTGATCACTCGTCCAAGTAGGAACAGGGCCGCTCCGGGCCCGAATGCGGTGAGGAGCTGACCAACTGCCGCAAGCAATACCGAAGCCGCCAACACCTCACGGCGACCCAACCGATCCGCCAGCACTCCACTTGGAATTACCGTGGCGGCGAGCGCAAAAGTTGAGATTCCAGCGGCCAACGATTGCAGCGACGCCGTCAGATCCAGCGCGTCCGAGGCCTTCACCAAAGTGACCGTGGAAACCAACGGATCGGCGACTTGGAAGGCGCCAAGCAATCCCAACAACATGACTTGAGTTCGGGAGGACGGAGATCGAGGGGGCATCGGATCGCCTTTCAAGGGATCGACGATGACCCCAAATGGACCGCTCCCAAGTTAGCAGCCGAGGTTGCCGACAGTCGGGCAAACCACCATCTTCGCGCCTGAGGTACGGGGACCGGCGCACGCTGGAAGCGACTTGCCGCCCCGGTGGCCACAGGCCAGTGCAGGTCAGTAGGTCAGATCGGTATGTCCGTGCAAGCGTCGCGCCGCCTCAGCCAGCGACCCCGACAGCGAGGGGTAGACCGTGAACGACTCAGCCACCTGATCGACTGTCAGCTTCTGCCGCACCGCGATCGAAAGCGGGTGAATCAATTCCGACGCCGAAGGGGCTACGACCACGCCACCAACCACAATGCCGGTGGTGGGCAAGCTGAACACCTTCACAAAGCCGTGGTCGACAGCCTGCATCTTGGCGCGTGCGTTTCCGGCAAGCGGCAGTACCGCAGTGGACACCTTCACCACGCCGTCGTCGACCTCTTTCTGACTGACGCCCACTGTGGCAATCTCTGGGGAGGTGAATACATTGGCAGAGACCGTGCGCAGGTCGAGCGGGGCCACTGAATCGCCCAGGGAGTGCCACATGGCGATCCGGCCCTGCATGGCGGCCACGCTGGCCAGCGCATTGATGCCGGTGCAGTCGCCGGCGGCGTAGATTCCCCGTGCAGTGGTGCGCGAAACCTTGTCGACTCTGACGTGGCCAGAATCAGTGAGTCCCACACCAGCCTCGGCCAGGCCGATGCCAGCAGTGTTGGGGATGGCGCCAACCGCCATCAAACAATGCGAACCGATCACCTCACGTCCGTCTGCCAACCCGACCACCACTTCATCACCACGGACCTGGGCACTCACTGCCCGAGCGCGGCTGAGTACCGTCATGCCACTGTTCTCGAAAACCTGCTGGATCACATCGGCGGCATCAGGATCCTGGCCGGGAAGCACCTTTTCCCGCGAAGACACCAGCGTCACCTTCACTCCAAGTGCGGTGTAGGCGCTAGCAAACTCGGCCCCGGTAACGCCGGACCCGACCACGATCAGATGCTCGGGAACCTCAGTGAGGCTATAGATCTGGGTCCAATTGAAGATCCTGATGCCATCGGGCTTGGCGGCATCCAGTTCCCGCGGATGCGCTCCGGTAGCGAGCAGCACAATGTCGGCGTCCACCCGCAACTCACCCTCGTCGGTGGTGGCGATCACACTCCGGGTGCCGTCTAGACGTCCGGTCCCGGTGATCAGGCGCACCCCATCGGCGGTCAACCGATCGGCAATGTCGTCTGATTGAGCCTTTGCCAACGCCATGATTCGAGCGTTCACCTTAGCCATGTCCACTTCGACTGCGTCGCGAAGCCGGCGTCCAGGCTCCCGCAGGCGCAACCCCAGCGCTTCCGCCGAACCGATTTTGGTCATGGCCTCGGCTGCCGCGATCAGTGTCTTGGACGGTACGACATCACTCAACACCGCAGACCCGCCAAGCCCACTGCGTTCGACCAGCGTCACCTCGCCGCCGAGCTGCCGAGCCACCAAAGCTGCCTCGTAGCCCCCAGGGCCACCACCAAGAATCACCACATCAGTCACGTCGGCATTCTCCCATGCCTGACCGGCCAACACCGCCCATGGTGTAACTGATGCCGATCCGGGGCTAGGCTCGATTGGTGCTTTCCCGAATCCGACAACTCGCCGCTATCGCCATCTTTGGCGTCCTACTGAGCATCGTCCTGGTTGCCGTGGGGCTCCCCGAAGACACTCCAGCAAAGGTCTTGATGCTGGAGTTGAGCGCGCTGCCGATGTCAGTCTCTTTGGCCGCTGGAAACCTCATTCTGCTCGAGCGGGCAAAACGTCTACCGAGCCCACGAGCCAAGCTAGCCCTGCTCGGTGGGGCCATTCTCAGTGGGATCGGGCTGGTGGTGATGTTGCTGGCCTTGTTCATCTCGGGGCCGGGGCTGGTGCAGTTCGGCCAATTTGTGGTGTTCGTCGGCATGCTGGTGGTCCTGCTGGTCGCCATCCGCTTACAAGACCACGGCAATGCCGAGTGGCTTGATCTGAATTCGCTAGGCGAGTCAGAGGTTGATCACCGCAATTCCCTCGACCAATCGGAGCCCGAGCCCGCCGAGTCGCACACTCGGGAGTGAAAGCTGCGGCCTGGCTATAGTCATGGAATGAGCCATGCCGCCGCTGCCGCAGAGATCCTGAGCCGTTTCAATATCTCCGGGCTGGACCTCGCCCTCGTGTTGGGCTCAGGCTGGACCGGTGCGGCCAATGACCTGGGCGAAACCCTAGGTGAATGCGCGCTGGAGGAACTTCCCGGATTCAACAAGCCGGTGGTCGGTGGCCACAGTGGGATCCTGCGGGTGATCCGTACTCCCGCTGGCAAAATCGCCGCTTTGTTCAACGGACGCACCCACCTGTACGAAGGCCTTGGCCTACAACCTGTGGTCCACAACGTCCGCACTGCTGCGGCGGCTGGCGCCAAGACGGTGGTACTCACCAACGGCTGCGGCGGTTTGCGCCCAGAGTGGCTGCCGGGCACGGTGGTGTTGATCTCTGATCACCTCAACCTGACTGCCACCACTCCCCTGGTCGGTGCTCGCTTCGTCGATCTGACCCACGCCTATTCACCTCGGCTGCGCGAACTTGCTCGCCAGGTTGAACCGGCGCTTCCTGAAGGGGTCTACGTACACTTCCGCGGACCTCAGTACGAAACCCCAGCCGAAGTACAGATGGCGACGATAATGGGTGGGGACTTGGTGGGCATGTCCACGTCATTGGAGACCATCGCTGCTCGCGAAGCTGGGCTGGAAGTACTCGGTCTGTCTTTGGTGACCAACCTGGGCGCCGGAATTTCACCCACCCCGCTTTCGCACGAAGAAGTGGTCGCCGCCGGCGAGGCCGCCAAGCCAAGGCTGCGGGCCCTGCTCAGTGGACTGCTGGAGCGACTGTAAAGGCCCCCAAAGATGTTCAACCTCACTGCGACCGTCAAAGCCTGGCGGGCTCAGGATCCAGATCCAGCAACCGCGGCAGCCCTCGATGAGTTGGTGACCCGAGCCGCCGCAGGTGACGTGGCGGCCATCGCCGAACTGACTTCAGCATTTTCGGCACCATTGGCTTTTGGTACCGCCGGGTTGCGCGGCCCGCTCGGCCCTGGCCCAGCCAGAATGAATCGGGTTGTGGTAGCCCAAGCCGCGGCCGGTTTGGCGGCCTATTTGATCGACACCGGGAATTCTGACGCACCCGTGCTGATCGGCTACGACGCCCGGCACAACTCGGCAATATTCGCCCGCGACACCGCCGAGATTCTCGCTGGAGCCGGGCTGAAAGCACTGCTGTGCCCCGGCCCGCTACCCACACCGGTGGTGGCTTTCGGGATTCGTCATCTCGGATGTGCAGCGGCAGTAGTGGTCACTGCCTCGCACAACCCGGCCAGCGACAACGGGTACAAGGTATATGCCGCGGATGGTTGCCAAATCGTGGCCCCGATCGACACTGAGATTGCCACCCGAATCGCTGCCGCCGCGGCCCGGCCACTCTTCGAAATCCCCCGCAGCCAGGGATATCAGCTAATCGGCGACGAGCTTGTCGACGCCTACGTCGCCCGGGCGGCTTCCTTGGTGCCCGTCGGAGCCGCCAAGCAGGCCGCCTGGGTCTACACCGCTTTGCACGGCGTCGGCGCCGCCACTGTGGACGCAGTGGTGAGCGCGGCTGGGTTTCGACCACCGCAGCACGTCGCAGCGCAGAATGCGCCCGACCCGGACTTCCCCAGCTTGGCCTTTCCTAACCCCGAAGAACCGGGCGCGATTGACTCAGCGATCCAGCTGGCCCGCCAGACCGGTGCCGAACTCGCTATCGCCAATGATCCAGACGCCGACCGCTGCGCAGTCGCGGTACCGATCGCCGGCCAGTGGCGGATGCTCACCGGCGACGAGCTTGGCGTCCTGCTCGCCGATGATCTGCTGCGCCGCGGAGTCACTGGCACCTACGCCTGCTCGGTGGTCTCAGGCACCCTACTTAGCGAACTGGCCTGTGCCTATGGACAACCACACGCCACCACTTTGACCGGATTCAAATGGATCGGGCGCGTCCCCGATCTGGCCTTCGGCTATGAGGAGGCCATCGGCTACTGCACCGATCCGGCCGCGGTGGCCGACAAAGATGGGATCACGGCCCTGGTACGAATCCTGACCTTGGCCTCGGCGTTGAAGGCCAACGGGCTCACCATCGCTGATCGCCTTGACGAGTTGGCGATCCGATATGGGGTGTACCGCACCTCCCAACTGGCTTTCCGGGTCGGCCAACTCGAGGTAATCGACACGGCCATGGCCCGGCTGCGGGCCACTCCGCCGACGACGCTCGGCGGGCAATCGGTGGCCACCGTCGACCTCGCCGATGGCTGGAACGGCCTACCCCCGACTAATGCCTTGGCCTTTATTGGTGGGGCCGTGCGAGTGATAGTGCGTCCGTCCGGCACCGAACCCAAACTGAAGTGCTATCTCCAGGTGCACGCCGAGCGAAGCGCTGACCTGGTCGCGGCGAGGCGGGCAACCGCAGAAACCCTGGCCGAGGTGACCACCGGAATCACTGCGGCTCTAGGTTGGTGACCGGCTCGATGAACACCCCGACTGGCTCGCGATTCGAGACGGCTTACTCCGCTGTTGACCGGGCCGCCGACCCCTCTTAGGACAACTGGGCATGTTGCCCCTACGATGTTGCCGTGACCCCCGAGTTCATACTCTTGGCGCTGGTTGTTGTCACTGCGTTAGCCTTCGATTTCACCAACGGCTTTCATGACACCGCCAACGCCATGGCCACTTCGATCGCAACGAAGGCGCTGTCTCCAAAAGCTGCAGTAACACTGTCGGCGACCCTAAATTTGGTGGGCGCGTTCCTATCGGTCGAGGTTGCAGTCACAGTCACCAACGCTGTCATTCGCATCCAGAATCCCGATGGCACCCCAAAACCAGAGCTGTTGGCCAATGGCGGCCACGAACTCCTGCTGATCCTGATGGCCGGTCTGGCTGGCGCCATCATCTGGAACATCCTCACCTGGCTGTGGGGCTTGCCGTCCAGCTCCTCGCACGCGCTGTTCGGTGGCCTGGTCGGTGCCACCATCGCAAGCCTCGGTTGGGGTGGCGTGGTCTGGATTGGCACCGGTGGCCAGCTGAATGGTGTGATCGGCAAAGTCGTACTGCCAGCGCTGATCTCACCTGCCGTGGCAATGATCGTGGCTTTTGTGGGCACCCGCTTCGTCTTTGCCATCACCATTGGAGTAACTCAGCGCTATCAGGAGGCTGGCTTTCGGTGGGGACAGATCGGCACCGCATCGCTGCTTTCACTTGCCCATGGCACCAACGACGCCCAAAAGACTATGGGCGTGATCACTCTGGCGCTGATTGCCAGCGGCGATTGGACCTCCACCACTGAGATTCCGCTTTGGGTCAAGTTCGCCTGTGCTCTCGCGATCGCTTCGGGCACCTATATCGGCGGCTGGCGGATCATTCGCACCATGGGCAAAGGCTTGGTGGAAGTGTTATCACCCCAAGGCATGGCGGCCGAGAGCGCCTCCGCGGCGGTGATCCTCACCTCCAGCCAACTCGGTTTCGCTTTGTCCACCACGCATGTGTGTACCGGCTCGATCCTCGGCTCGGGTCTGGGACGCAAGGGAGCCACCGTCCGGTGGGGGGTCGCGGCGAAGATGGGCCTGGCTTGGATGGTCACCTTGCCACTGGCTGCAGTCGTCGGAGCTGGGATGTGGTGGATCGGGCACCTGATTGGCGCATCGGGTGGCGCTCTGGCTGTGTTCGGCCTGATGTGCGTCTTCGCGCTGTACGTGTGGTGGCATTCCCGGCGAGATCCGATCAATCACCACAACGTCAACGACGATTGGTGCGACGAAGTCGCGCCGGCCGAAGACCCGGCAACCGACAAGGTCTCAATAGCAGGCGGGGTGCATTGATGGACCAAGTCTGGGCAGCTCTGGATGCCACCTGGCGAATTCTGCTGGTAGGTCTGCTATTTGGAGCCGGACTTCCCGCGATCTTCGCCTTGGGAATCCGATCATTGGCTTGGGGCACTGGCGGTGAGGCCGAGATCCACGACACGGATGAACCCGTCAAACCCCACCTGGGCGGACGCGTGATCGCCTACACCCTGTTCGCATTGGTGATCGCCACCGTGGTGGCTGGCGTGGGATACATCGTGGCTCATGGCCTCGGCCTGACCGTGACGTTCAACGGCCTATTGCCGGTGTTCGCCCCAAAGCATTGATCTGCTCAATCAGGCTCTCCCGCTGGGCCAGCGGCAGGAACGCTGCCTTGGCCGCATTGATGCTGAACGTGCGCAACTCATCGAGTCCGTATCCGAAAGCTTCACTGAGCAGGTGATACTCCCGGCTGAGGGTGGTGCGGCTCATTAGCCGGTTGTCGCAATTGATCGTCACCTGGTGACCGCTCGCAGCCAGCAACCCGAAAGGGTGATCGGCGATCTGGTCACAAATGCCGGTCTGCAGATTCGACGACGGACAGATCTCCAAAGCCAAGCCCCGGTTGGCCACATACTGCGCCAACTCCCCCAGGCCGCCATCAGCAGCAATGTCTTCAACCAGGCGGACGCCATGCCCGATCCGCGAAGCCCCCAGATGCACCGCGCCAGCGATCGAGTCCAGACCAGCGGCCTCACCAGCATGAATGGTGAACTCAAAGTTGTGTTCGCGCAGCAGGGCAAAAGAATCGGCGAACCGTTGCGGCGGAAAACCTGCTTCAGCCCCGGCAATGTCGAAACCACACACCGAATCGTGGCGATAGGCCAAGGCCAACTCAGCAATCTCAGTGCTGGGTTGGGGCACATGCCGCATCGCAGTCAGAATCTGCCCCACGCCGATCTGGAATCCTGCCGCCGCAGCAGCAGCCACCCCTTCAGCCAGGCCATCTCGGACTGCCTCAACCGCCTGAGCCAGGCTCAAACCAGCGGCAAGGTGCTGTTCAGGCGCCCAGCGAGCCTCGGCGTAAATCACTCCATCAGCGGCCTGATCTTCAACAAATTCGCGGGCCACTCGGCGTAGCGAATCGGCAGTCTGCATCACGGCTACGGTGTGATCGAAGGTCTCCAGATAGCGCACCAGGGAACCCGAATCAGCCGCCTCATAGAACCAGCGAGCCAGGTCTTCAGGGTTGTCAGCGGGCAGTGAATGGCCCGCCTTGGCTGCTTCTTCCAGCACTGTGGCCGCGCGCAGCCCGCCGTCCAGATGGTCATGCAGGGCTACCTTTGGCAGCCGCTGACAATCCCCCAGCGAGACCGCCATCAAGACTCCTTAGAACGCTCTAGATCGCCTGGGCCAAACGCCGCAGGCAGCAACTCGCCCAACGGACGCGGGCCGCGCGGAGTATCGATCAACAACTGCTCACCACCGTGCTCGAAAAGCAGTTGGCGACAGCGACCGCACGGCAACACCGTCTGCCCAGATCCGGTACGGCAACTGACCGCGACCAGCTGTCCGCCACCGGTAGCGACTAGTTCACTCACTAGTCCACACTCGGCACAAAGCCCGACCGGATAGGACGCATTCTCCACATTGCAGCCACCCACGATCCGACCATCAACCACCAGGCCCGCCGCACCCACCGAGAACTCCGAATACGGCGCGTAAGCCCGGCCAGCCAACTCATCGGCCCGAAGCCGCAGCATTTCGAAATCCAGTTCACCAGGCATGCGAACCTCCGCTGAGCTCGGACAGCGAGCCGATCAACCGCTTTGCATCCGGTGGTGCGGTCAGCGCGAACCGTCCTTCGAGATTCAGCACTTCGACGTGAACCCCGCGTCCAGCCAGCAATACCGGCAAGGTGAACCCCACCGAGGACGGGAAGGTGACCACCTGCTGCGATACCGGACCTTGAGCGAAGACCAGTTCCAACGGCAACTCTGGGCGCACCACTTCCAGACCAGTGTGAGCAGTGATCGCCGCCAGCTTTTTGGCGTCCTCCCGACGATGGGCGAAGTAACGACCAACTCCACCTTGGCCAACCACAGCGGCGGCCATTTCGAGGTAGGTATCAAGTTCCACCAGCCCAGTCTCAACCAGCGAGCTGCCGACCAGGTCGGTCCCGGGCAGCACCTTCGGCACGCCGTAGAGGCTGCGCAACCAGGCATAGTCATTGGCTTGGCACACCATGCCGGAAACCTCGGCCACTGGCATCAAAGTGAACAAAGTCACCTCACGCTTTGCAGTGGGGGTGAAGAAGGCGCGCGCCCGCTCACCGAGCTGCGATCGGACCCAGGAGTCTCCTTGCACGGCGGTCTGCCAACGCACCAATGGACGCCCCGAGGCGATCATTTCGATGGTCTCCAAAGTCGCGGTGCCATCGTCAACGATCACGGCCTCATGGCCTTTGCGCGGCGGGAGCAGCGCTTGGAACAGCCCACCGGATGGGTCGCCCACCACGATCCGGGAGGCGGAACGCAGCAATAGCCAGACCTGGAGAAGTGCGTGCAGATCTTTGCGCCCGCGAATGTCGAACCAGCCCACTTCAAAACCCGAATCGCGGGCAATGTCGATCAGGGCGCGCAACTGGTGGCGTCCATGCTCGTCAGTGGGGGCGACCACCGCGATCACCGTTTCGGCAACGGTCGCAGTGCCGTAACACCATTCCACTGCGTGCAGTAGCTGGGCCGGGCTCTCGACCAGGGCAACGGTCTTTGCCGGATTCATTGTTGCGAATCTCCTATCGCCACAGCTTGGGCGCATCAACGGCGAAGGCAGCCAGAATCTGCTCCGAGGCCTCCAATGCCGACAACTCACCGGATTCGACTTCAGCCTCAAGGTGGGCTCGGATCGCATTCACCGCCGGTGCGGTACGCAGCGCGTCCTCCAGATCACCAGCCACCAGAGCCCACAGCCATTCGCGCTGTTGGCGAGCTCGGCGACCTTCCAACTCACCGGCTGCTTCCAGCCGGGCGCGATGTTCCAGGATCGCAGCCCAAACCTCGTCCAGGCCCTTGCCGGTATAGGAACTGGAAGTCAGCACTGGCGGACGCACTGCCTTTGGATCAGAGGTGATCAGCTTCATCGCCACGCTTAGTTCGCGGGCAGCCACCCGGGCTTCAGATTCGTGATCACCGTCGGCCTTGTTGACCGTGATCACATCGGCCATCTCCAGGATGCCGCGTTTGATGCCCTGCAGCTGGTCCCCGGCCCGGGCCAAGGTGATCAGCAGGAAAGTATCGACCATGCCAGCCACGGCCACCTCGGACTGCCCCACGCCAACAGTCTCGACCAGCACCACGTCATAGCCAGCAGCTTCCAGAACCAACATTGATTCCCGGGTGGCCCGGGCGACCCCGCCCAGATGCGAACCGGCCGGTGAGGGCCGAATGAAGGCTTCTTCAGATTGGGCCAGCTCTCCCATCCGGGTGCGGTCCCCCAGAATCGAGCCGCCAGTTTTGGCCGAGGTCGGATCAACCGCCAACACTGCGATCTTGTGACCGTCAGCGATCAGTCGGCGTCCCAAGGCATCAATGAAGGTGGACTTGCCAGCACCTGGAGTACCAGAGATGCCTACCCGGATCGCCTGGCCCGTGTTCGGACGCAGAATGCGCAGCAACTCGGCCGCGATCGCGTGGTGAGCTGGCTTGCTGGATTCGACCAGGGTGATCGCCCGGGCAATGCCGGTGCGGGTCCCCGCCAGGACCTGTTCGGCCAAATCAGTCGGATCCAGCTGCGGCCGGCGAACCAGAGCAGGATCGCGGCGGGGCGGGGTTGAGTCTCCGTATTGGGTGCCGACATTGAAGTCAGACTCCAACCAGATCGGCGGCTTTTCCTCGCCCACGCCTGCGTCCTTGCTCAACTATCAGGCTGCATCAAGCCGCTCGCGCAGCTTGGTCAGCAGTTCGGTCACACATTCAGGAATGACCGTTCCCGGCGGGTAAATCGCGTCGGCTCCGGCGGCGTAAAGCTCGTCAAAGTCAGCCGGCGGAATAACTCCACCGACCACGATCATCATGTCGGGACGTCCGAGCTTGTCCAGTTCCTGCCGAAGCGCTGGCACCAAGGTGAGGTGGCCAGCAGCCAGCGAGGAAACCCCAACCACGTGGACGTCAGATTCCACCGCCTGACGGGCAGTCTCCTCCGGGGTCTGGAACAGCGGCCCAACGTCAACAGTGAAACCGAGATCGGCGAAGGCAGTCGAAATCACCTTCTGGCCGCGGTCGTGG
>DHWU01000058.1:13376-14904 GCA_002413345.1 Propionibacteriaceae bacterium UBA5174 | reverse complement strand
CCGTCCTGGCCCATCTTGGCCACCAAGATCCGTGGACGCCTGCCTTCGGCGTCCTCGAACTCGGACACCAACGCCCGGGCCTTCTCGACCGCTTCGGTGCTACCGGATTCGGAGTTGTACACACCCGAAATGGTACGGATGTTCGCGGTGTAGCGTCCGAAAACCTTCTCCAGCGCGTCGGAGATCTCACCCACGCTGGCCCTGGCGCGCGCAGCGTCGATGGCCAGTTTGAGCAGGTTCCGCTCCGGATCGGTCGAATCAGGGTTGCCAGCAGCCCAGGTGAGCTTCTCCAAAGCCGCGTCGGTAGCAGCCTGGTCACGCTCAGCGCGCAGCTTGTTGAGCTTGGCGATCTGCTCGTCACGCACCTTGGAGTTGTCGACCTTGAGCACCTCAGGCAATACATCGTTGTCCACGGTGTATTTGTTGACCCCGATCAGCGGCTGCCGACCCGAATCGATGCGAGCCTGAGTGCGCGCGGCGGCCTCTTCGATGCGCATCTTCGGAATGCCAGCTTCGATCGCCTTGGCCATGCCACCGGCAGCTTCAACCTCACTGATCAGCTCCCAGCCTTTCTTGGCCAGGTCGTAGGTCAGCTTCTCCACGTAGGCGCTACCGGCCCACGGGTCGATCACCCGGCAGGTGCCCGATTCCTGCTGAATGAACAGCTGGGTGTTTCTGGCGATCCGAGCCGAGAAGTCGGTCGGCAGTGCGATCGCTTCGTCCAAGGCGTTGGTGTGCAATGACTGGGTGTGACCCTGGGTGGCAGCCATCGCCTCCAGGCAGGTCCGTCCCACGTTGTTGAACACATCCTGAGCCGTCAGCGACCAACCCGAGGTCTGCGAATGCGTGCGCAGACTCATTGACTTGGGGTTGGACGGCTCGAACTGGCGCACCAACCGAGCCCACAGCAGCCGAGCTGCGCGGAACTTGGCAACCTCCATGAAGAAGTTCATCCCGACAGCCCAGAAGAAGCTCAGCCGCGGCGCGAACTGATCCACTTTCAGGCCCACCGATTCACCCGCGCGGATGTACTCCACGCCGTCAGCCAAGGTGTAGGCCATCTCGATGTCGGCGGTCGCACCTGCTTCTTGCATGTGGTAGCCCGAGATTGAAATCGAGTTGAATTTCGGCATGTTCGCGCTAGTGAACGCGAAGATGTCGGCGATGATCCGCATGCTCGGAGTGGGCGGGTAGATGTAGGTGTTGCGCACCATGAACTCTTTGAGAATGTCGTTCTGGATCGTGCCAGCCAACTGCGCTGGCGCCACCCCCTGCTCTTCAGCAGCCACCACATAGAGCGCCAAGATCGGCAGCACGGCACCGTTCATGGTCATCGACACGCTCATTTGATCAAGCGGAATGCCGTCGAAGAGCTGCCGCATGTCCAAGATGGAATCGATCGCCACACCGGCCATGCCCACGTCGCCAGCCACCCGTGGGTGATCGGAGTCGTAGCCACGGTGGGTGGCCAGGTCGAAGGCCACCGACAAGCCCTTTTGGCCAGCAGCCAGGTTGCGGCGGTAGAAGG
>DHWU01000058.1:0-13133 GCA_002413345.1 Propionibacteriaceae bacterium UBA5174 | reverse complement strand
TTGCGGCGGTAGAAGGCGTTGGATTCCTCGGCGGTGGAGAACCCGGCGTATTGGCGAATCGTCCAGGGCTGGTTGACGTACATCGTGGCGTACGGCCCGTGCAGATAAGGCGGAATGCCGGGGTAGGTCTTGAGGAAGTCCAGACCTTCGTAGGCCGAATCGTCGAACATCGGCGGCACCAGAATGTGTTCTGGTGTTTCCCAGCCGTCGCTGTAAGCAGGGTTGGCCTTCGCCAACGCCTCGAATTGGACGGCAGAGTCGGCTGGTACTTCGGCCGCACCGAGGTTCACCTCAGCGAAGTTTGGAATCTGACTCATTTCGCCACTCCGATCTGATCCAGCGTCGAGTTGAGGAAAGCGACCACGTCCATGCCGTCGAAGACCTCACCATCAATGAAGGAGTCAACGTCTTCGGCTCCGGTTTCGGCCTTGCGCCCGGCCAGATAAACCGTTGCCACGCCAGCCTGCTTCAAAGCCTGGCTGACTTCCTTGGCCTGTTCGGCGTACACCTTGGCCGAGGAGCACAGGATCACAAACTTGGTGCCTGCTGCGCTCACCTTGGCCACGATCTCGGCTGAAGTGCCACCTTCACTCGCGGGCGTGACGATGCCAGCCACTCCGAGCAGTGCTTTGGTGAACATCTCGCGCCCACCAAAGTCGCGGCGAGCACCCAGACAAGCCAGAAAGACCTCAGGAGCCTTACCTGCCGCTGTGGCCCGATCACGAAGCGCTTCGAAGACCGCCGAATCCCGTTGCGGAACCAGCCCAGCGCGCACCGGGGCCGCCGGGCGCGGCGGAACCTGTCGGGGCTCTTCGTCAGGCTTGGGGAACATGCTTACCCCAGTTAGCGGCTGCGCCCGGGTGGCCAGTCGCTTGGCCCGCTCAGCCTTGGTTGCGCCGATCCGGTCGGCCACCGCACCCGAAGTGAGCGCGGCGACCATGCCACCGGCAGCCTCGATTTCGGTGAAACCAGCCCAGGCCTTCTCAGCCAACTGATCGGTCAGGTTCTCGACGTACCAGGACCCACCGGCTGGGTCATTTACCCGGCCCACGTTAGATTCTTCGCCAGCCAGCAGCTGCACATTGCGAGCCATCCGACGACTGAATTCGTCGGGCAAACCAAGCGCTGTGTCGAACGGCAGCGTGGTGATGATGTCAGCTCCACCGACAGCAGCGGAGAAGCCGGCGATGGTGGTACGCAGCAGATTCACCCAGGGGTCATCGCGGGTGATCATTCGCCAACTGGTGACTGCATGCTGCACCGCACCCCGCTTGGCGGCCGGCACCCCGGACACTTCGCCGATTCGGGCCCAGGCCCGGCGCAGCGCGCGCAGTCGGCAGATGCTGGTGAATTGGTCGGTGTTGACGCTCACCCGGAAGGTGATCTGGCCGAAGGCATCGGCCGGAGAAATCCCGGCCGCTTCGAGATCACGCAGGTAGGCCACTCCCGTGGCAAGGGCGAAAGCAAGCTGGTCAACGTCACCGGCGCCAGCATCGTCATAGGGAGTCACGTCAACGGTAAGCGCGCGAACACCGGGCAGATCAGCCAGTGTGGCCTGCACCCATTCGGCCTGGGACGCCAAGTTCGGCGCCTCACCAGTGCGGGCGGCCAGCGCCAACGCGTCCAGCCCTAGGTTGCCGCTGGCATGGTGGGCACCGCTGGCCTTCCAGAAGGAAACCAGCGCCTTGGCCGCTGCCACCTGGTCTTCGATACTGCTGACCGCGATACCGGCCAGATCCGGTTGTACCCCAGCCAACACCGCAGCCAGATCGTCGACAGCGATCGCATCGCTGCCAGTGCGCAGCCACACCGAAGTCGCGCCGCGTTCCAGATCGGCCAGTATCTCCTTGTTGGTGGTTGCCACCTCAGGATCTTCATGGAGCTGTTGGATGTCCCAGGCAGTCAGAGCGCCGGTCTTGATGGTGGTGCCACGAGTGAACGGAGTCACCCCCGGATGCCCCAACTGTCCGTCATGGTCGGTGTACAAAGGCTCGATGCTCAGGCCGTCGACAGTTGTCGTACGAAGCCTGGCCATCGCCTGGTCAATGTTCAGTTCCTTGCCCGGTGGCCGCCGCCGGTTGAGGATCTTGAGAACCTCAGCCTCCCAGTCCGCTCTGGTGGGAGTGGCGAAGTCGCCGGCAAGGAGCAACGGCGTCTCGGTCATGGCCCACACCATAGCCCGATCCAGAAGGTGCGACCCAACCGAGTCCGTGTAGAGCAAGCACCCGCCAAGTCGGTGGCTGTAAATCTCCGGCAATGCCCCGAATTTCGATCAGCGAATCCACGATTTGGACGGTTCTGTACCCGGTCTCCTGGACGCGCTGAAACCGATCAGTCGGTAGCTAGATTAAGCGGACGCCCAGCGGCACGTTTGCCGCCTGAGTACTGGCCAAACTCAGCTGGCTCCGCGTGCCAGCCAGCCTGCTTAGCTGGCACGCTCGCACCAAAACTAGGCCAGAGCGGCTAGATCACTTGCCGGACAAGCGCCTCGGCCGAGCCGATCATCCGGGCAGTTTCCCGCTCCCATTCTGGCTCCTGACTGCGGAACGGCCCGGTCGCCAAGGAGACAATCACCGCCGCTGCGCGGAGCCTTAGTTCAGTGGGATCAACCCGGGAGTCGAAGACCGGCACCCACCGGCGAATCAATTGGTGCACCCGCGCTTCCTGGGCGGCGTTCATCCGCTGGATCGTCGACAGGTGGGCTACTAGACAGGCCAGGTCGTCAGCGCGGCGTCCAGGACCAAGCGTGTCGGTGTCCAAGAGTCCGCAGATTTCGCCATTGAGCACATGGATTTGGCCTTCATGGAAGTCGCCGTGAGTTGGTTCGTTTCCCTGCGGGATCGAATAGAGGCCCCCATCGATCTGCTCCACCAACCACTCCAACTTCGGTTCCAGTGAAGGGACCGCCTGAGCGACCATTCGGGCGTAATGGCTGATCGAATCTGCCCAGGGCTGCCGCCGGGGCAATTGAGTGACCCGGGCTGGCATTGCGTCCAACAAGTTGATCAGCGATTCGGCGGTGCACGGATCAGTGGGATCGAAGACGGCTTTAGCAAGCGACCTTCCGGGCAATTCTTTCAACACCAGCAGATGGTCGTCAGTGGTGGCCAAGATCGGCGCGACCGGCACTCCAGCGTTAGCCAGCACCAAGTGCCTGGTGATCACATCATCAAACAGTCTGGCCCGCAGCACCTTCACATAGATGACTTCGGTGCCATAGGCCACTCGGACCACTGCCCGGCGCCGCGGGCGGTAGCCGATCATCTCCAAGTCAAGATTCACCGGCTCTACTGGGACGGTGAACACGTGGTTGGCGTTACAGATCTCGGCCATTGATTCGGCATAGGCGGCACGTGCCAATCCGGGCAGATCAGGGTCATTGGGATAGATCCAAACCGCCACTTCACGCTCGCCGTCAGCGAAGATCACCGCCGCCGAATCGCTGTCGACCGGACCAGACGCCCGTGCGCTCACGCCGAGCAGTTCCTCACGACGCCCATAAGGCCAATCGATGAGAGCCGAATAGGTCGCCGTCGTCGACTGTGCGGGATTTGCGTCGATATGGTCGAGCATCCACGACATCAGCTTGCCGCCGGCATGCTCCACAGCTGCGGTCAGCAAGGATCCGACATCGGGTGAGGTGAGCAGCACCGAGCCATCGGAATCGGATTGACGCACAGTTTCTCCTGTTGGGGATTTCACGAAGCAGGTTACTTCTTGGAGCGAGCGGGCTGGTCGTCGGCTCCCAATCTGGTCAACTTCAGGCGGGCTGCCCGCCGTCCATCTAACTCGGTGACTTCAAGCACGAACCGCGCTGGCGGCTGGCGCTGCGAACTCGCCGCCAAGCTGACCGTACAAGAGTCGCCAACCTTTGGTAGCGAACCTAGTGTGGCCATCATGAAGCCTGCCACCGTGTCGTAAGGGCCTTCAGGGAGTACATATCCGTAGTCGGATCTGAAGTCTTCCAGGGTGACCAGGCCGTCAAGATGGGCGGGATCACCTACCGGCGGCTCGTCGAATTCGTCGACGATGTCGCCGATCAGCTCTTCCACCAAGTCTTCGATAGTGACGATGCCGGCGGTACCGCCGTACTCGTCGGAGACGATTGCCAGGTGCTGATGCGCCTGTCGCATCCGGGTCAGTGCCGGCAGGATCCGCATCGACTGTGGCAGCGACAACACCGGACGCACCAGTTGGAGAACCGGAGCATCGCGACCCGCCGGGTCAAGGTCTGCCAGATCGCGGACATGAACGAAGCCGAGCACCTCGTCGGCATCCTTTCCGATCACCGGGTAGCGACTGTGGCTGCCGTTCTGCACCTGACGAAAGGCCTGGTAGGCCGGAAGGTTGCCGTCCAGGAAATCAGCTTCGGTGCGCGGAACCATGGTTTCGCGCAGGCTGACTTCACCTGCGCTGAACACCTCATCCACAATCCGTCGCTCTTCCGCACCCAGCGTGACCGAGCTGCCCACCATGGCCCGCAACTCCTCATCGGTGACATCTTCGCGGGACGCATCAGGGTCACCACCCAGCAGTCGCACCACCCCATCGGTGGATTTGCCGAGCAGCCAGATCAACGGGGTCGAGATCCACGCAATCGCATGCACCAACGGGGCCAGCGCCAAGGCGTAAGCCTCGGCCCGCTGCATCGCCAATCGTTTGGCAGTGAGCTCACCGAACACAATCGAGAAGTAGGAAATGACCGCGGTGACCAAGAAAAGACTCAGTCCGGACGCCCAATCAGCGGGCACGCCCCACCCGGTAAGTACCTGAGTCAGTGGCCCGGATAAGGCGACGCCACCCAGTGCGGCTGACAGGAAGCCAGCCAAGGTCACCCCCAATTGCACCGCCGAAAGGAAACGATTCGGTGACGACGTCAACTCGGCCACGATCTGTCCCCGCCGACCGCGACCGGACAGCTGTTTCACTTGGGAATCCCGCAGCGAGACCAGCGACATCTCAGCAGCGGCAAATACTCCACCAACGATGATGAAGGCGAAGATCAGCAGGGAGTCGCTGACGATCTGATTCATGAGTTCCTGTCGAGTCTGGTGAACCAGATTCTATCCCGTGGGCCGGCTACCCCCGGCTAGTCGGCCCCGCCAACACCGGTGGCATCGGCTGCCAATCCGGGTCTGCCCAGATCTTGCGTCCGTCGCGCCAACCGTCGACTAGCCGGTCGAAACCGGTCAAGTGGTGCTCAACCACGATCAATCGAAAGACCTCTTTGGCGAAGGTCAGCCCGGTACCCAGGGCGAAACCAAAGCGGTTCAGTTTGCCGTGCACTTGAAAGTAGCGGCCAACGTAGGCACGATTACGCAGGAAGTGGTACTTCACCATCGGACTGGCGTCGTTGAGGTGTCGCAGCCCCAGGTTCACCTGTCGCTGCGGGCGTTTCTTCTGCATCACGAACTCATCAACCAAAGCCACTTCGGTGATTTGAGCAGCGAGCCAGGCGTAGGTCGCATCGTCCCAGGTGATGAAGAATCGCGGGTCAGGCAGCCCGATCCGGGTGGCGATCTCGGTGGCGATCAGCATGCCTTCAAAGGTGCCGGAGTTGGTGACCGCATAGCCGTAGGTATTCAGGTGCCGGCTGGAGAAAGGCAACGGAACACCCAAGAAGTTGTTGAACTTTGCCTGCCAGTAGAACGGACTGCCGTCGGTGTCATAACGGCGACCGTGGATCACCTTGAACCGCCGCATCCACGGCGCAAACTGATTCAACGCCTCAGGGAGCACCTCGACGTCATCGTCCATCAGCCAGACCCAATCGACGCCAGCTTCGATGGCCAGCCGGACGCACTCGCTGAATCCACCCGAACCGCCGGTGTTAGTTTCCATCCGGCGACTCAAGACTCGATCAAGCCCGTACCGCGCAGCCCATTCACCGACCGCTGCAGCGGTGTCGTCGCCGCTGGCGTTATCAACAATGATCACCAACTCGGGCTGTTTCGCCAGCCTCTCGATGCTGGCCAGCAGCCCGGACAGCATTCCCGATCGGTTATAAGTCACGATCGCGATCGCGACCTTCGGATCGGTTGCTTGCACGCCGACAGGCTACCGGGTGCCGACGGCGCTAACCTACTGAGGTGATTGACTCCACCCACTGGCTATTGACCTTGTCATGTTCGGACCGTCCCGGGATCGTGCATCAAGTCACCGGCGTGATCGCAACTGCTAACGGCAATATCACTGAACTGCAGCAGTTCAGTTCCGAATCCGGTCGATTCTTCATGCGGGTACAGGTGCAGTCAGGTTTCGATCGTTCTCAATTCGAACACCACTTTGCCGCGGTGGCTGCCGAGCTGGACGCAGACTGGGGCCTTGACTACGTCGGACGCCAGCGCCGCACCCTGGTATTAGCTTCCAAGGCTGGCCACTGCCTCAACGATCTGCTGTTTCGGCAACGCTCCGGCTCCCTGCCAATCACCGTGCCGATGATCATCGCCAACCACCCCGACTTGGCCGATCTGGCCAGCTTTTACGGAGTGCCCTTCGAGGTACACGCGGTGACAGCTGAGACCAAGACCGATGTGGAGCGTCGCATTCTGGACGTGGTCGCTGAGCACGACATCGAGTTGGTGGTGTTGGCCCGCTATATGCAGATTCTCTCCCCAGAGCTTTGCGCAGAACTGGCTGGCCGGGCGATCAACATTCACCACTCATTCCTGCCCGGGTTCAAGGGCGCTAACCCCTACCGCCAGGCACATTCACGCGGGGTGAAGCTGATTGGCGCCACTGCACACTTCGTCACTGCCAACCTTGACGAGGGTCCGATCATCGAGCAGAACGTCCGTCGGGTCGACCACACCATGGACGTGCCCGAACTGATGGCCATGGGCCAAGAACAGGAAAGCCGCACGCTCAGCGAAGCGGTCAAGCTGTTCGCCGAACACCGGGTGTTGCTTGATGGCGCCCGCACCGTGATCTTCAGCTGAGCTAAAGCGGCCTATTGCAGCGTGCGCATCGGTGGGTACTTCACGACGCCTTCGAGTTCCAGCAGGGTCCAGCCCAGCTCCGGTGAGCCTTCCAGCACCATTCGGCCAGCATTGGTCATCAGCCCGCCGTCCAGCGCCTCTGTGAAGCCCGGCACCCGATGCGAGGCCCAAACCCGTAGCGCCGCCCCGTGGCTTACCGCTGCCGCGCCGGCATGCCCGGCGGCCACAATCTCAGCGATCGCCGAATCGAACCGAGCAAAGAACTCCAGCGCATTTTCTGCCCCGGGAATGCGCGCCTCCAGATCGCCGTCGTGCCAGCGCAACAGCGTCTCGATATAGGCGCTGGCGTCGGTACTCATCTCGGCGTCGCCAGCTGGAATCTCCCGCAGCCCCTCGATCACCTGCACTGCCACGCCACGGGTTGCGGCCAGTGGCGCTGCAGTCTGCTGAGTGCGCACCAGGTTTGAGGCGAAGACACCTTCGATTGGTTCGCACGCCAACTGCTCGGCCAAGGCCGCGGCCTGCTCGAGTCCAATCTGGTTCAACTCAGCGCCAGGAGCTGCCGTATCCAACAGAAATCCGACGTTGGAAGGGGTCTGTCCGTGTCGAGCCAGGATCAAGCGCATGTCGAAAAGCATATGCCGACCGCCACCAACCGCCGACACCTTGCCGTGGGGCTAAGACCTCTAGTGGTGGCAGTGCCAGGGCCCCCGGATCTGATCGATCCGAGGGCCCCAACTTTGGTTGAACCGGCTACCGCACCGTCCCGGTAGCCGAGGAGACCTTGGTGGTGGTCACATACCCGGACTTGGTGCCGGTGACTGCCACGGTGATCCGGGCGCCGCGATCAGCTCGTCCGAGCCGGTAGTAGGCCTTGGTGGCGCCGCGGATAGCGACTCCATCGCGATACCACTGGACGCTCAGCTTTACCGGCGCCGGACGCCACCACCCCGGGTAGACCAACAGCGTGTGATTCAGTCGAGCCGAACCGAGAATCACCGGACGCGGCGCAGCAGCGAACTGCTTGCCAGTGGCCGCTGGAACGCTCACTGCTGCGGAGGTGGCAACCAGATCCGCTGCCCCACTGACAGTGCCAGTGACCCGAACACTCAACTGGTTGCCAGCATCGCCAGCAGTCACGGTGTAGCTGGCATTGCTGCCAACCACCGTGGTGCCGCGCAGCCATTGGTAGGTGAAGGTGGCATCGGTGGGCCAATCAGCCAAGCTCGCCGACAACTTTTGGCCCACAGCCGCTGTGCCAGTGATCGACACCGTGCCAGCGACAATTTCGGGCACCGCAGCTGTCACCGCGACGGTCGCCTCAGAGGTAGTTGCCGCGGTCTCGTAGCCAGTCTTGGTGCCAGTCACCTGCACTGTGATGGCCTTACCGAGGTCGGCCTCACCCACGACATAAGTCGCCGAGGTTGCACCGGCCAAGGCGACTCCATTCGCCGACCATTGATAAGCCAACGTGGCCCCAGCGGGCGCCCAATCACCGCTGACGGCGCTGAGGGCCTGCCCGACTACTGGGTTGCCAGTGATGCTTACCTCACTGCCGACCACCTTGAGGTGGGTGATCTCAGTCAGGCTGGCGGTGGTCCCGTTGTAGGTGAGCCGGGCCAGTCCCACCACACCTTGCGCATCGGTGAACTTGGCAATCGGGGTACCCGAGCCCAGATTGGCTACAAACTCCAGCTTGCTGTAACCGCCAAGAGCCACTGTCGTAGTCGTGCCAAGGCCGAGGTCTGGGTCATCTTCGGTGGGCTGGATGATCGGCAGCCAGGAGTAGGTCCCGTTCGCCTCAGTGAGGACACCGTTTGGCGTCACACTCAGCAAAGCACCATTGCCAGGAACCTTGCTGCTAACCCACCTGTCTTCAGTTTCGAGTGTGCGGACGTTCACACTGGCGCCTTCGACGACGCCGTTTTCACCAACGTGGGACACCGACGCCACCACGTATCGTCCGGTCGCTCGAGCGGTCTGCAGGACGTCGCCAGCCACGAACTCGCCGTCAGTTACCCAGCCCCACCCGAACCAATACCCAACACTCAGAAGACCGTCCTCGACGTAGGGCCCAGCTTCTACCAGACCCGCCACCGGGAAGCTCGTGTCGTTGTCGTCGCAGAGGTCTGCTCCGGCGATGACCAAGTCTTGAGTCAGTTTGTCATCGGCGAGGGCTGTGGGGGCCGCCGAACCGAAGGACCAGCTGTACCAAACTGCCGCGGATTTGTAGGCGACTACTGTGGCGTTGGCCGAAATCTGTTCGGCGTCGGCGGGCAAAGTCAGCGAGGACTGAACCCCACCGCTAACCACCGCAGCATTGTCCTTCAGACTGTAAAGCGCCACCGTCTTGCCGCTGATCAGCGACACCACTCCTGCACTAGACACTCTTCCGGCACTGACATTGGTGCACCCAGGGTCAATACAAGCCACCGCGGTTGGTAGATCCACCGTGGTCCACGCCTGCCCGTCAAAGCGATGCAGACCAGCAGCATCGGAGACCAATGCGTAATCGGTCTCTGTGGTTGAACTGGTGTCAGCCCAGGCGGCCAATAGGCTGAAGTCGGCGGTGGGAGCGGAATCGGCGGCGGCATGGGCTGGGCTTGCAGTGAATCCGAAAATGAGGGCCACCGAAGCGGCCAGGGCGATAGTGCGAGCCGAAGCCCGCCAGGGGATGTTCAACATGTCTACCCTTTACGAAATGCGGTCCGGGACCGGGATTTGGGATACGTAATATCACGTATCGGTCCCCCATAGGAGGGACTCGCCCAGCGTGGACACGCCTTGTCACCGCAGCGTCATCAAGCGGTTGCTGCTGCGTGGCGACTCCAGGAGCAATGTCTTCACCCGTTACTCCTGGTGAAGTCGAACTGCTAGCGTCGGATTTGGATGCATCCGAACTCGTTGAGGAGAGAACAGACGTGAGCAAGACCCCTGTGAAGGTAGCGGTCACCGGCGCAGCCGGGCAGATCTGCTACAGCCTGCTTTTCCGAATTGCCAGTGGCGCGCTGCTTGGCCCCGACCAGCCAGTGGAACTGCGGCTGCTGGAGATCACTCCAGCGCTGAAGGCGCTCCAAGGCGTCGTCATGGAGTTGGACGACTGCGCCTTCCCGCTACTCAGCAAGGTTGAGATCGGTGACGACGCCAACAAGGTGTTCGATGGCGTGAACTTGGCCATGCTGGTTGGCGCCCGTCCGCGGACCGCTGGCATGGAGCGTGGCGACCTACTCAGCGCCAATGGCGCAATCTTCACCGCCCAGGGCAAGGCTCTGAATGCCGTGGCTGCCGACGACATCAAGGTGCTGGTTACCGGAAACCCGGCTAACACCAACGCCCTGATTGCGATGAGCAACGCCCCCGACATCCCAGCCGAGCGGTTCAATGCGCTCACCCGGCTCGACCACAACCGCGCTACCACCCAGATCGCTCAGAAGGCTGGCGTAGCGGTCACCTCGGTTTCCCATATGACCATCTGGGGTAACCATTCGGCCACCCAGTACCCCGATCTGTTCCATGCTCAGATCGATGGCAAGAATGCCGCCGAAGTAATCAACGATCAGGCTTGGGTCTCCGACTACTTCATTCCGACCGTTGCTAAGCGCGGTGCGGCCATCATCGAGGCTCGCGGTTCGTCTTCGGCGGCTTCGGCTGCCAATGCCACCGTCGAGCACATGCACGACTGGGCGCTGGGCACCCCCGAAGGCCAATGGACCTCGGCTGCTGTGGCATCCGACGGTTCCTACGGCGTTCCGGAAGGGCTTATCTCTTCCTTCCCAGTCACCTTCTCGGGCGGCAAGTGGGAAATCGTGCAGGGCTTGGAACTCAACGAGTTCTCCCAAGCCAAGATCGATGCCTCCGTCGCCGAGCTCGTCGAAGAGCGCGACGCGGTCAAGGAACTCGGCTTGATCTGAGCCGACAAACTGCAGTTCTCGGTGCCCTCGAGGTTTACCTCGAGGGCACCTTTGTATCCCCAGACTTCCCCTGCCTTGGCCTTTCCGAGAGGCGTCGACCTGAGATAACTTACGGTTCCGTAGCCGTAGTCTGTAATCTAGGCACGAAGAACCGCAGCACGCGAAAGGTGTAGCCATGGCTGGCCGACCCGAAACTGAAGCGACTAAGTCCGTCCGCGAGGCCCGTGACTTCTTGCTTGAGCACCGACTTGACTACGACACGGCCGTTTCCGGTTTTCAGTGGCCGAGCCTGACTGAGTTCAACTTCGCCCTTGAGTGGTTCGATGTGGTTGCCGCTGAGCACCCAGACCGGGCCGCCGTGACGATTATCTCGGCCAATCTAGAGGCCAACTCCTACAGCTACGCGGAGTTGTCGCGACGCTCCGACCAGGTCGCCAATTGGCTGCGCACCTTGGGACTGAGGCGCGGCTCCAAAGTGATCGTGATGCTCAACAACACGATCGAGATTTGGGAAATCATGCTGGCCATCTACAAGATCGGCGCGGTGGCTATTCCCACTTCCACCCTGCTGTCGGCCGCTGATTTGGTCTACCGAGTCGAACACAGCGGAGCTTCGCTGGTCGTAGCCCCCACTTCACTCAAGGCTCGCCTCGAAACACTGCCCTCCGAGATAGTGCGAATTGGTGTCGGCGCAGATACCCCACCCGGCTGGATTCCGATGTCCGACTCAGCAAGCGCCGACGATAAGTTTGTTCCCGATGGCCCGACGCCGGCTGGCGACCTCAGCCTGTTGTACTTCACCTCGGGGACCACTTCACGGCCAAAGCTGGTCCGCCACACTCAGGTCTCCTATCCGGTGGGACACCTCTCGACGATGTGGTGGCTGGGGGTGCAGCCCGGCGACGTGCACCTAAACATCTCCTCGCCAGGTTGGGGCAAACACGCCTGGAGCAACTTCTTCGCACCATTCTTGGCCCAAGCCACCGTCTTTGTGTTCAACTACGACCGCTTCGATGCAACCACCTTGATGAAGGTGATGGATGCCCATCAGGTAACGACCTTCTGTGCTCCGCCAACAGTCTGGCGAATGCTGATCCAAGCTGACCTGAGTCAGCTCTCACACCCACCACGCGAGCTTCTCGGTGCTGGCGAACCGTTGAACCCTGAAGTGATTACTCGGGTCCGCGCCGCCTGGGGCGGCACCATTCGAGACGGTTTTGGCCAGACAGAAATGACCTGTTCAGTGGGCAACTCCCCTGGCCAGATCGTTAAAGATGGCTCAATGGGACGCCCAATGCCCGGTTATCCGGTGGTCCTGCTAGACCCGGTGACCGGAGAACCGTGCAGCGACGAGGGCGAGATCTGTTTGGACCTGAGCGAACCGATTCTGGGTCTAATGGACGGCTATCACCAAGATCCGGCGATGACCGCTGATACCTGCCGAAACGGCTACTACCACACCGGCGATATTGCCTCGGTCGATACCGACGGCTACCTAACCTATGTCGGACGGGCCGACGATGTGTTCAAAGCCTCCGACTACAAGATCTCTCCTTTTGAACTGGAGTCGATCCTGTTGGAACACCCATATGTCGTCGAGGTTGCGATCGTACCCAGCCCAGACCCGCTGCGCGCAGCGGTACCCAAAGCTTTCGTCTGCCTGGTTGACGAGGCCACCCAGCGCCAGCAAGAAGCCGCAAAAGAGATCTTTGATCACGCCCGTAACCGGCTTTCGGCCTACCAACGAGTGAAGATCATGGAATTCGTGACCGAACTACCAAAGACGATTTCGGGCAAGATCAGGCGCGTCGAACTGCGCGAGCGCGAGGCATTCAGAGTCGCTGCGGCGGATCCGGCCTGCCAGTATTTGGAGCGCGACTTCCGCTAAGCGCCAGCCGTGCCCCAAATGCTATTTGGCTGGCGGCGCCCAGAAACTGTCTGAATCTGACGCGGGGGCCGGCGATGTCACTGCTGCAGATCCTTCAGCCGCGACCCACTGCGAACCGTCCCATCGGTAACCGCCAGCGGTCACCTGAGGAGTTGACTCAGCCAGCGGCGGCTCCAGTGATTCAGGAGCGTCAACTGGAGAAGCTAGGGCCTGGACAGGTTCCTCCAATTGGACGGCGTTTGCCTCCAACCCAGCTTCGTTGGACCCAGCTTCATTCGACACAGCTTCGTTCGACACGGCTTCGACCGCCGGTTCGACTGCATCACCGTCAGCACTAACTGGATCCGCAGCTACCCACTGCGACCCATCCCACTGATAGCCGCTATCGGCACTGGC
>DHWU01000021.1 GCA_002413345.1 Propionibacteriaceae bacterium UBA5174 | reverse complement strand
TTACTCCGCTGAAGATGCACACCACACGGTCGGTGTCCTCAGTGGCTGGGGAGCTGTAGCTGACGCGGGAGGTGTCGGTTGCCACTAGGTCGCGAGTCAGTACCACCAGGTCGTCGAAGACCTGAGCATGGCCAGCGGCCAAAGTACGCCGCTCGGCTTCGGGTGCAGTCAGTCGCCCTTCGTGCCGGGCAGCGCTTAGCAGGGCGACCACCTGTTGGCGGTCACTTTCGGCGACTGATCGGTCACCACCAACGGCGGGGCCCACATCGGTGGGTTCGGGAATGCTCATGCCTATGAACCTAGGCCAATCAGCTGCGCTGAGACAGCGCTTTTTGGGCAGTTGGGGGAGCAGTGGGGATAGTCCCTGAGTCTCCGGCGGCGGAGCCTGATCGCCAGTAGGGTTCGGATATGAAGAGGGCACTCATCTTGGCGGGCATCTTCTGTGGGTCTTCGGCGCTCGGCTTGCTGCTGGCGTCCTGGATTCTCAGCGACCGTGGTTTTCGCGTCGGCCTGGCGGGCTTTGTTGTGACCGTCGCGGTGTACATGTTGGCGCAGGGATTCTTCGATTGGCTACTGACGAGGATGTGGAAGAAGTCAGCTTCGCCCCTGCTCGGGGGAGTTGGGCTGATCTCGACCGCTCTTGCGCTGCTGATCGCTAGTCTCACTCCGGGCGGAATCACTTTGGCGGGCCCAGTTGCTTGGATCCTGGCCAGCTTGGTGATCTGGCTGGTGTCGGCTTTGAGTATCTGGCTGCTGCCAATCTGGTTGTCGCCGAAACTGGCCGAGAAGAAATGACTCGCTGGGTTTGCGCCTAGCGAAGCTTGATCAGGCCGTGATTAGCCCGTGCTCGCGAGCAATCCCGACGGCCACCAGCCGGTCGTGGACGCCCAGCTTGGTGTACACATTGCTCAAGTGCTTATGAACGGTGCGGGGCGACAGGCCGAGTCGAGTGGCGATAGTGCGAGCCAACAGCCCGTCGGCGAGCAGTTGCAGAACCTCGACTTCGCGAGGGGTGAGATTCAAAGCGGCCGCGGCTTCGGCCGCAGTGTTCGCCTGGCGGGAGAGCTGGCAGGCATCGGCGGCTTGGGGCATCAAGAAGTTCAAGGGTGCCGCAGCGTCGGCCAGCAGGGATTTGCCGTCGGCGGAAAATCCGCCCTTCTTGGACAGCACCAGGATTCGGGACCGGGGACGGCTGGCCGGTTGGTCGTCGAATTCGGCCCCGATCAGCACCACTTCACCCAGGACGGGGTGTTGGCCGCCACGCAGGATACTGGTGGAGTGGGAGCGGCCGCGTCCGGCCACATCGGCCAAAGCCGCTGACAGCCGGTCATTGGGCCAAGCTGCATGAGCCATTGGTGCACCGGTGGCGTCGAGCCCAACTAATGCCGCACCGTCGGCGCTGGCGGCCTTGCCAAGGACCCGGCAGATCAGCTGCTCGGCTTCATCGCCGGTGCCAAGAATCGCCCAAGCCTGATGCATTAGGTCAAGGATGGTGATGGCCCGGTCTTCTCTGGTCATTCGCCCTCCTCCGTCGGTGCAGGTTCATCACAGTGTTCCTGTCAAGTCAGCAGTTTGGCAGACCTAACGACCACAGTGCTGGTTTTAGTCCACATTGTTCGCGCGTGGCGTCAGAGTGACCGGATGCGGCGGTGCTCAAGCACCGGCTAGACTACCGTTCGCTTCGCCGTCAGACGGTGCTGGCGGATGTAGTTCAATGGTAGAACATCAGCTTCCCAAGCTGACAGTGCGGGTTCGATTCCCGTCATCCGCTCCAAGGTGAGAAACGGCCCGGGGATTCGGGTCGTTTTTGGTTCCGGCTAGTTGTTTGGCTGGGGGCTCTTGGCATCCCAGCGGGTGTACCCAGCGGCCTGGGCCTCTTCCTCACTGGCAAACTGTTGTTCGGCATTGGTGCGCGCGGACCAGGGGCTGTCTTCGGTGTAATACAGCATCGATGTGGCGTTGCCCTGGACTGGTCCGGGGCACGGATCTGGGGTGCTGTGAGTCACCGCTTCGGTGATGGCAGCGATCTCCTCAGGATTCGGACGGTGGGCGACGAACGCGACGTCCCACCAGGGGCACTCGTCGGAGTCAGCCAGGAGGGGCGGCAAATCCGACGGTGCAGCTGCCGTCCCGAGGCGGACCAGATCACTGGACTGGGGATCATTGGATTCGGAACCACTGGACTCAGGATCACTTGACTCAGGATCACTGGACTCGGAATCGCTGGCTGGCTCGGAATTGGCGGCGGTGTTGATCTGGGTGAGTCCAGAATCGGATTCTGAACTGAGTGCATTCACCTTGCGCACGATCCGCAGGTAGGTGAAGCCCATGCCCAGGATGAACGCCACTGCCACCAGCCACCAACTGATATTCATTCGACTGCCTTCGTGGAGTTGGCTGATCTGATGTGGGCCAAAGCCTGGTCTGGGTCTTGAGCATTGACTGCGACTCTGACTATCAACCAAGTGAGGCCAGCGCCCGCACCGAATGCGGCGAGATAGCAGAGGAAACTGATCAGGAAGTTCATTGGTGCCTCACTTCTCTGCCACGATCGTCGCGCGGCGGTTAGCTATCCGGCCCGGGTTGCTGGAATTGGGTGCGATCGGGTTGTTGCTGCCGCGTCCCTGCCAGCGGATCGGGTTGGTCACACCTTGCTTGCGGAGCCTGGACGCGACCACCTCCGCCCGGTCTTTGGAAATGGCGAGATTTGATTCGGTGGAACCAGACTTATCGGCGTAGCCAAATACGGTCACCCGGATCTCCGGGCAGGCTCGCAAGATGGTGGCGGCAGTTCCGATCGCTTGCTCGCCAGCCTTCGACAAATCGCTCGACCCGTAGCTAAACCTAATCTGCCCGGAACCAACGGTCGAGGCCAGTCGATCGGGGAGGGTGCGGCAATCGGTGATCGCGGTTACGTTCAGGTGGTTCAGCACTGAAGCGCCGGGGTAAGCGGTCGACCCGGCCGCCAGAACGGCCTGTTCGGCCTGTTTTGTCGGTGCGGTTCCGGCATAAGTTGCGGTGAGGCCGTCGAAGCTAATCCGCAGATCTGGAGCCACTGCCAATGCCGTGCCCAATGCTTGCGCGGTCTGGGGGGAAATCCCGGTTGAGCCAGGCGTAACGGTGCTGAGGTCGTTAATCGTGATCTCGGGTCCCAGCCCGATTTGGACGGCAGCCATTGCGGCTTGCCTGCTGGTTTCGTCCGGAAATGACCCGGTAATGCTGACGGTCTGACCAGATCGTTGTAGCGATATCCAGACTGCATCGGCTGGTGTGGACAGGCCAAGAATGGGTTGGCGGGTGGAACTGGCGGTGTCGGGTGCGGCGGTGCTGGTATTGGTGCCGATCGCGGCCAAAATCAACGGGACACTAACGAATGCGCCCCACCACCAACCGCCAAGTCCCTGTCGATATCGCCGCGAAACTGTCTGCACCTGCGACCCCCGATCAAGTAGGAACCCCCCTGCTCAATTCGGTGATTCGTCACCGAATCCCTGGCCAGCACCATAGTGCTTTTCAATGCTGGCCAGTATCTGGACGACTTGTTGGGTATGGGTTCCAGCCAAACTGCCCGCTGTGAGACTCGCGCTTTGGGGTCGCGGTAGGTGGTCCAGATCCACGCTTCAGGACCCGGTTTCTCTTGGCGCTGGTTAGGGGTCATGATTAACCCGTGCGCTGGGGGCGGCGCACGGCAGAAACTTGTGGTTGGAGGTGGGGGCCGATGGTTCCCGAGGCTGCGCAGACGGCGAGTGAGCGCGCGTCCAGCCTGATCGCGCAGGCACAATCGTTGGCCGATCGATTGGTCTCCGACGCCCGGAAGCAGGCCGAATCGGCCCAGCAGCGAAGCGCACAGCAGCAAGAGTTGGCCGAGAAGTATGCGCAGCAGGCGCGAGAAGCCAAAGAAGTTTCTGAAGCGTCGACGATGCAGGCCCGTACCGTCCTGGAACGAGCCCGAGCCGATGCGACCGCGATCCTCAATGACGCGACCGACCAGGCGGCGATGTTGACTAGCCGAGCTGAGCAGACCGCCAATGAGGTGACTGAAAAGGCCCGACGAGCAGGCGAGGCGATTCTGGTGGCCGCGGAAGGCCAAGCTGAGGTGATTCGGCAAGCCGCCCTCGATTCGGCAAAGACCGTTCAGGAGCAACAGGCTGTCGTAGCCGAATCTCACCGCGCGGAACTGGCCGCCTACCACCAACAGGTGGTCAACGAGGCGGACAAGATCAAGAAACGCGCCGATGCAGAGGTAACCGAGCTGCGGGCCGCCACGGAGACATTTGTGCGGCAGAGTCGGGAAGCCGTGGGGCAAGAGCAGGCGTCCGCGAAAGCGGAATTGACCAAAGAGAAGCAAGATTCCCGCGCGGAACTGGCGGCGGCTACCGCAGAAGCGCGCCGAGAGCGGGACGCCCTGACTGCTGAGGCGCGCGCCCGGGCGGAGGAACAGTACGTCGCTGCTGCGGCGCATCTGGCTTGGACGGAACAGTCGATGGCTGACCTTCGGGCCAGTACGGAGTCCGAGCTTTTTGATGCTCGCACAAAGCACAACACTGAGTTGGCTCGGGAGCGCACTGAGGCGAAGGCCAGCATCAAGGCGATGGTTGCTGACGCTGAGGATCGGGCCAAGTCGATCGTGATCAGTGCCGAGGTTGCTGCCGCTAGCGCTGCCGCTGATGCCAAGGCCGCGGCTGAGCGTTCCGTGGGTGAGGCTGAGGAGACTCTTCGCGCGGCTCGGGAGGAGTCTCGACAAATGCGCGAGGCTGCCGAGCGAGCTGCCGCAGCGGAATTGGAAAGTGCCAAGCTCCGCCTGGCTGAAGCGGAATCGGGTGCTCGGTTGGTTCGGGAACGGACCGCGACGGCAGTCGATGCGTTACAGCGCGACGCGCACGAGAAGGCCAAGACCACCAGGGCTGAGGCCACCGAGCTGTTGAAGAACGCCCGGGCTGAGGCTCAGGAAATTCGCGTCAGGGCGCAAGCGATTGCCGACCGGGCGCGGGAAGAGGTCGAGACGTTGGCCAAGCGTCGAGACGACATCACAGATCAACTGGGACAACTGTCCGGCGTGATTGAAGCGCTGTCGGTTCCTGGTGCGACACAGAATGATCCGAAGTAGGACCGAGAGGAAGCGCGAAGTGAGCCAGCCCAGTTATGAGTTCCGCACGGTAATGCGGGGGTTTGAACCCACAGAGGTCGAACGCGCGCTTCAGCAGTTGTGGACGAAGGTTGAGGAAAACAAGGCCACCGCGACTGAGGCGTTGGCTGACAACGACGGGCTTCGCCGTCAGCTCAGTGCGCTGAGTGACCAGAGTCGGATTGACCAGGTGCAGATCCGCCAGCTTCAAGAGGAGTTGACGAAGTTGGAGGCGCCGAGCGCCTCGGCGATCACTGAACGGGCGGCCAAGATCTTGAAGCTGGCCGAAGAAGAAGCCGATGAGATACTGACTAAGGCTAAGACCCAGGCTGTCAACACTGAGGCCGACGCAGACGCTTACGCTGAGAAGACTCGCAAGGCGTCGGACCTACAAGCTGCCGAGACCTCCGACAAGGCTGTGGCTGAAGGTGCTCGAGTGATCGAGGATGCCAATCAGAAGGCCGACGAAATCCTCGACACAGCTAGCCGAGAGGCGACCACACGCCGCGAGGAGGCTGAAGCCATCTTTGAACGGCAGCGGGCGCGGGCGGCTGCCGCGGCAGCTGACTTCGAGAAGACTCTCGCCGTCCGCCGGGACGAAGCGGCCACCGATTTCGGTAACCAGATGTCGGCCTACGAGCAAGCGTTGACCGCAGCTGAGCAGCGGCATAGCGCGATGCGGGCCGAGTCTGATCGGATGCTGGCCGAAGCGAAGCAGGATGCCCAAGCAATGCTGCGGGCGGCTCGCGAAGATGCTGCGCAGAAGTTGGACGATTCGCGATTGGCTGCTGAACGGGTCCGTAAAGAATCTGAGCGGGAACTGCTGGCGGCTACCGCCCGCCGCGAGGCGGTTACGGCACAGTTGACCAATGTTCGCCAGATGATTGCCGCGCTCGGTGCGGGGCCGCTGTTGGATGTTATGGGCGAGGACGACGATGAGCCGTCAGGGATTGTGCCCGCATCGGTCAAACAGGCTGAGGCTGAATCGGCCGCGGCTATCGCGGCTGCAAGCGCTGACTCGGCGAACGACGACATCTCGGATACGAGCATTCTCGATCTTGCAGAGTTTGAAGATCAGGTGCCCGTTTCCTGAGTCAGTTCTTGGCTGACGGGTGGGTCCTGGAGATTTCGGCGACCCACCCAAGCAGCTCGCCAGGTCGGGCGAGTCGTGGCGCAAACCTTCGATGGTCGCTGGCCTAGGGTCTGTTCCATGGGCACTGCTGCCGCTGAGGTATTCGGCGAAGCCTTTCACTCCGATCCGGAGGGCCTGTCTCGTGGCCCAGGCAGAGTGAATCTGATTGGTGAGCACACCGACTACAACCTCGGTTTCGTGTTGCCATTCGCAATCGATCGTGAGGTGCGAGTGGCCTTCGCTGCGCGTGCTGATCGCAAAATCAGATTGGTTACCGCGCTTGCTGGCCAGGTATTCACTACCGATTTGGATTCACTGCTCGGCGTCCACGGGTGGCCGGGCTACCCACTAGGGGTGGTGTGGGCCCTGGGGGAGCTGGGCGTGGACCTGAAGACGGTGTCGGGGTTTGATCTGGGAATCGATTCCGACCTGCCGATAGGGGCTGGGCTGTCGTCCTCGGCGGCGCTGGAGAGTGCGGCCGCGCTCGCCTTGAGCAGCCTTTGGGGGTTGCGCCTGGATCGGATGGAGTTAGCTCGAGCCGGACAGCGTGCCGAAAATGTGGTGGTCGGGGCGCCAACTGGGGTGATGGACCAAGTCGCCTCGCTTTTCGGTCAACCTGACGCAGCGATCTTCCTTGATTGCCGAAGCCTGGAACTTGAACCTGTGCCCCTGGGGCTGGCGGACGCGGAGTTGGCGGTATTGGTGATCGATACTCGGGTTCGGCATGACCATGCCACTGGAGGTTACCGGCAGCGCCGAGCCGAATGTGAGCAGGGGGTGGCGGCATTGGGAGTGGGCTCGTTACGCGATTTAGAACCCGATGATCTGGACCGTGCCGCCAGTCAGTTGGATGAGGTGGTGTTCCGCCGCGTCCGCCATGTCGTCACCGAGAACCAGCGGGTCTTGGCTGCGGTGCGGCTACTGCGCACCGAAGGCGCTGGGGTGATCGGCGAGTTGCTGGACGCGTCCCACGTTTCGATGCGCGATGACTTTGAGATCTCCACAGCCGAACTCGATTTGGCGGTCAAGGCGGCGCGTAATGCTGGCGCTTTGGGCGCCCGAATGACCGGCGGTGGTTTCGGCGGATCAGCGATCGCGTTGGTGTCGTGCGGTGATGTGGCCAGCGTCAGCACAGCGGTGACCGCGGCCTTCGCTGCCGCTGGCTACCGCGCGCCGGAAGTGTCCGTGGCGACTCCGTCCGCGGGTGCCTCGTTGCTCGGGCGAGGCGCCGGACCGGGCGGAGAAGTCCAGGGTCCCTGAACTCAGTCCGCATCGACGGCCCCCGACCGCCGCCGCGGATCTTGGATTCCGTTGATCTCGGCCAGCCTTGGTGTAGATGTCGTAGCGGCTCGGTACTGGGGCTTCGAATCGCGCCTTCACCCGGTCACTTGGTCTGCTGGCTTGGGTCGGTCAGGGTGGTCGGGCCTGGGGGCATCGCACGTTGATTCAAGTCAACGATTTCCCCAGAATTGCTCTTTCCTGAATGTCGTTTGGAGGATTATCAGGATAATCTCAGACGGCCGGATTGGGGTCCCTCTTAAGGGTGACAAGGGGAAGCGCCGTGAGCGTGATGCCTGAACCATGGTCTCAACTAGAACTACACACAAATGAATCGTTAACTGCCGTAACTGCGCACCTCGGGCCCAGTTCAGTGCAAGAATGCCGCCGTGGGAACGCAAGCAAATGGGGTGCCAACGGGCGCCCGACATGAGGTCGGTGTCGACGAGCTCTTCTTTTCGACGACTGACGCTCGTGGCATTATCGATCAGGCGAACTCGGTGTTCGTGCGCCTCTCCCGCTTCTCGCGTGACGAGTTGGTCGGCGCTCCGCACAACATCATTCGGCACCCGGTTATGCCCGGTGGTGCCTTCCTGTTGATGTGGGACACCCTCCAAGCTGGCGAACCGTTCTGTGCCTACGTGGAGAACCTCGCGGCCGACGGCAGCACCTATAGCGTCTTTGCCACCATCACCCCTCTCGGGGACGACTACCTTTCGGTTCGCGCTCGTCCGTTCGTGGGAGCCCTTCGCGATGCCGCGCTGTCGCTCTACGGTGCGGTTCGCCCGATGGAGCTTGAACTGCGCGACAAAGGCTGGAACCCCCACGAGGCCGCTGTTGTTGGTGCGGAAAAGCTGGGCGAGTTGCTGGTCGGTGCAGGTATTCCCTCCTATGAAGAGTTCATCTGGAAGGCCTTGCCCGCCGAAGTTGAGGCGCGGCTAGAGCAGGCCAGTGGGATTGCTAAGCGTCCGCTGGCCACCGGTGAGCTTGCTGACATGCTCGGCGTTGCCGTCCGTGTGGACGAGGCGCTGCAGGAATGGGTGCGAAGCCTGGATGATTTGCAGCGAGTGGCAGATGCGCTGCTCGCTGCGGCCCCGCACTTCAGTGAGACCATGGAGGCTAACGCCCACGTGGCCGACCAGATCAACGAGAACGATGCTGAGGGCTTCTTCAGCTCGGCGATGGTCTACCTCCGGGTCTGGGCCCAGATGGCTCCAGAAGTGGCCGGAATCGTCTCTGACCTGTTGATCCAGCTCGCAGAGTTGCGTCGTAGCTGTGCCCATACTCGGTTCCGGATCGCGCTGGCAGTTCTGCATAACTGGACCGTCGGGCAGTTCGTGGTGGAGATCATCGACAACGTGCCCGGTTCTGAGGAAGCTCGTCCGGCCATCGGTCAGCTCGGTCAGGCTTTGGACGAAGGACTGGCTCAGACCACCGAAGAGACCAAGCGAAATGCCGCACTGGCGGCTGCCGCTGCCGAGCGGATCTCGACTTTGCGTGAGTTGCTCGACCTGCCCCAGACGATGATTCGCGAGTGGTTGTCTCGGGCCGATCGTTCCTCGGCCACCTTCGAAGGCATGGTTGATTCGATCTCGGCTCAGGTTGATCGCACTCAAGCCGATATCGATCTACTGGGCTCGCTGGCCGATGAGTGCCGTCGGATCGCAGTTCCGCTGGACACTGCGGTGGTCGACGAACAGACCGAACGACTGCGGGCGATGCTGGAAGCTCACCAGAGCGGCCATCGACCCCGTTACGCACTGGCCAAGTAAGACCTAGTCCCACCAGCAGTCGCCTCGACGGTAACGCCTGGGGCGACTGTTGTTTGTGCTGCGGGTACCAGCCTCGACTGGGCTGGGGCTGGCCAAGTGCGCCAGTTGGGCCCGCGGGAGCGCCCTAGAGAGGCATTCCTGGGGCATGCATCAGGGGCAGTCTCCGGTGCCTCGTTAGGGCACGGAATTGATGACTCACCCTGTCCCCCCCCCCCCCCCCCCC
>DHWU01000055.1:2100-10529 GCA_002413345.1 Propionibacteriaceae bacterium UBA5174 | reverse complement strand
GATTCCCAGCACCTCGACGCCCAGCACGTCGAGGGGCAGAAGTCTATCGGGGAGAACTGGTGTTGATTCCCAACTCGTGTATCAGGTGGTAATCGCGATGGCGGAGTGCGGCAGGTGCCAAGTGGTCAGGAGTTCGGCCGCTTCCTGAAAAGACGTGGTGCTGCTGGCGATGCCAATCACCAAGGCGTAGGCGTCGCCGTCGGGAGCATCGAGGGTGATCTGGTTCAGCCCGTAGAACACGACAGTTGCCAGCCACCCGAGCCGTTTGTTGCCGTCGACTAGTGCATGGTTGCGTACCAGCGACTCCAGTAGTGCTGCAGCCTTCTGGTCGAGGTCAGGGTAGGCCTCGCGTCCAAAGACGTTCACTGCGGGTCGATGTACGGCTGAGTCGAGCAGGCCCAGGTCGCGGATCGGGCCCACGTTGAGGTCTTCGATCAGGATGAGTACGTCTTCGAGGGTGAGGTGCTCAATCACTGGCCGAGGCGGTTGAGTAGGTCGGCGTAGCGCTGGCGAGCATCGGCGGAAAGGGTGCGCAGATTGTCTTGGCGCAACCGCCGCGAAGCAGCCTCATGGATTGCTCGAACTGTCGCTTCCTGCTTGCTGACGCCGTCGGTTTCGGCCAGCAGGTTGAGTGCCTGCTCGTCGTCAGGGGTGAGTCGCAAAGTCATCGCCATGCCGCAATGATACCAACTTGGTATCAGCTGTGCGGCTGAGTTATTGGTAGGCCTGCCATTCCAAAAGGTGCCAAGAGCTACGTTCGTTGTTGGCCGTGCTTAGGTCTTTACCTGGCAGTGCTGACGAAGCTTGAGCTGTTGCGCGAAATTGCGCTCGATCAGCACGGCTTCGTTGCGACGGCGCGGGCCCTCGACGTGGGGCATCGAACGCGGAGGCGTCCACGATGATGGCCCGTGACCGGCTGGCTCATGGCGTGCACCTGAGTTGCTGGATGTGGGGGCGCATCAATCTGTCAGAGGCGGCTAGTTGGATGACTCCCATGACTGCTGACACCGAATCAGAGCTGGATCAGGCCATCGAGCGGCTGTTCGATTACTGGGCTGATGGCGCGGATCGGCGGTGGGGCCGCCATGCGTGGGATTTGCTCGCAGCGGCGGGTGTGGTTTCGGCGGAGTTGGCTGACAGCGGTCCGCGGCGTGCTGAGCAACTGATCACCTTGTCAGCCCTAGCTTTGCTGTCGGGCCAGTTTTGGTCGCTGGTTTACTGCGGAACCGAGGAAGGCTTCGAGGTCTCAGGGCTTGTCGGTGAGCCTGCGCTGCTGACAGAGATTGAGCTTGGTCGCTTCGCGGATGAACACGGCATCCGCCAGACGTCCTTTGCGAATGCCGCAGAGTTGGCTCAGTTCCTCGCTGCCGAGGCGCTGCCCGGGTTACTCACCCAGCTGAGTGGCATCCAAAACATGTCGACCTGGCTGGCCGAGTTGTGGGCGCAGCGCACCGGTGGCGAATACCCGCTCACCGACCAGGCTTTGGACGAGCTATTCAACAACCCACCGGTTGATCTGTTGACCGCTTTCAGTTGGCTCGATCAGCTCTGGCCGATCAGGGAGCTCAGCGCCTCGGTCAGTCGGTGAACATCAAGCCGCTGTCCGCATGAGTGCCTGGACTGCAGAGGTCTACGAGTCGGGCCCATTTGAGCGGTTCGTCCGAAATCTGCCGCAGTATGAGCAGGCGGTTCTGGTGGCAGCCATCGAACACGTGCTTGAGGTCGAGGGGATCGACATCTGCTCAGGCGAATGGGGCAAGCCGCTGGGGGATGGGCTCTATGAATTTCGGGTGCGGTGTTCGTTGCGCGCGATCTTTGAAAGGGCGGGATCATCGTTGCCGGCCACTAGTCAAGCGGTCGACCAAACAGTGCTGCTGCGGGTGTTCTGCACCTTTCATGGCCGCCGGATCGTGCTGCTCTATAGCGGGTACGGCAAGGGTAAGGATCCTTCGGCTCGGCGGCAGCAGCAAGAGATTAAGAAGGCCAGGAAGCTTCACTTGGCCTGGCGAGCCAGCCGTTGACCAAATATGGGTTATGGCACATACTTGGGGCAGGGGGCGGTGAATCATGGCGAAGCAATTCAATGAGCTCGCCGATCGGCTGAAGGCTGATTGGTCTGCAGATACCCGAGCTGTGTATGAGGCTGCGGCAACGGTCTTTGATGCCGAACGCGCCGCAAGGGCGGAGCTTGGCGCCCAGATTGCCGAGCTTCGTCACGGCCAGCACCTCACTCAACCCGCGCTCTCGGCGGCAACCGGTATTCAGCAATCTGAAATCAGTCGCATCGAACGGGGTCTTGGAAATCCGACGGTGGCGACCCTTGCCAAGCTCGCCACCGCGCTAGGTCATCGGCTGGTGCTGCAACCGGGGCACTGATTCCGGGGCAGTACTGAGAAGGGGGAGTGATGACGACTCTTGATCGGCTTATCGATCGGCGCCCACCGCGCCGCGAGCTGGTAGAGGCCCACAAGAAGCGGATGGTCGCCGAGGCCCGAGCCTGGCGGTTGCGCGAGTTGCGCCAGCAAGTAGATCTGACTCAAGTCGAGCTCGCCAGCGAGTTGCACGTCAGTCAGAATCGGGTGTCTCGCATTGAGCGTGGTGAGATCGACAAAGCCCAAGTAGATACGCTGCGCCGCTATGTCGCTGCCCTGGGCGGCACGCTTCGCCTTGAAGTGCAGATTGGTGAGGAGACCTTCCAGCTTGCCTGAAGTCGACCCCCTATTTGGAATGTTCATTCCAACTGCGGCATAGTTATGCCCATGACGATCAAAGTTGCGGTGGCCGGAGCCACTGGCTACGCCGGGGGAGAGGCCCTGCGGCTCTTGCTGGGCCACCCCGAGGTGGAAATCGGTGCGCTCACCGCCGGTGCTAGCGCGGGCACCTTGCTGATCAGCCACCACCCTCATCTGGCCCCACTTGCCGATCGCACGGTGGTTGAGACCACTGCCGAAAACTTGGCCGGACACGATGTGGTCTTCCTCGCCCTGCCGCACGGCACTTCAGCTGCGATCGCTGCTCAACTCGGCCCCGGCGTCCTCGTCGTGGACGCCGGCGCTGACCACCGGCTGATCGATCCAGATCAATGGGTCAAGTATTACGGCAGTGAACACGCTGGCACCTGGCCCTACGGCATGCCCGAATTGCCTGGTCAGCGTGAGGTTCTGGCCACCACCAAGCGGATCGCGGTGCCGGGTTGCTACCCAACCAGCGTCACCTTGGCGCTACTGCCAGCGCTCATTAGCGGCCTGGTGACCGGAGCCGACGTGGTCGCTGTCGCGGCGTCCGGCGCCTCGGGGGCCGGCAAATCGCTGAAGGCCAATCTGCTCGGTGCTGAACTCATGGGTTCGGTGAGCGCCTATGGCGTTGGGGGCGTGCATCGCCACGTCCCCGAAATGCTTCAGAACTTCACCAAGCTCGGCGCGAAGGCCCCGACGATCTCCTTCACCCCAATGCTGGTGCCTATGTCGCGCGGCATTCTGGCCACCGTCACCGCTCCGCTGGCTGCCCCAACCACAGTCGAGCAAGCTCGGGCTGCCTACCTCCAGGCCTACGCCGGCGAGCCATTCGTCACGGTGTTACCCGAAGGCATCTGGCCACAAACCAAGTCGGTGGCCGGCTCCAACGCCGTCCAGGTGCAGGTGACCATCGACGAAGCTGCCGGACGCCTAATCGCGGTGGCCGCCATCGACAACCTCACCAAAGGCACCGCCGGTGGTGCGATCCAATCCATGAACCTCGCCCTGGGCCTACCCGAAACCCTGGGCCTCACCTCGACAGGAGTAGCACCGTGAGCGTCACCGCCGCCAAAGGATTCACCGCCGCCGGAGTGAAAGCGGGCATCAAAGCCTCTGGTCGCTCAGATCTGGCGTTGGTGGTCAACACCGGTCCCGACGCCAGTGCGGCCGCGGTGTTCACTACCAACAAGTTCATTGCGGCGCCGGTGAAGTGGAGCCAGCAAGCGGTTACTGATGGACGCCTCACTGCGGTCGTGCTGAACTCTGGTGGGGCGAACGCCTGCACTGGCTCGGTCGGGTACGGCGACACGGTGCAAACAGCTGAGTGGGTTGCCGCCGAAGTTGGTTGCGAAGCCAATGACGTGGCGGTCTGTTCCACCGGCCTGATCGGCGTCCGGCTGCCGATGGACGCGGTGCGCAACGGCATTCAGCATGCCAACAACGCTTTGTCTGACGACGGGGGTCAAGCCGCGGCCGAAGCGATCATGACCACTGACACCGTCGCCAAACAGGCCGTCCACACCTCACCGAACGGTTGGACGATCGGCGGTATGGCTAAAGGTGCGGGCATGCTCGCACCGGCGTTGGCCACGATGCTGGTGGTGATCACCACCGATGCCAAACTCAGCCCAGCCGAGCTAGATGTCGCCTTGCGTACCGCCACCGAGTTGACCTTTGATCGCACCGATTCTGACGGCTGCATGTCCACGAACGACACCGTGTTGCTGCTGTCCTCGGGAGCCTCCGAGATTCGTCCTGAGCTGAGCGAGTTTGGCAACGCGCTAACCGAGGTTTGCGGCAATCTGGCCAAGCAACTACTCGCTGACGCTGAAGGCTCCGCCCACGACATCGAGGTTCGTGTCGAGGGTGCAACGACCGAGGCCGAAGCCCTGTTACTGGCTCGCGCGATCGCTCGCAGCAATTTGTTCAAGTGTGCGATCTTCGGCAACGACCCGAACTGGGGTCGAGTGCTCGCCTCGGCTGGCAGCGTTGAAGCCAACTACGACCCTGAACATGTTGATGTGTCCTTCAACGGTGTGAAGGTCTTCATCGATGGCCAGCTTGGCGCTGACCGCAGCGAGGTTGATCTCGCCAACCGGGACGTTGAAGTGGTGCTCGATCTGCATGCGGGATCGGCTTCAGCGACCATCTGGACCAACGATTTAACTTACGACTACGTCAAAGAGAATGCGGAGTACTCCTCATGAGTGAAGCGGTCGACAAAGCGGCCATTCTGATCGAGGCGCTGCCGTGGCTGGAGCGCTACGTCGGCAAGACCATCGTGATCAAGTACGGCGGCAACGCCATGGTCGACGATGCGCTCAAAGCCGCCTTCGCCACCGACATTGTGTTTTTGCGCACCGTCGGAGTGAAGCCGGTGGTGGTTCACGGCGGCGGACCGCAGATTTCTTCGATGCTGGCCCGGCTGGGTATCGAAAGTGAGTTCCGCGGCGGGCTGCGGGTCACCACCCCCGAGGCAATGGACGTGGTCCGGATGGTTCTGATGGGCCAGGTGAACCGCGAACTGGTTGGCCTGATCAACTCTCACGGCCCGCTTGCAGTCGGCTTTTCAGGTGAGGACGCCGGTCTGTTCACCGCTGAGCGCAAGGGTGTGGAGATCAACGGCCACGAAGTCGACTTGGGCTTGGTCGGTGAGGTTTCCGAGGTGCGTCCTGAGGCCGTTATTGATCTGATCGAGGCGGGCCGGATCCCGGTGGTGGCCACCGTGGCCCCCGATGAAGATGGCCTGGTTCACAACGTGAACGCTGACACTGCCGCTGGGGCGTTGGCTGCTGCGTTGGGGGCTGAACGCCTAGTGATGCTTACCGATGTTGAGGGCCTCTACCGGGATTGGCCCAATTCAACTGAGGTGATTCGCCAGATTGCGGTCGATGATCTGGCCGCGATGCTGCCCTCATTGAGTGCAGGCATGATCCCAAAGATGGAGGCCTGCGTTGAAGCAGTGCGGGCCGGGGTGCCCAAAGCCACCGTGATCGATGGCCGGATTCCGCACTCGCTGTTGTTGGAGATCTTCACCGATGAGGGCAACGGCACCATGGTGCTTGGCCAGTCGGCGCTTCAGGAGTTGATCTGAAATGAGCCTGTCCCCAGTGAATAGCGGTCAAAGTGAGCTACTCACCCGCTACTCGGGTGCCTTGATGGACAACTTCGGCGTGCCAGCACGGGTGTTCGTGCGCGGCGAAGGCGTCTACTTGTGGGACGCCGATGGCAATCGGTACCTCGATCTGCTCGCCGGATTAGCGGTGAATGCGCTGGGCCATGCTCACCCGCAGGTGACTGGCGCAATCTCGGCTCAGCTTTCAACTTTGGGTCATGTTTCGGGCCTGTTCGCCAGTCCCACTCAGATCGCTTTAGCTGAGAAGTTGGTCGGCTTCGTCACCGCGGATCGGTCAGAGGTGTCCGCGCGGGTGTTTTTCGCCAATTCGGGCACCGAGGCGAATGAGGCCGGGTTCAAAATCAGTCGACTCACTGGACGCACCCGGCTGATCGCCATGGAGGGTTCTTTCCATGGACGCACCATGGGGGCGCTGGCGTTGACTTCGAATCCCAAGTATCGCGAGCCGTTCGAACCGCTGCCCGGCGAGGTCACCTTCGTTCCTTATGGGGACGTGGACGCCTTGGCTGCTGCCGTGGACGAAACGGTAGCGGCAGTGATCATCGAACCGATTCAAGGCGAGAGTGGGGTCGTCGAGCCACCCGAGGGATTCTTGGCGGCGGCCCGCCAGATCACCAGCGAGGCTGGCGCACTGCTTTGGTTCGACGAGGTGCAAACCGGAATCGGTCGCTGTGGCGACTGGCTGGCCAGTGCTGCGTCCGGGGTGTGCGCAGACATCGTCACTTTCGCCAAGGGCTTGGGCAATGGCTTCCCGATTGGGGCCTGTGTGGCCACCGGGGCGGCGGCGTCCCTGCTGACGCCGGGCACCCACGGGTCAACCTTCGGTGGTAACCCGGTTGCGGCCGCCGCTGGGCTGGCGGTGTTGAGCATCATCGAACGCGACGGCCTGCTGGCGCGGGCTACCGAGGCGGGGGAGTATCTGGCCACCGCAGTGCTGGCGCTCAATCACCCCCAGATCGTCGCGGTTCGTGGACGCGGGCTGTTGCGGGGTGTGGTCTTGGCCTCCCCGATCGCCGCTGAGGTAGCCAAAGCCGCTCTGGAAGCCGGTTTTGTGATCAATGCGCCGCGGCCCAATGTGTTGCGGATCGCGCCGCCCCTGATCATCACCGATGCCCAGCTAGCGGAGTTTGTGGCCGTGCTGCCGGGTCTGCTTACCCAGGCCGCTGAGGCTGGCGAAGTCACATGACTGCCACCGTGAAAGCGCCGCTAACCAAGAGTGCGCGCCAATCCCGAATCGCGGAGTTGATCGAGCGCGAAACGATCGGCTCGCAGACCGAATTGGCCGCCCGACTGATCGATTCTGGGATCGCGGTCTCCCAAGGCACGCTGAGCAAAGATCTGTTGGAGCTTGGCGCGGTGCGGGTGCGCACCACTTCGGGTCAGTTCGCCTATGCCTTGGTGGCCGGTGAACATGGCCCTGGCAGCCCAGCGGCCGAGGCTCGGCTAGCCAGGTTGTGCGGCGAGTTGCTGCTGTCAGCTGAGGCCTCAGCGAACTTGGCGGTGCTACACACTCCGCCGGGCGCCGCCCAGTTTTTCGCGTCGGCCATCGATAAGGTCGGCTGGCGCACGATTCTGGGTACGATCGCCGGCGATGACACCGTGGTGGTGATTTCTCGGGATCCGTCCGGGGGAGCCGCGGTAGCTGATTCCCTGCTTAACCTGCACGCTAATTAAGAAAGAGATGCCATGACCGAGGCGACCGAATCTGGACGGCTGTGGGGCGGACGTTTCGCTGGCGGCCCGGCTGAGGCGATGTTTGCCCTGAGCCAGTCGACCCAGTTTGATTGGCGACTTGCTGGCCATGATCTGGCCGCTTCCAAGGCCCACGCCAAAGCGCTGCACGCCGCCGACTTGTTGACCGACGACGAGTTGGCGTCCATGTTGGCTGGGTTGAATGCCCTGTTGGCCAGGCTGAACGCTGGCGAGCTTGGCCCTGATCCCACTGACGAAGATGTTCATGGTGCCCTGGAGCGGCTGCTGATCGCTGAGGTGGGCCCCGAGCTTGGCGGACGGCTTCGGGCGGGACGTTCCCGCAACGATCAGATCGCTACCTTGATCCGTTCCTATCTGCGCGACGCGAATCAGGTGCTCAGCGCCGACCTGAGGGATCTGATCTCAGCCTTGGCTGATCAGGCCGAGGCGAATCTGGGCGCGATCATGCCTGGGCGCACCCATCTGCAGTCAGCCCAACCAGTTTTACTCAGCCATCATTTACTGGCCCATGCCTGGCCATTGGTGCGCGATCTGCAGCGCTTGAGCGATCTGGACGCCCGGTTGGCGCTGAGCCCCTATGGCTCGGGTGCGCTGGCAGGCACTTCGTTGGGGTTGTCGCCAGAGTTGGTAGCGGACGAGCTAGGTTTCGCCGGTTCGGTACCCAACAGCATCGATGGCACTGCCGCTCGTGACCTGGTGGCTGAGCAGGCTTATGTGCTTGCCCAGATCGGCGTCGATCTCTCTCGATTGAGTGAGGACGTGATTTTGTGGTGCACCGCCGAGTTCGGCTTCGCCACTTTGGACGATGCCTGGTCGACCGGGTCGAGCATCATGCCGCAGAAGAA
>DHWU01000055.1:0-1852 GCA_002413345.1 Propionibacteriaceae bacterium UBA5174 | reverse complement strand
GCCGCAGAAGAAGAACCCCGATGTTGCCGAGTTGGCTCGCGGCAAGGCTGGACGCCTGATCGGCAACCTGGCTGGGCTGCTCGCCACCTGTAAGGGCTTACCGCTGGCTTACAACCGTGATCTGCAAGAAGACAAAGAGCCAGTCTTCGACGGGCTCGATCAACTCCGAGTGCTGCTCCCGGCAGTCACTGGCATGGTCGCCACGTTGAAGTTCCATCATGAGCGGATGGCCTCCTTGGCCCCCAAAGGATTCTCCTTGGCCACCGACGTGGCCGATTGGTTGGTGCGACAGCGGGTGCCCTTCGCGCAAGCCCACGAGATCGCTGGTGCCTGCGTGAAGTTCTGTGAGTCCGCGGGCATCGAGTTGGCTGACCTCACTCCCGCCCAACTGGCCGAGATCTCCCCGAAGCTGAGTGCTGAGGTTTTGGACGTGCTGACTATCGAGGGTTCAGTGGCTTCGCGTAATGGACGCGGCGGCACCGCACCCACTCAGGTTCGCGCTCAGCTTGCTGAGTTGCGTACCGCGATCGGCTAACGCCGCCATCTGACGGGGACGGTTCCTCTTGCGCTGCTCATAAAGGGGACGGTCCTTCTGCGCTGCTGGGACGCGAGCGTCTCCGCCATCGAAAGGCAGCTGGCGCCCACCACGGTGACTTTGTACTGCCTGTGACGTGCGGCGGCTGATGGTGAGTTCTGCGTTCAACATGCCGCACTTGGGTAGCCTAGGAACAAAGACCGCCAGCCGGGGCCGATGACGTCACTTGGGGGCGATATCCACCCAGCGGCCTTTGACCCGGCGAAAGGCGCGTAGCTCTCCCCGGATCGCGATCTCGGTGACTGCGGCTGCGAGTGCTTCGGCGGCGGCCCAAGCCTGGCGGTCTTCAGCATGATCATTGGAAGTCGGCACCACAAAGCGGATGGTTGCTCTCGGTAAGCCGCCACAACTCAGCGCCTCGACGTCGACGAACGCGTCTTCCACATGGCAGTTTGCTGCCGTAACCGCCTCCCGTGCAGCCGCGAGCACTGCCGGTGGGGGCACGCCGGGAAGGGTTCGTTCGATTGCCACAGTGACTCGAAAAGACGGCATGAACTCGACCTTAGCTGGGCGCACTGGCAGCTCCGGTGCTGCGACGCCTGCAGACCCCATTAGGCTTAGCTAGCGTGAATGCCTTACTTGACGAACTGACCTGGCGCGGGTTTATCGCCCACTCCACCGATCAGGAAGCTCTTGGAGCTGCCTTCGACGCCGGTCAGGTGAAGTCGTATGTGGGATTCGATCCCACTGCGCCCAGCATCCACATGGGCAACCTCGTTCAGCTGATGGTTTCGCGCCGGCTCCAGGCTGCCGGTCATCAACCGTTCCTGCTGGTGGGTGGCTCGACTGGCCTGATTGGTGATCCCAAACAATCCAGTGAACGAAATCTCAACCCCAAAGACCTAGTGCATGAGTGGGTAGACCGCATTCGAACTCAGGTGAGCAAGTTCGTGGATTTTGACGGGCCAAACGGCGCCACCGTCGTCAACAACTACGACTGGACGGCCGAGTTGAGCACTCTTGACTTCCTGCGTGACATCGGCAAGCACTTCAGCATCAACCGGATGCTCGACCGCGAAGTGGTCAAAGCCCGACTCGAGAACGGGATCTCCTACACCGAGTTCTCCTACATGTTGCTTCAGGCTCTCGACTTCCTGGAACTTTACCGGCGCTACGGAGTGACGGTACAGACCGGCGGATCCGACCAATGGGGAAACCTGACCTCAGGGGTAGAGCTGATCCGACGCGCTGACGGCGGCAAGGCCCACGCCATGGCCACGCCGCTCTTGACGAAGGCCGACGGCACCAAGTTCGGCA
>DHWU01000003.1:24022-50295 GCA_002413345.1 Propionibacteriaceae bacterium UBA5174 | reverse complement strand
CGAGGCGGTGGCCGCCGAGCTCGGCACGCAACGTCCTGAACTGCCCACCGCAGTGCTGGACGTGTTGGTCACCGCCTTCGCTGATCTGCGCACTGGCACCACCGATTCGGGCACTCCGGTGAAACGCCCTGAAGCGGTGATGTCGACCGCCGAAGCGGTGAATGTGGCGATTGCTGCCTCAATGGCCGCCCAATATCTGGGCGATGGCCGCGTCGGTGCTCGCGACGTTGCTCAGCAACTAGTGGGTATCGCTTTGAAGGGCTCCGAAGAGGACGCCCGGCTAATGCGCCATTACATCGACAATGTGGTTCGGGAGCGGGCCCGCAGCAGCAAGGTGTGGAAGGAATTCTTCTCTGCAGCTGAGGGCTTGTGGAGCTGAGCGTGACCGCGCAGGCCGGCTCGCCCCGACTGATTCGGGCGCTGGATTCACTGGGACGCCATCGTGGCGCTGGGATCCATTTTGTGCCGATCCGGCATCACTCACCCGGCTGTGCGGCTGGATTGGCGGCGCTGTTGGACGAGGTGCGTCCGGCCACGGTATTGATCGAAGGCCCATTGGAATACCGCGCACTCTTGCCAGCGCTGGCTGACCCGGCCACCAAACCGCCGATTGCCGCCTTGTCGATCACTGAAACTGGCGCAGCGTTTTATCCATTGGCCGAGTTTTCGCCCGAATGGGTGGCGCTGCGCTGGGGTGCGGCGGCCGGGGCCGAAGTGGCCTTCATCGACCAGCCTTGGGGCCGTCAGCACCACGACACCGACAACGATTCGGGCATCTGCACGCTGCAGGCTGAGCAGCATCTGGCCCGCAGTGAATCGATCGCGGCCTTGGCCCAGCGATTGGGTTGCCGAGACCATGATGATGTTTGGGAACACCTATTTGAGGTGCGCTCGCCAGCCGAACTGGTTGATTGGCGCAGCTACTTCGCCGATGTCTTGGCTTGGGCGGCGATTGCCCGGCTCGACTACCAACGCGAGTTGCTCGACGCCGATGGCACCCACGCCCGCGAAGCGGTAATGGCTGCCATGATCGCTAAACACCGTGACAACGGCCCGGTGGCAGTGATTACCGGCGCCTTCCACACCATGGCTCTACTGGAGGTGCTCGATGGCACCACCGAGGGCGACTGGGTGAGCGCCCATCAAGCCGTGCTGACCGCCGATGCTGACGCCTGGCTGATCCGCTATGACCTGTCCCGGTTGGATGCTTTGCGTGGCTATGGCGCCGGCATGCCCGCCCCCGGCTTTTGGCAACAGGCCTGGCAGTCGCGAAACGACGGCCTTGGCCCGACCGATTTCGCCGTCGAGGTGCTACTCAAGGTGGCCACCGAGATGCGCGCCGACGGCCAATTGCTTAGCGCGTCCGAGGTTGAAGCGGCCGCGCTTAGCGCCCTGCGACTAGCCGAGTTGCGCGGCCGGTCTTGGCCTGGACGCACCGCCCTGCTCGACGCCATGCTTAGCTGCTTCACTAGCGATGACACTGGCTTTTCTGGCCCCTTGGCCGCTGCGGTCACCACCTGCTTTGGCGGCAATGCGCTGGGTGAGTTGCCCTTGGGTATCGCTGCCCCACCCTTGGTTGGACAGGTTCGCGAACAGGCCCGCAAACTGCGGTTCAACATCACCGATTCCACCAAACGGCGGGTTCAGTTGGATACCGTCCGCAAACCCGCACACATTCAACGCCGCGAGTTTTTGGCGCAGATGCGGTTCTTGGGCGTCGGTTTCGCCAGCCAAATCGGCGGCGCCGACCTGGTCGCTGGCACCGGCGGCGGCTTGCTGTTCGAAGAGTGGGAGTACGCCTGGACGCCCCTGGTGGAGGCGTCCCTGATCGAGGTTGGCGTCACTTTCCCCACGTTAGAAGCGACCGTGGGCAACCGACTGCAGCAGGCGTTGACCCAAGCTGAACGCGACTCCTCGAAGGTGGCCGGGTTGATCACCGAAATGCTGGTGATGGGCTTGGGTGACGAACTCGACCGGGCATTAACGCTGCTGCGCGCCTGTTACGACGCCGATCCATCGCTGACCTCAATCTCGGACAGTCTGCACCGCCTGGCGTTGCTGGCCGATGCCACCGGCCGACTCGCCATAGGCGAACACCGCGCCCAAATCGCCTCACTGATCGAATCTGGGCTGGCTGCGGCCAGCTACCAAGTGAGTGCCTTGGGCGGGGTCAGCGAGGACGAACTGGTGCCAGCATGCGCCAGTGTGTTGAGCCTGCATGCCCTGCTGCGTCAACTCGGCCAAGCCAATCAAACCGACCACTGCGACGACGCCAGCCACACCGACAAGACCGGTGTGACATCGGGCCTGAAGCTGGAGTTGCGGCGGCTGCGAACCGCCCGGCAAACCCCAGCCAGACTGCACGGCGTGCTGATCGGTCTCGCCGCTACCGATGGCGAACTGACCAGCGAAGAGTTGACCCGCGAAGTTGCTGGCCAACTGAGCCCTGGTGCCGATCCCGATCAGCTATCAGCCTTTCTACTCGGGCTAATGCAGGCTGCTCCGGCCATGATCCTGCATCAGCATGACTTTCTGACCGCAGTAAACGACGCCATCGCCAGCTTGGACGAACCGGCCTTTCTGCAGGTGTTACCAGACCTGCGACAGGCCTTCACCTGGCTCAAACCCAGCGAGACCCACGAGCTGGCAAATCAGGTGGCGAAACTGACTGGAGCCAAAGCCACCGACCTTGATGTGGTGCTGCGAATGGATCCGTCCCTAGCTGCCCGCGGACGAGCGATCGAAGCTGGCCTATTGGCGAGCCTGGCTCGCGACGGCCTGGCCACCTGGGCGGTGTCATGAGCGAGGCAACTGCCCGTCGGTGGCGCCTCGTGCTGGGCCGCTACGCCGAGCAAAACCTGGCCTGTGATGGCAACGATGCGGGCCTGGATCAGACCCTGGCTTACCTCTACGACCGCGAGTACACCGCCCGTGGGCACCGCCAGGCAAAAGGTGCCGGCGGCTCCTTAGACCCGTCCGCGATGAAGGCGGTCGAATGGTTAGGCGATGCTCGACGGCTTTTCCCAGCCTCAACCCTGGAGCGAATGGAACGCGACGCGGTCACCCGTTACGGCCTGGACGAACTGCTGTCCGATCCCGGCACTGTCGAATCCCTCACGGCTTCTCCACAACTGGCCAGCACCTTGCTGCGAGTGCGCGGCCGCCTCAACCCCGACACCGCCGCGGGGCTGCGGATTCTGATTCGCAAGGTGGTCGAGGAGATCATTGCCCGGCTGCGGCCACAGTTCACCAGCAGCTTCTTCGGTAACCGCACCAGCCAACGCTCACCGCACGCCTCGCTGCGCAACTTTGATTGGCGTCGCACCATTGCGGCGAACCTGGCCAATGTTGATCCCGAGACAGGGCGGATGTTGGTTGATCAACTGCGGTTCGTGGCTCGCCAACGGCGCCGGAATCTGAACTGGCAAGTGATCATTCTGGTAGACCAATCCGGTTCGATGGCCGACTCCTTGCTACACAGCGCAGTATCGGCTGCGATTCTGGCCGGGCTGCCTGGAATCAGCGTCCGACTGGTGTTGTTCGACACCGGAATCGCCGACCTTAGCGAGTTGGCCAGTGATCCGGTTGAGGTGCTGATGACTGCCCAGCTAGGTGGTGGCACCGACATTGCTCAAGCGATGGGGTACGCCGAAAAGCTAGTCAACCAACCTAGCCGCACCGTAGTCGCGCTGATTTCTGACTTTGAGGAGGGCGGTTCGGTGTCCCGGCTGATCGCCGCCACTGCCCGCCTAGCTAGCTCGGGGGTCACCCTGTTGGGCCTGGCTTCCTTAGTGGACAGCGGCGAACCTTGGTATGACCGGGCGGTGGCGTCCCGGCTCACCGCGGCTGGCATGCAGATCGCAGCCATGACGCCAGATCGGTTCGCCGAATGGCTAGCTGAGGTGACCCGATGACTGATCAACCGCAGTGGCTCAGCGCCTATGCCGGGCTCGACGATGACGCCTTGGCTGTCCTGGGTAATCGTGGCCTGGTGCGCCGAGCTGAGCGCGAGGTGGCCAAGGTGAGCGTGGCCACCTCGTCGGCCGATGAGGTGGTGCTTTCGTTTGCGGGGCCAGCACCGGTGACCCTACGACTATTGCCAGGTGGCCCGAAAGCCGCCCGTTGCAGTTGCCCGGTGGCCGGGGTCTGTGTGCACCTGATTACCGCCTGCCTATGGACGCGAGGAGTGAGCGCCGCCGCCCCGCCCCAAGAAGGGGCACCGGCAGTTGATTTGCTGGCTGAGGTGTTGAGCTGGGAGCCCGCCGCAGTGAATCGGGCCGCTGGCGTCGCGGCCGTACGGCGCGCCATGAATGAACCCGGCGAAGTCGTCGAGGTGGTGGCCAGCGGCAGCCAGTTGCTGCTTTCCTGGCCGGGGTCACCACAGATCGTGGTGGTTTCCGGGGGCGGTTTCGCTGGCATGTTGGTGGCTGGCGAGCACAGCGAGGTTGGCCTCAACGCCTGGAAGCTCACTGCCATCGCCCGACTATTCGCATCCCATGAGCGGGTGTGGCCGTGGCCCGAATCCAGCGAGGGCACAGCGCTGCTACAAGTGCGTAACCAGGCCGCCTTGGCCGTAGCCAGTGCGGTGGAGTCGTTGCTGCGAACGGGGCTGTCCCAGCTGCGCGTCCTCGACACCGACCAGCTGAGTGCCGCTGCCCAGCAGGCCAAACTGGCCAAGCTGCCACTGCTAGCCGGGCTGACTGGCACCGCGGCTGCGACCGGGTCAGCTTTCGCCAACCGCGACGACGAAACCAGCGAGCAACAGCTACTCTGCGACCTCAGCCAGGCTTGGGCGCTGGCCACCGCGCTCACCCAAAGCGACACTCCTGCGGTTCACCTTCTCGGCGCTGGCACCACCTCCGCTGCCGAACTGGGCGGATTAGTTCCGCTTTCGGCCAACTGGTGGCTCACCCCGGCTGGTTCCCGGGGAATCACCGTGCACCTGTGGCATTCGGCCACCGGCGAAGTACTCACTGCCACCAATGGACGCGCACCCGGTGCCGATCCGAGCTTCTCGCGCAGTTGGACCCGTCCCTTGTTGTGGGGGGCCTCGGCATCAACGCTGTGCGCTGGCCCATTTCAACTCGCTGATCCTGAACTGCGCGCAGACGGCACCCTCAGTCCCACCGAACGCACTACCGTGAACCGGCACGGCAGCTTTGCCGAGTCAGATTTCAACGCACTCGCCGAACAGGTGAACAGCTTCTCAGCAGGTGCGTCCGCGGTGCGATTCGGCAGCCCAGCCCCGCGGTTGCGCCTGATCCGGCCGCGCCGCCAACACGGCGCCGCCCAGCTGGAACTGGATGAAGTCCGCCAGCAGGTGATCTGGGAGGTGATCGACACCGCCAGCGTTCACCACCGCCTTGAGTTCGACGTATTCGACACCGGCTTGAACACGCTGGGTTGGGTGATCGCCCAGCAACTGCCAATCTCGGCGGTCGTGGTCGTCGGCACCACCCCGCGGTCGGTCTTCGTTTCCGACAAAGGCGCCCTCAGGCTGATTCCACTGACTTTGGACACCGACCGTCCCTGGCAGCTGGAGCGGCGATTACGCAAACGCCTAGACAACCTTCGCGAGCATCGCAGCGCTGCACCGGCGACCGTTGCGGACGAACTCGCGGGCTGCCTCACCGCAGTCGCAGAGCTATTGTCGGCCTTGGCCGCCACTGGCACCGGCCCAGCAATGTCCACCTGGCAAGCTGAATCGCTAAGCCAGCGACACCAAGAGCTGGCCGACCTGGGCCTACAAAGCCTGGCCGCCGCGCTGGCTGGGCTGAGTCCGAGGCCAACGCCACAATCCTTGTTGCAGGCTCAGTTCTTGCTGGATCGCACCACCACACTCTCGGCGTGAAGCAACAACTCGGGGCTAGCTAGCCAGGTCTTGGATTCAAACACCAGCCCAATTTCGCATTCACCGACTTCGACAGAAACACGCTCTAGGGCCCCCGCATTGAAAGGGTCCTAGAGCGTGTTCCATCTGACTGAAGCTCATCGGCGTCCTGGCCAACAGCAGCGGATCCCCCCGACGCCGACTAACTGACCCCCTGTGGATTGACTGACCCCCCGGACAGAGAACCCACAGGTAAGAACTTCCAACTCGCCCGCAGCTCTGGCCTGCACCCCACATAGCTAAGCCATGGAGGTGCCTGCCCGAAGAAGACCAAACCAGCATGTGCGGTGCTGCTGATCTTCTTCACTCTTAAGACGCAGTAACCGGATCAATCCTTACGCGGCTTCGCGAAGTTTTCTGATTGGTTATCCTCGCTGGTTCCAATAGAGGTCGTCAGTGTCGGAGTTGTTGCTCAAATCTGGGTCGGTGGCCCCTACTGGCATTGCCTTCACCGTGATCGAGGTCGGCTGCTCATAGGTCGGCTGGAGCCACACCTCCAGTGGCGCATCGGTCACCGTCGCCGTGCACACCGCTGAGGGAGTCTCCGTGGAAGGGTTGCACGACCACTCCGGATCCATCCGGTAGCTCCCGCCAACTGAAGCGCTGAAGGTCACCAACATTGAGACCTTCGTGCCCGGAGGTGCGGCTATGACTATCGACACTCCATCCGATGATGTCTCCACCACTGCGGAGACATCGGCCAGCTTCACGACCGGACGCGGGCTGACAGTGCTGGGCACTGGTTTACGGCTGGTTCGCACAACAGGTTTGGCCGAACTTCTTGGCTTGGCTGACGCGGATGAGGTGACCCTGCTCATCGTTGGCGCGGGACTGGCAGCCGGGGCTTGGATCGATCCTAAGTCAGCACTACCCAGCGACCGGGCTGCCGAGGTGTCGCCCACATTCATCGGAGCGGTCAGCACAAGCAACACCAGGGCAACACCAGCAGCCGCACCGACACCGCGACGAACTCGCTTGCTGCTCAGCAGCCTGGCGAACGGGCCCAACTCCGCCGCAAACGCGGTGGCGGGACGCCGCAGCAACTCGATTGCCGCACCTGCGGCCACGGTGGCCGCTAGGGCAACCCCCATTCGACCATTGAGCAGGCGCAACTTCGCTGTTGCAGCAGCACATTCTGAACAAGTCTCCAGGTGCTGGGCCACCCGCTGTCGATCACGCCCTCCAGATCTGAGCCGGACGTATTTGGCCAGCAGGGGCCGGATCTGAGCACACTCACCGGTTGCCTGGCTGACATTCAACTTCAGGTATGACTGCCGCATGCCCTCGCGGGCGCGGTGCAAAAGCTGAGTTACCGCGCCCTCTTGCAGACCCAATTCGCGCCCGATCTCGGCGTAACTGCAGCCTTCAACCTCACCCAGCCACAGCACGGTCTGCCAGCGCTGCGGAAGCGCCTCAAAGGCAGTGCGCACCATCACCGTGCCGGTAGCTGGCCCAGCATCATCAAGATCAGCGAGCACATCAGTGGCTGCACTCAGTGTCGCTGGTTCCACTGGGTGCTCGCGTCGGTTACGCCAGGAGTCGATAGCGCGGTGACGCACCATCTGCAGCAAATAGGGCCGCAAGCATTCAGTCGGCCCGCCTCCATTGCCGAGCGTGACCAACAAACGCTCGAAGGAGTCGGCAACGACATCCTCGGCGGTAGTGGCATCCACCAGTGAGCCAGCAACCACCAGGGCTGAGCGCCGGTTACGTTTGACCAACTCGGCGAAAGCGTCCATGTCCCCGTCGCGAACCCGCGACAGCAATGTCTTTTCGGTTTCGGGACGCGCCATGGTGTCGAGGACTTCTGACTGCCTCATCGTCGCCTCCAAACCAACCGGATCTTGGGCAACCGGATTCCAGTAGGACCCACAATGGATGCTCTTCGCCGATGAGGATAGCGCCTTATTTCGCCGCTTCGACAATCCTTCGTTACTCGCAAAGTGAGGGGCGGCGCCTAATCGGATTTGGCACTCAAGTGTGGATTGTCGATCAGCAGTTGACTAGGTCAGATTCGGCGCCTGGTCGCCTTTCAACCCGTCCGGGTTGGTGGAGGACCATTCGGCGCCCACTGAACCCACCCACCACTACTGGCCTCCAGTGGCCTGAGAACGCCATGAAAGCAGCTTTGCCCGGGCCTATCGAGGTCGACAACCATCCCGATTTCGGGCCAACTCTGGCCAGCTCCTGGCATGGGTGCACCTACAAAGGCGGCAACCAGTGATCTCTTGAAGCCGTCAGCGGCAGCCTTGCCGTTGTTGAATGAGTCACCCTGAAGGGCACTTATTGGATTTCATCACAGGCTGATTAGATGGCTCTGTTTGAAAGCTGTAAGGCAGATTCACCCTTGGCAGCTTCTTCAGGGAGAGGGTTATCGTGCAGCGGTTGCGCATCGTGGCGTTAGCAGTGCTATTGACTTTTGGCCTGTTGATCGGCGCCCCAAACTCAGGAACTACGGCCCAGGCAGCAGCGAACTCGGCGCCAAAGGCGTCGCCGAGTTACCCGATCCGCAGCGCCCGCCTCACCATTAGCGGTCGGTTATCAACCAAAGTGGTTCGCCCGGTGGCGTTGCAACGCAAGATCGGCAGCAAGTGGCATCAGATCGGCGCTGGCAAGACCACGAAGTCTGGCGCCTACTCGTTTGCCACCGCTATTGCCGCACCAGCGGCGCAATTGCGGGTCGTTGCTCGCAAGGTCAAAGTTGGCAAGCGGACCTACCGCCAAATCGTGTCGAAGGTGACCCGCCTCCAGACCGTCGCGGTATCACCGTCAGCGCCGGTAGCTGGGGAAACCTTCACGGTTGCGGCGAATTTGGGCAAGAAAGGCTCCCGGCCAGTAGCGCTACAACGCAAAATCGGTAGCCGCTGGGTGCAGATTCGGTCTGGCAAAACCAACAGCTCCGGCGCTTTCACATTCTCGGTGTCAATCCCAGCCTCATCGAATCTGCGAGTGGTCGCCGCCAAGACAAAGGTCAAAAAGAGGACGTTGCCAAAGATCACCTCGAAGACCTTCCGGGTAAACACCTCCGCTCAATCCGGCTCGCTCTCAGCGCCAGCCACCGGAATCACCGGCCAGGCACTGACCGCCACCGTGACCTTCGCCCCGGCCCGCGCCGGTCGAGGCGTCCAGCTCCAGCAATGGGACGGCTCCCAATGGCAAACCGTTGCCACCGGTACCCAAAGCAGTTCTGGTGCGGCAACACTGGCAGTTGCCCCCACCAACGCTGGAAGCTTCGTTTATCGGGGATTCACTGACCCCTACCGCGGCGCACCAGCGGTGGCCACTGCCAGTACCTCAGCGACAATCACCAGTGGAACGGCCACCCCGACCATCGTCACCAACACAGTCACCAACGCAATCGTGGGCGAACAGTTCTATGCGGTCCTGGTGGCAGCTGGTGGCACTGCCCCCTACACCTGGACTGCCACCGGGCAACCCACTGGACTGTCGATCACTACTGACGGGACACTAGCCGGTACGCCAACCGCTGAAGGTCCGTTTACCACCCATCTGACCGCTACCGATGCCAACGGTAAGACCGCCGAGACCAACATCGAAATCGTCGTTGCCGCAGCGGTAGGAATCGGTTCGGACGCACTCCCGACTGCCCTGTCCGGTGACCAATACGACACCACCTTGGTCGGTACCGGCGGCACCGAGCCTTACCGCTGGACTGCCACTGGACTACCTGTGGGGCTCACCTTGTCCAGCGACGGCTATCTTCGCGGCACCACCACAAGTGGCGGAGACCACCTAGTTGACCTGACTATCACCGATGCACACGGTAAGACCGCCACCAAGACTTTGACCTTGACTGTCGCCGTCCCTCTCGCCATTACCACCACCGCATTGCCGGGCGCCCTGCTCGGCTCCAGCTACAGCACCGATTTGGCTGCAACCGGCGGCACCGCACCGTACTCCTGGGCGGCCGAAGGCCTTCCGGAAGGTTTAGCCCTCAGCACTTCCGGCGTATTGACTGGCACCCCGACCGCCGCTGGCGCCTACTCCGAGGTCAAGATCACGGTCACTGACCAGACTGGCCAAACCGCAACGGTCACACTTTCCATGGCGGTGACCTCGGTGAACGTGACTGCGGTAGCAGGCGGAGACGCGCACACCTGCGCAATCTCCAGCACCGGCGGAGTCAGCTGTTGGGGAAACAACGGTTCGGGCCAACTCGGCAATGGCACCACCACGAGCAGTGCAACTCCGGTCCAGGTCAGCGGTCTTACCAGTGGCGTCAAGACTGTGGTTACCGGCGCCGCCATCAGTTGTGCGATCACCGATGCTGGCGCACTGAAGTGCTGGGGCTCCAACACCTTCGGGAAACTCGGTGATGGCAGCGGGGTCAGCAGGCTGGTTCCCACCTCACCAACTGGGCTGAGTAGCGGCGTTATCGGGGTCGCGCTCGGCGGGAACCACAGCTGCGCACTGACCAGCGCTGGCGGGGTCAAGTGTTGGGGGTACAACAACAAGGGCCAACTGGGCACTGGCAACACCGTCAATGCCCAAACGCCGGTCAACGTAACCAACCTCACCAGTGGTGTCACCGCCATCAGTGCTGGTAGCGAGCACAACTGCGCTCTCACCACTGCTGGTGGCATCAAATGCTGGGGATCCAATAGCTTCGGTCAGATCGGCATCCCCACCACCTCAACCATGTCAGCTTCCCCAGTTTCCGCGACTGGCGCCACCAGCGGAATAAGTGCGATCTCCGCACAGGGCAGCCACAGCTGCGCCATCACCACTGGAGGCGCACTCAACTGTTGGGGATACAACTTCTTTGGCCAACTCGGCGACGGCACTACCACCAGCAGTTACCTGCCGGTTGCGGTGACTGGCTTGGACTCCGGGGTGAGCACTGTCAGCCTAGGAAGCAGCCACACTTGTGCACTAACCACCGCCGGCGTTGCCCAGTGTTGGGGCTCCAACACCAATGGCCAACTAGGCGATGGCACGACCACCAGCAGTTCCACTCCGATCAGCGTGACCGGGTTGGGTAGCGACACCGCAGCCTTGGGAGTGGGCTCCAACCACAGTTGCGCCGTTTCTGACTCCGGCAGCCTCAAGTGTTGGGGGTCAGACACTGACGGACAGCTCGGCTTCGGTGGCGGCAAGTACCAAGCCGCGCCACTGGAGGTGACTGGTTTGACGAATGCAACTGTGATTGAGGGCGCCACGAATCACAGCTGCGCGATTACCAGTGCCGGTGGGGTCGAATGCTGGGGCTACAACGGCTTTGGACAACTTGGCAACAGCACCACTGTCGCCAGCGTCTCTCCGGTCGCGGTAACTGGGCTAAGTAGCGGCGTGGTGGCCATTGACACCGGCGAAAGCCACAGCTGCGCCCTCACCACTGACGGCGGGGTCAAGTGCTGGGGCTACAACGGCTTTGGACAACTTGGCAACGGCACCACTGTCGCCAGCACAACCCCGGTGGACGTAAGTGGCCTAACCAGCGGGGTGATCGCAATATCGACTGGCACCAGCCATACCTGCGCGGTCACCACCGGCGGCGGGGTCAAATGCTGGGGCTACAACAACCGCAGCCAACTCGGCAACGGCACCACCACCAACAGCCCAATACCGGTAGACGTGGCTGGGCTGACCGACGTGGCGAAGATCACTGGCGGCAGCCTCCACACCTGCGCGCTCACCGGCACCGGTGGCGTCAAATGCTGGGGCTACAACGACGTCGGGCAACTCGGCAACGGCACCACCACCGCGAGCCCGTCGCCGGTCGATGTGACTGGCCTGACCAGCGGCGTTTCCGCGATCACGGCAAAGTCGACGAGCACCTGCGCAGTTGTCGACGGTGGCGCAAAATGCTGGGGCTACAACGGCAATGGGCAACTCGGCAACGGCACCACCACCAACAGCTCGACCCCGGTCGATGTGACCGGCCTCACCAGCGGCGTTTCCGCGATCAGCACGGGTAACAACCACGCGTGCGCTATCACGACCACTGGTGGCGTCAAATGCTGGGGCTACAACAACTACGGTCAGCTCGGCGACGGAAGCTTCACCAGCGCCTCCACCCCCGTCGACGTACAAGGCTTGGCCAGCGGCGTCACAGCTATCGCGACCGGCGCCAGCCACAGCTGCGCTATTGCCAACGGAACGACCTCATGCTGGGGCTACAACAACCACGGCCAGCTTGGCCACAACACGATTTACACGCCGTCCCCAACTGCCGTGCGCTGGCCGTCGAGCTAACGCCACCGCGACACCCCGGAAAGGGGACGGTTCCTCCGAGCAGCGCACCGGGGACGGTTCTTGAAGGTCTGTCCCCTCCGCGCAGCGCACCGGAACCGTCCCCGTGTCCGGGTGAAAGTCAGGCGATCCGGATCAGCTTCTTGTTGACGAACTCAGTGGCGCCCAGGCGTCCCATCTCGCGACCAAAACCGCTGCGCTTCACGCCACCAAAGGGCAACTCCACCCCATCGGCCAGCACACAGTTAACGAAGACCATGCCCGCGTCTATCGCGTCGGCCACTCGCTCAGCCTGAGCGGAGTCAGTGGTGTAAACGTAGGAGCCCAGGCCGTACGGGGTGTCATTGGCTACCTCAATCGCCTCGGCCTCGTCGGCCACTTCGTAGACCAGCGCCACCGGGCCAAACATCTCTTCGCGGTAAATCGCGGAATCGCGCGGAATGCCAGTGATCACCGTCGGGGCAAAAAAGGCCCCCGAACGCGAACCACCTGCGGTGATCTGCCCCCCGGCGGCCACCGCGCGTTGCACCTGATCGTCCAGGCGCTCCGCGGCGGTGAGCGAGGAGACCGGCCCAGCCTCGGCGCCCTCACTCAAGGGCTCGGTGGCCGCGATCGCCCCCATCGCTTCGGCCAGCTTCGCGGCGAACTCGGCATACAGCTCAGAGATCACGATCGCCCGCTTCGGGGCATTGCAGGACTGCCCAGTGTTATCCAGACGGGCCGAAACCAGATCGGCTACTACCGCGTCCAGATCATTGGTGGACAACACAATGAACGGGTCGGTGCCGCCGAGTTCAAGCACCACCTTCTTCAGGTGACGTCCGGCCTGTTCAGCCACTGCCGAACCGGCCCGTTCCGAGCCGGTCAGCGACACCCCAGCCACGCGCGGATCGGCGATCACGGTGCCGATCTGCTCGTTGCTGGCCAAGATCGCAGTGAACGCCCCGGCTGGTGCACCGGCGTCGTTGTAGATCTGCTGAATCAGCTCGGCGGTGTGCGGGCATTGCGGAGCGGGCTTGAGTAGGACGGAGTTGCCGATGGTCAGGTTAGGACCGGCAAATCGAGCCGTTTGGTAGAAGGGAAAGTTCCACGGCATGATCCCCAAGATCACACCAAGGGGGGCGTTGCGAATGATCGCCGTGCCGGTGCCTGCACGCAGTTCAATCTGCTCATCAGCCAATTCGGCCTCGGCAATTTCGGCGTGGTAGCGGTAGATGTCGGCCGCGAAATCGATTTCGCCGTACGCATGTGCCAGTGGCTTGCCCATCTCTTCCACTAACGCCGCCGCCAACTCGTCGCGACGCTCGGTGTGCAGATCACCGATCTTGACCACGACCGCGGCCCGCTCGGCCACCGTGGTGCTGCGTCCCCAAGCTCGGCTCGTGTCGGCAGCAGTCCCAATCACTTCGGCAAGTTCACCGTCACTGATCTCGGGGTACTCTGCCACCTGCTCCCCGGTAACCGGGTTCACCACCGCATAGCTGCCCATCAAACCGCTCCCATCACGTAACTTGTGACCCAATCCTGCCGCAGTCCACGTCCGGTCTCGACGCGACTCAACATCGCGGCCAGCTTCGCCCACCGAGCCATTACCGAAAACTACGACCAACTCGGACGCAACACCGGCAACATCGCGTCTCCGGTCAGCGTGGTTGGGCTTGGCGGCTGAGCCACCTTCTCAACTTCGGTTCTCTCCGGTGCTAGACCGAAACCGTCAGCGAGTCAGCGCAATAACCAGGGCCACCGCCAGCGGCAAGCAGGCGATGGCAAGCATCGCGGCGTTAAGCCAGAGGTGGTCACGCAGCACCGCGACATATTCGCGCATCACTGCCGTCGGCCAAAAATAGCGGGCCGTCTTGGCGCCAACTGCGTAGCCGGGCAAGCCGGCCTTCCGCATCAGGAACGCGGCCCGCAGCGCATGAAAGTCGCTGGTCACTACCGCCACTGGACCGGCCAGACCCTGCCTGGCCAGCAATTCCGCGGTGTAAGCCAGGTTCTGCTTGGTGTTGCGGGACCGTTCTTCTGTCAGCACAGACTGGGCCGGAACCCCGGCAGCTACCAGAAAATCGCGCATCGCCACTGCCTCGGCAACCGTTTCGTCGCTGCCGCGTCCGCCGCTAGTAACCAGTCGAACGTCGCGCCCAGCCGCCACTGAGCGGTCAAAGACCAGCCGTCCCTTCTGCAGCCTGGACGCCAGCAACGGCGGCACTCGATCCCCGATCAGACCCGAGCCGAGCACAACCACCACCTCAACTGGACGGCCGAAACGAGCCATCCAAGACGGGTAAAAGCTGCCGTAGATTACAAAGGAGACAAAGCCAAACCCCAGATAGCTGGCTGGCACCCCCAACAGCACAAGCCAGAGCAACCAATCGACTGCCCGCAGGCTAATCAGCACCCACCCAACTACAGGTAAACCCAAAATGGCTGCGCCCAGAATCACCGAGGCCAGGCGGTTGAACTGGAAGCCTTCCTTCAGCACCAGCGTGATGCCCGCCACAATCAGGAACACCGCCAGCCCGATCATGGCAAGCATTGCGACCAACACCAGGCCGAGCAGCAGATAGTCGCCAACTAGCTCGTCCCACACCCGGGTTGCCGCAACCATGGCCCAACCCAGACCAAACATGGCCAGCCAGCCCAGTGCAACGAACAGGTAGATGCCCGTTCGAAACTTTCTTGGTTCAAGCGCAAAGCTGGTCACGAACACCGCCAGCGGGAATAGTGCTGGCAGCAAAATCAACAACTGCGACACTTCACTGTCCAACCGTGTTGTTGTTGAACGGCATCAGCGGATCAAGCGCCGGAAACACCCAGGCAAACAGCGCTGCCACCACCAACGCGAACAGCACTGCCGCTTCAAGCACCTTGACCAGTTTGGGTCCAGGCAGCAGCCGCCACAGCCAACCGTAGAAAGACATATCTACCCCACCACCTTCAGTACCTCATCCGGGACGCCCTCGGCGCGCGAGTAGGTGGCGTCGAGCACACCATGAACCACGTACCGCTCCCGGCTACTGAACTCGGGATGGCAACTGGTCATGGTCAACAACGCCTGGCTGGGTTTGGCATGTTGCTTACCCGGTACCGGCCAGATCACTGAAGTCTGGGTGGGTGCCACTATCTCCTCGGCCGTCACCCGATACACAAAATAGGTGTCCGCCGTCTCGACCAGCACCACGTCACCGGTCTTCAGCTCGGCGATCTGATTGAAGGGCTTGCCATGAGTGGTGCGGTGTCCGGCTATCGAAAAATTGCCGATCTGGCCAGGTTCAGCAGTATCGGAGTAATGGCCGAGGCCTCGCATCAGCACGTCCCGGGTGGTGCCCTGATACAGCGGACGGGCGTAGTCAGCACCAAATCTCGGGATCCGCACAATCGCGAAAGCGTCCCCCAATTGGGCCTGTTCAGGCTGCACCCAGGAGCCATTTTCCATTGTGGTTACGACTGCTTGAGCGTCAGTGTCAGAAACCACGTCGGTCCACCACAACTGCCACGCCACGAACAACAACAGGAAAGCGCCGGCAGTAATCAGTACCTCACCCAGCAGCCCGAGCAAGCCCCTCACTACGCGCACCCTGCACCTCCACGAAACCAGTTGATCACCGCAACGCTACCTTGAGCGTTTCCGATTCACGCACCTAGGTCCGGTTCAACACATAGGCTTTCCACAGGAAGCTGCCAGGCGGCTCCCACCCAATACTGAGAGATTCGAGTCATGGCGATCACTGCACGCAGCGGACTCCAGGCCCTGACCCGCCCGGACGGCTCCGCGATTCGTATCCTCACTGTCGATGACGAAACCAGCCTCACTGAACTGCTCAGCATGGCTCTGCGTTATGAAGGCTGGGAAGTCACCACGGCCGCTTCCGGATTGTCGGCGGTCAAGGCCGCTCGCGAGGCGCGACCCGATGCCATCGTTCTAGACATGATGCTGCCCGACTTTGACGGCTTAGAGGTGATGCGACGAATCCGGGCCGAACAGCCCGATGTGCCAGTGATCTTCCTCACCGCGAGGGACGGCCTCGAAGACCGGATCGGCGGGCTCACCGCTGGTGGTGACGACTACGTGACCAAACCCTTCAGCCTGGAAGAGCTGGTAGCCCGGCTGCGCGCACTACTGCGCCGCTCGGGAGCGACTGAGGCCCGCAATGACTCCACTCTGGTCGTCGGCGATCTGACCCTCGATGAAGATAGCCACGAAGTCACCCGCTGCGGCGATGTGATCAACCTGACCGCCACTGAGTTCGAATTGCTGCGCTACCTGATGCGCAACCCTCGCCGAGTGCTAAGTAAGGCCCAGATCCTGGATCGGGTTTGGAACTACGACTTCGGTGGTCAGGCCAATGTGGTTGAGCTGTATATCTCCTACTTGCGCAAGAAGATCGACGCCGGACACCCGGCGATGATCCACACCATGCGCGGTGCGGGCTACGTACTCAAACCGGCGGTGGAATGACCGCCGACGAACAGGCTCTTGCCCCGCACGTTCGGCCCTTGGCCAAGAAGACGCTGAGCCGCCAACTGGTCGTGCGGGTGACCGCCCTGGTTGCGCTACTCACTGTGGTGCTGAGCCTGTTCACCAGCCTGGCGAGCTTTCAGATCCTGCAACGTGAGCTGGATAACCGCCTTGAGGTTGCGGCCAGCCGGCCGTTTCACGGCAATAGCGACGGCTCTGCACCTGGCGACTTGACTGGTTCGGGCCTGATTCGAATCGATACTTACCAAAGCACCACCGTGCTCACCTCCAGCCTGACTCTCAGTAATGAAGCGCTCACTGAGCTGATGGCCCTCACCCCTGGCGCCACCGCCGTCACTGTGAACGTGGACGGCGTGGGTTTGTATCGCGTGCTTGTCCGCGACTATCCCAGCTACACCTTGGTCGCACTACCCATGACCGAAGTGACCAGCCCGTTGACCAGCCAAATAGTGATGGCCTTAGTGCTGACTATGGCCACCATTTTGGCCGCCTACTTGGCCACTCGCCGCGTGGTTGAAGCCAGTCTGCGGCCGCTCAATCGACTCACCGCCACCGCCACCCAGGTGTCGAACCTGCCACTGGAGCGCGGCGAAGGTCAGGTGCCAATCCGGGTTGCCGAACGGGACACCGATCCAGTCAATGAAGTCGGACGGGTGGGCCTGGCCTTCAACCACATGCTCGACAATGTGGAGAATGCCCTAGCTGCCCGGCACCGCAGCGAAACCAAAGTGCGCCAATTTGTCGCTGACGCTTCTCACGAACTGCGCAATCCGCTCGCCTCGATCCGCGGCTACGCCGAACTCACCCGGCGCAGCAGTGAAACCCTGCCCGAGGACGCCGCCTACGCACTCAGCCGGATTGAATCCGAATCGGATCGCATGTCGGCCTTGGTCGAGGACCTTCTGCTGTTGGCTCGGCTGGATTCCCAGCCGACTTTGGAACTGCAGCCGGTTGACGTCACCGAGATGGTGCTCAACGCCGTGAGCGACGCCCGGGCGGCCGATTCGACACACGAATGGGCCCTGGATCTAACCGAAGATGTGATCACCGCTAGCGCTGATCCGCATCGGCTGCACCAAGTGGTGGCCAACCTGTTAGCGAATGCCCGCACCCACACCCCCGCAGGCACCCAGGTAACCGCCGCGTTGCGCGCCGCTGAGGGTTTTGCGGCGATCTCGGTCACCGACAACGGCCCGGGGGTTCCCGCCGAGATCCAGGACAAGGTGTTCGAAAGGTTCACCCGTGCCGATGCCAGCCGGGTGCGCCAAGCTGGCGGATCCTCCACCGGGCTCGGCCTGGCAATCGTCTCGGCAGTAGTGCGTGCTCACGGCGGCACGGTGACTTTGGAATCCGAACCCGGCCACACCTGTTTCACCGTTCGGATCCCGCTGGCCGCACAGAATCAACCCAGCTGACGCAACGCCGCAACCGTGTGGATTGCGGCTATGGCTGCTTCAAAGCCCTTGTCTTCCTTCGATTCGGGCAGGCCAGCTCGGTCGATGGCCTGCTGTTCGGTGTCGCAAGTCAGCAGCCCGAATCCGACTGGTACGCCGGTATTCACACTCACGTCCATCAACCCCGAACTGGTGGTGGCACAGACATAGTCGAAATGCGGTGTGCCGCCGCGAATCACCACTCCCAAGGCCACCACCGCGTCGGCTCCCGAAGCTGCTGCCGCATTGGCCACGATCGGCAGTTCGAAGCTGCCCGGCACTCGCACCACTTCAACCTGGGTCACGCCAGCTGCGGCCAGGCCACGTTGAGCACCGGCGATCAGGGCGTCCATCACTAATTGGTGCCAGGACGCCGCCACCACCACTACCCGGAGGTCGGAACCGTCCGGAATGTTCAGCAGGGGCGCACCTTGGCCGCTCATCGGGTCACCTCGGCGAGACTGGTGCCACTTCCGGCGATATTGGCTGAGGCCGAGCCCGACAGCAGATGGCCTAGTCGCACCCGCTTGGCACGCAGATAGGCATCGTTGTATGGGCCTGGGGCAACTTCCAGCCGTTCGGCCGTCACCTCAATGCCAGCGGCCTGCAATGCGGCGGTCTTGTCTGGGTTATTGGTCAACAATCGCACCTGGTTCAGGCCGAGTTCGGCCAATATCGCCGCCGCAGCTCCATACTCCCGCTCATCGACCAGGTGCCCGAGTTCGAGATTTGCTGCCACCGTGTCTGAGCCATCATCTTGCAAGGTGTAGGCGGCCAGCTTTGCCGCCAACCCAATACCGCGACCCTCGTGGCCACCCAGATAGATCACCACACCACCTTCACTGGCCGCGATTTGTTGGGCGGCCTGCAACTGGTCGCCACAATCGCAGCGCAGCGAGCCCAGGGCATCGCCGGTCAGACATTCCGAGTGCACTCGCACCGGCGGCACCTCGGCTACCCCGGACGCTGCGGTCAGCGCCAGATGGGTTGCGCCAGTGAGCAGATCCCGATAGGCGCGCACCCGAAAATCTCCAAAGGCGGTGGGGAGGTTCGCCGGACGGCCCGATTCGGCCACCACTCGCGATACCGCTGCCGGCTCTTCGACCGGCTGGGCGTCCCGCCAAGCGACCAATTCGGCAATAGTCACCAGGGTCAACGATTCGGCTTCGGCCAGTGCCGTGGCTTGAGCCAGCCGCAGCATCGAGCCGTCATCAGCTACCAACTCCGCAATCGCAGCCACCGGCTGCATGCCAGCCAAGCGGCACAACTCGACTGCCGCCTCAGTATGGCCGCCGCGCTGGGCTACGCCTCCGTCGACTGCCCGCAATGGCAACACATGCCCAGGACGGATCAGATCGTCCGGACGGGAGGCCGGGTCAGCCAGCACTCGAAGCGTGCGCGCTCGGTCCGCGGCAGAGATTCCGGTGCTCACCCCGCGGGCGGCGTCGACCGAGACGGTGTAGGCCGTACCGCGAGGGTCTTGGCTCTTGGCCACCATCAGCGGCAGTTCCAGTGCCTCAGCGCGCTCGATTGGTAGCGGTGCACACAGATAACCCGAGGTGTGCCGGACCAGCCAAGCAACCTGTTCAGCAGTCGCGGTCTGCGCTGCCAGGATCACATCAACCTCGTTCTCCCGGGACGCATCGTCTGCCACTAACACCGGACGCCCGGCGCGCAGGTCTTCAATTGCCGCAGCGATCCTCATCGGGCCACCTCCGCCAATAGGCGTTCGGCGTACTTCGCCAACACATCCACTTCAAGATTCACTGGATCCCCCGGTTTGAGGTCGGTGAAAGTGGTGTGGGCCAAAGTGGTTGGAATCAGCGAAACCTGGAAGCGTCCATCGCCCAGACCAGACACGGTCAGCGAGACTCCGGCCACCGCAATCGAACCCTTTTCGACCACATAGCGCGCCAATTCTTGCGGCAGTTCAATCCAGACCTCATCCCAGCGCACCCCTGGATCACGGGAGATAATCCGGCCCACGCCATCCACATGGCCTTGCATGATGTGCCCGTCCAGGCGTCCAGTGGCAAGTAGTGCCCGCTCCAAGTTCACCCGATCTCCCACACCCAGCTCGCCGAGCGAGCTTCGCCGTAGCGTCTCGGGCATGAGATCGACGCTGAACTGGCCCGCACCGTCGGCCGCGGTGACGGTTAGGCACACCCCGGCCACCGCAATTGAAGAGCCCAGGGCTGCCTGCGTACCCACAAGCGGCGCCTGGATCACCATCCTGGCGTCTGGATCGAGGAGCTCTAGCGAAACCACAGTTCCGACTTCTTCGACTATTCCGGTGAACATGGCATCTCCTTGTTTGGTTTGGCGATCACTAATAGGTCTTCGCCCAGACGCTGAGTGGCAGCGATCTGCCAATGCTGGGCTTGAGCGAGAGTGGCGATGCCCAAGTCGGTCACCGCTGTGGTGCCACCGCCGAGCAGTAGCGGCGCCAGATACAGGTGAAGCTCATCGACCAGACCGGCTCGGAGGAAGGCTGAGGCCAAGGTCGGCCCGCCTTCCACCAGCACCCGGCGATGTCCCCGACCAGCCAGGACGTCCAGCGCCTGCCCCAGATCAGGGGTCGAAAGTTGAATGAATCCACCACCCGGCATTTCGTTAACCCTGCGTACCGCAGCTCCCGGAGGTGTTTCGCGGCTGCCTAGAACGATCCGTTCTGGCTGCTGCTCGGCCAAGGATCCGTCGGGCAGTCGGGCAGTGAGGGACGGATCGTCGGCCAGTACGGTGCCAGTTCCCACAATGATGGCGTCAACCTCCGCCCGCACCTGATGGGCATGAACGCGGGCCTGATCGCCGGTAATCCAGCGGCTGGTGCCGTCAGCGGCGGCCACTTTGGCGTCCAGAGTCTGTGCGATCTTCACGATCACATAGGGCCGAGTAAAGGCAGCCAGCCAATCAGCCAGCAGTTCCCGGCCGGTTGACTCGGCCACGCCACCGACCACTTCGATCCCGGCGGCACGTAGCCGTTCGGCTCCACCGGCCGCCACTGGGTTCGGGTCCGACACCGAGTAAACAACCCGCCGCACTCCAGCATCAATCAGGGCCTTGGCACAGGAGGGCGTTCGCCCGATGTGATTGCAGGGTTCGAGGGTGACCACTGCGGTGGCACCAAGCACCGCGCGTCGTGCGCCAGCCGCGACGGTTAGGGCCGCGGCCTCAGCATGAGGGGTACCAGCTCCGGCGTGCCAGCCTTCGGCGAGCACCTCGCCGCTCGGCGCCAGCAGTACCGCACCGACCTGCGGGTTTTCCCCTACGGGCCCGTGGCGGGCCAGTTCAAAAGCACGGTTGAGCGCGGCTAACTCGGCTGCGGTGACTGATTCGTCGCGGTCCGTCCTACTCACCTCCCGGTGCCTAAACGGCTCCGGGGCAGGGAAAAGCGGACGCAAATACACGCACGCGACGGCTTAGCCAGGGTGGCCAAGCCGCTTCGTCTCCTCCCATCCGGACTTTCACCGTCGGCCCTGGAGTTCCACCAGATCAACCGCTCAGCCGAAGCCTTGCGGGTCGCGGACTATTACCGCCGGTTCGGAATTACACCGACCCCGGAAACGTTGCTGAACCCCATTGTGCCTCATTGCTCCCAATGGCTTCGCCTGCCCATTGACGACATCCACCCATCCCCACCACCGGAAAACCTCACAACAGGCTCACAGCTTCCACACCTGGTCAGCTCAGGGCGACGGCTTTATCTGGATACATGACCCTTACCGAAATCAACGCGCCGGTGACCGCGGATGCAGCCAACGGCACCGGCAACGCTGCTGGCCGCAAATACCTCAGCTTCACCGACGACAACCCCGACTGGCTGGCGCGCGGCAGCGTGCTCGCACTGTTGGTCGCGGTCGGATTCCTCTATCTCTGGGGTCTTTCGGCCTCTGGTTATGCGAATTCTTTCTACTCTGCGGCCGCGCAAGCTGGCTCACAGAATTGGACCGCGTGGTTCTTCGGCTCCCTGGACGGCGGTAACTCCATCACCGTCGACAAGCCGCCAGCCGCCATCTGGTTGATGGCGCTTTCGGTGCGCCTGTTCGGACTGAGTTCATGGAGCATCTTGGTGCCCGAAGCTCTGCTGGGCGTTGCCAGCGTGGGTGTGCTCTATGTGACTGTCCGGCGCAGTCTGTTGAACTGGCGAGGCCAAGGCACTAACCCGTTAACCGCTCGCAATGCCCACTGGGCAGCGATGGCCGGTGCAGCGGTGTTCGCACTCACGCCAGTGGCCACCTTGATGTTCCGCTTCAACAACCCCGACGCGCTGCTGATCTTCACCATGGTCTTGGCCTCCTATTTCACAGTGCGCGCCTGCGAGCACGCCGGACGCGGCTGGCTGGCCCTGGCTGGCGTCGCGCTGGGTTTCGGCTTCCTGACCAAGATGATGCAGGCCTTTCTGGTACTGCCAGCGTTCGTGGTGGCCTACTGGTTCGCTGCACCGGCAGCTTGGAAGAAGAAGCTCGTCGATCTGCTGGTGGCGCTGGTCACCTTGATCGCCTCCTTCGGCTGGTACATCGCGGTGGTCGAACTGACGCCAGCATCAATGCGTCCCTATATCGGCGGTTCGCAGAACAATTCCCTGCTTGAACTGATCCTCAGCTACAACGGTTTGGGCCGAATCACTGGCAACGAAACCGGCTCGGTGGGTGGGGGCACTAGTACCGGCAACTGGGGTACCACCAGCATCGGGCGAATGTTTGAGGGAGTCTCTGGGGGCATGGTCTCCTGGCTAATCCCGGCCGCCCTGATTTTGGGTGTCGGCGCCATTTTGGTGGCGATTCGCACTTGGAAGAAGCATCAAGAAACCTCGCCTCGTACCCAGACTCCAGCTCAGGCCTTGATCGGCGGCGCAATCATCTGGCTTGGCTGGCTGGTGGTCACAGGGTTGGTGTTCAGCTTCATGGCTGGCATCTATCACGACTACTACACAGTGGCCTTGGCTCCGGCCATCGGTGGCGCAGTGGCGATCGGCGGCGCGGCGCTGTGGGCCTACCGTGGCCACCCGGCCGCACGGATCACCTTGGGCGTCACCAGTCTCGGCAGCGGAGTCTGGGCCTTGGTGCTGTTGCTGCAGGCTGGCAGCTGGTACGCCTACCTCGGCTGGGCGGCGATGGCGCTGGGGGCTCTTGCCGGGCTGGCCATGATCTGGCTGGATCAGCTCCCCATACTGTTGGCCAGCAGCGTGCTGATCGCTGCACTCGGCGCTGGCCTAATCGGCCCCTTGGCATATTCGATCGACACCGCCGCCACCGCCCACACCGGCTCCATCGTCACTGCTGGCCCGGTCACCAACACAGGCAACTCCATGGGCGGCGGCCAAGGCGGCGGGCCCGGCGGCCAAGACGGCGGTCAGGGTGGGCAGCCGCCGTCTCAGACCGGAACCCAAACCCAGGGCCAACCACCGTCGCAAGCCGGCGGCACCCAAGCCCAAGGCGGTCCTGGAGGCACCGGCCAAGGCGATGACGGTGGTGGCAATACCGGCATGGGCGGCTTGCTCAATGGCTCATCGGCTGCGGCCGAAGTGGTCACCACGTTGCAAACATCTGGCACCGATTACACCTGGGTGGCGGCAACGGTTGGCTCGCAGAATGCAGCCAGTTACCAGTTGGCCTCCGGCTATTCCGTGATGGCGATCGGCGGTTTCAACGGTTCCGATCCGTCCCCCACTTTGGACCAGTTCAAGGCCTATGTGGCCGCCGGAAAGATCCACTACTACATCGCAGGATCGGTCGGCCAATCCTCGAGCGGCTCCAATACCGCCAGCGACATCGCGACCTGGGTGGCTGAGAACTTCACCGCCACCACCATCGACTCCGTCACCGTCTACGACCTAACCCAGAACTGAGCTGAAGGACCATGAGCGCACTACTTCGTTCACCGGCTAAAGCGCCGCAGAACATGCGGCTGGCGACTGTCGATGTAATCATTCCGGTACACAACGAGGAACGAGATCTGGCTGCATCGGTATTGCGGCTAGAAGCGTTCCTAGCCAACACCTTCCCGTACGAATATCGGGTGGTAATCGCTGACAACGCGTCCACCGATTCGACCCTGGAAATCGCCCGCCGGCTCGCAGCCAGGCATCAGCGCGTCTTTGCGGTGCATCTTGACGCAAAGGGACGCGGTCGCGCTCTGCGCCAAATCTGGTTGGCATCCCAGGCTGATGTGGTGGCCTACATGGACGTCGATCTTTCCACCGACTTGAAGGCGCTGCTCCCACTGGTGGCTCCGTTAGTGAGTGGGCATTCCGATGTCGCTATCGGCTCCCGACTCACTCGCGGCTCACGGGTGGTTCGCGGGCCAAAACGGGAGTTCATCTCAAGGTCGTACAACCTGATTCTGAAAGCGAGCCTGGGAGCCTCGTTCTCGGACGCACAATGCGGGTTCAAGGCGATGCGGCGCGAAGTGGCCGATCAGCTGCTGCCGCTGGTGGAGGACAACAACTGGTTCTTCGATACCGAAATGCTGGTGCTGGCTGAACGCTCTGGGCTACGCATTCATGAGGTGCCCGTGGATTGGACCGACGACCCAAACTCGACGGTAGACATCGTGGCCACCGCCACTGAAGACCTGATGGGGGTCTGGCGGCTGTTGCGTGGTTTTGCCACCCACCGCATTCCGCTGGATCGGGTTCGCGCCGAGCTTTCTCGCGACACAGTTCCCGCCACCGTTCCGGGCGTCCCGATGGGCATGCTGAACCAGATGCTCCGCTTCGCCGTGGTTGGGGCGGCCAGCACCTTGGCCTACTTCGTGATCTACCTGATGCTTCGCGGATTCGGTGCTCAGACTGCCAATCTGGCGGCACTGCTGATCACGGCAGTGCTGAATACCGCGGCAAACCGACGGTTCACTTTCGGCATCTCCGGCAGCACCGGTGTGCTGAAACACCAGATCGGCGGCCTAGTGGCTTTCGGACTGGCTCTGGGTCTGACTTCAGGCTCACTGTGGTTACTTGCCAGCTATTTCCCGGGTGCTGGCCCGTCTGCCGAGGTGGTGGTGTTGATCTTTGCCAATGCTGCGGCCACCTTGATGCGCTTCCTGGCACTGCGCCTACTCATGCACCACAAGCCCTAAGCCGCAGCCAAGTTGCCGAGTGGGCCGACCAAACCCGATCTGCTACTTGATCAGGCTTCTAGCCTTTAGCCAGGCCTGCGCCACGTCGCCGATCTGGGCGCCAGTGGCCACCTGCTGCTGCATCGCCACTAGTTCGGCGGTGGTTAGCGACTGAACCACCATAAGCGCCTTCTCAGTGAGATCGGCCTGGTCGTCGAGGAAAGTGGAGTTCACCAGCAGAGTCACCAGATCCGGAGTACTCAGCTTCTCCGGGTCGGCCAGTTCCAACAGTGCGGTAGTTCCGTAATACTCAGTGCGCCGGAAGGCCCCAATGGCCACCTGGCCCGAGGCTAACGCTTGCGCCCGCGCGATCGGATCGTCTTCGGTCACCGAGGTGAAGCTGGTCTGGTAAATGGCATTCAGCCCGGGCAGGCCATCTGCCCGTTCCAGAGTCCAGGACGGCACCGCCGCAACCTTGCCCGCAGACCAAACCGCCAGTTCCTCCAACGAAGTGACGCCAGCCGCGGTAGGTACCATCCAGATCAAGGCACCGTCAGTCTCCCCTGGGTTGAGCTCGGTGATATCGGGTTGGATCAAACCGGCCAGTTGACCCTGCACATCGTCGCCGGGCGGATCATCGGAGTCACTCAAGTCGTCCCAAGCGGTCGTTGCATAGACCACTGCCGCCGACCAAGTTCCTTTCCCCACCTGGGTCTGCCAGTCCGTGCCCAAAGCTTGAACGCTCGCGCCAGCGGAAGCAACACCGGTGAGTAACGCGCCAAGCATTGTGCCGACTGCACCTGACTCGGTGGCGAAAATCGGTCCGCTCAGCGAAGGGCTGGGCGTCGGCTGCGACCCGTCTCCTGGCTGCGTCTTGGCGCAACCAGCTAGGAGCAGGCCAGCGGCCCCGAGCAAGAATCCACGTCTGTCCACCGGTCCAGTCTCAACCCCTTCGCGGCGCCATGGACGCAGCGACACCGCCCAATAGCCAAACCTCGCTGCGGCAGTGCCGAGAACCACAACGGGCTCGGCCCCCAGTGGAGCCGAGCCCGCTGTGGTTTGGTCAGGACTGCTGCTTCAGCGCCGACTGGGCTGCAGCCAGGCGGGCGATCGGCACCCGGAACGGCGAGCAAGACACATAGTCCAACCCGACGTTCTGACAGAACTCGATCGAAGATGGGTCGCCGCCGTGCTCGCCGCA
>DHWU01000003.1:0-23779 GCA_002413345.1 Propionibacteriaceae bacterium UBA5174 | reverse complement strand
CCGCCGTGCTCGCCGCAGATCCCCAGCTTGATCTCGGGACGGGTCGCCTTGCCCAGATCAACAGCCAGCTTCACTAGCTTGCCGACACCGATCTGATCAAGCCGAGCGAAGGGGTCATTCTCGTAGATCTTCTTGTCGTAGTAGGCGTCCAGGAACATGCCAGCATCATCCCGACTGAAACCGAAGGTCATCTGGGTCAGATCGTTAGTGCCGAAGGAGAAGAACTGCGCCTCTTTGGCGATCTCATCGGCGGTCAACGCCGCTCGCGGAATCTCGATCATCGTGCCCACCAGGTATTTCAGCTCGATCCCGGCTTCGGCAATGATCGAATCGGCGGTGGCGGTGATGATGTTCTTAACGAACACGAACTCCTTCACCTCGCCTACCAGCGGCACCATGATTTCGGGAACCACGGTCCACTCCGGATGGCGCAACTGAACGTTGATCGCGGCCTCAATGATCGCCCGGGTCTGCATCGCCCCAATCTCGGGGTAAGTGACGTCGAGGCGACATCCTCGGTGTCCCATCATCGGGTTGAACTCGTGCAGTGACGAGATGACGTTCTTAAGCTCAGCAACCGCGATGTTCATCTCCCCAGCCAAGGCCACGATGTCGTCTTCATCGTGAGGCAGGAACTCGTGCAGTGGCGGGTCAAGCAGCCGAATGGTGACCGGGAAGCCTTCCATGGCTTCATAGATTCCTTCGAAGTCACCGCGCTGCATCGGCAGCAGCTTGGCCAAGGCAGCTTCACGCTGTTCAACGGTCTTGGAGACGATCATTTCCCGGATCGCCGAGATCCGCTCGCCCTCGAAGAACATGTGTTCAGTACGGCACAATCCAATCCCCTCGGCCCCAAATTCGCGGGCCTGGCGGGCATCGGCCGGGGTATCGGCGTTGGTCCGAACCTTCATCGTGCGCACTTCATCGGCCCAGGCGATGACCCGTCCGAAGTAGCCGCTAATTTCTGCCGGCACGGTGCCGATCTGCTCGCCGTACACCGCGCCAGTGGCACCGTCGAGGCTGATCCAGTCGTTGTCGCTGAAGGTGTGTCCACCCAGGGTGAAGCTGTGACCATCGGACCCGAAAGAAATCTCTCCAAGACCCGAGACACAGCAGGTGCCCATGCCGCGGGCGACCACGGCTGCGTGTGAAGTCATGCCGCCGCGGGCAGTCAAGATGCCCTTGGCATGATGCATGCCCTCGATGTCTTCTGGTGTGGTTTCCAACCGAACGAGGATTACGGCCTCGCCCAACTTGCCGCGAGCGGCGGCGTCTTCAGCGGTGAAAGAGACCTTGCCGCAAGCTGCCCCTGGGGAGGCTGGCAGCCCTTTGCCGATTACGGTGGCGGCTTTCAACCCAGCCACATCGAACTGTGGGTGCAAAAGCGCGTCGATCTGCTTGGGGTCGATCATCGCCACTGCCTGAGTGGAAGTGATCTGGCCCTCATCGACCAGGTCGCAGGCGATCTTGAAGGCAGCGGCTGCGGTGCGCTTGCCATTACGGGTCTGCAGCATGAAGAGCTTGCCATCCTCGATGGTGAACTCCATGTCCTGCATGTCGTGGTAGTGGTCTTCCAACCTGTTGACGATCTCGACGAACTGGTTGTAGACGCCTGGGTTTTCGTCCTTCAGCTGATCGATGGTCTCCGGTGTCCGGATGCCAGCCACAACATCCTCACCTTGAGCGTTCATCAGGAACTCGCCATACAGACCTTTGTCGCCAGTGGCCGGGTTCCGGGAGAACGCGACTCCGGTACCGGAGGTGTCGCCGGTATTGCCGAACACCATGGACTGCACATTCACCGCGGTACCCCAGGAGGCAGGGATGTCATTCATCCGGCGGTAATAGACCGCCCGTGGGTTGTCCCAGGAGCGGAAGACCGCCTGGATCGCGCCGAAGAGTTGCTCGACCGGATCGGACGGGAAATCACTACCGACTTTGGCCTTGTACTGAGCCTTGAACTGCTCAGCCAGCTCCTTCAAATCGGCAGCAGTCAACTCGGTGTCCTGGGTAACTCCGCGAGCAACCTTCATCTCATCGATGAGTTCCTCGAAGTAGGACTTGCCGACCTCCATCACCACATCGGAGTACATCTGAATGAATCGGCGGTACGAGTCGTAGGCGAAACGCGGATTATTGGTCTTTTCGGCGAATCGCTGCGCCACCTCGTCGTTCATCCCCAGGTTAAGAATGGTGTCCATCATTCCGGGCATGGAGGCCCGCGCACCGGAGCGCACCGAGACCAGCAGCGGGTTGTCTAGATCGCCAAACTTCTTGCCGATCTGCGCCTCCAGCTTGCTGACGTAGCCCATGATTTCGGCTTTGATCGAGTCGTTGATGGCCTCGCCATCGACGTAATACTGGGTGCAGGCTTCGGTAGTGATGGTGAAACCTGGAGGCACCGGCATGCCCAAGCCAGTCATCTCTGCGAGGTTGGCACCCTTGCCACCCAGCAGGTTGCGCATCGAGGCGGCACCCTCGCTGAATTCGTACACGTATTTGTAGGTCATGGCTTGCCTGGTCTCCTTCAATGGCTCCGAGCGGTGATTGGCCGGGCTCGCAATGATCAACGATGACCCCGCCGACGACATCGGCAGAACAAGCCCGACGTCCAAACGCTTCGAGGCGTAAGGCTAGCGGGTCACTTCGTCGCCGGACCCGGATCGTTTCGCTTCGCCCACCAACTGGACGCCGGGAATGCCGGCCTGACAACGTAGCCAGATGCATGCCGAAGCAATCACCGGACCGGTCTCCGTTCACGGAGTCAATCCCGTCTGGTGGAGCCGCACTAGCCACCTACGGTTGGTTGACGCCGCCTCCGGTGAGGTGCTCACCGTGACTGGTGAGCAGGTAGCCCGAACCGCCGCCGGTTCAGCGATTGCGTTGCGACCGCGACTAGGTGGTGGCGCGGCCGTGGTCAGGCGAGGCGACATCGCTTTGAGCAACTTCGACGACCTCAGCGATTTGGCTGGCGTCTGCCAACTCTCTGCTGTTCAGCGCCACCTCGGCGCCGAATGCGATCCCGACGGTGGGTTGTGGCTCAGCATCAATCCGGTTGGCCTGCACCAGTTGTCAGTCGGGTCACTGCGTCCGCACCCAATTCTCTCAACGACGATCGCGACTGGGCTGGCTTTCAGCGCTGACACCGCCACCTTGTACCTGGCCGACATTTCCGGGGCCGTGCTGGCCTTCGACTACGACCCGATTGTTGGGTTGAGCCGGCGGCGAGAATACCTCGCCGCATCTGGGCCAGTTAGCGGCCTGTGCGTCGACGCCGAGGGCGGAGTGTGGACGGCCCGCCCTGGCACTGGACGGGTATCCCGCCACGACTCGACCGGCATCTTGACCACGGTGGTTGAGGCAGCAACTTCAAATGTCACTGGGTGTTGTTTTGGTGACCCGCAGTATCGAACCCTTTTCATCACGAGCTCGAATCGAGGCAACTCACCCCAAGACGTTCGGGCGGGATCCGTTTTTGCAGCCAATCCAGGAGTTGAAGGAGTTCCGAGTTTTGGCTTTGCCGGGTGATTTCCGCATTTCTTGATTCATTATTGACCACCCTCAGAACTACCCCTGACCTACCTCAGGTTTCCGCTCACTGACTAGGGGTGTCCCCCATTTGGGTGACTATTCCATGAATCCGATTAACCGTTGGCAATAATACGTATCCGGTGCTAACGTGAAGGCATACCCGTTCGGGGGGAACGGTGAGACACCCGACTCATCATTCGCGGGTCGTCACGCAAGTTCGTAACGACCGCACCCTAAGGCAGGAAGCCATGCCCCCCATGCTTGGCGGAACGCGTATTCGACGTTCCCTCACTGCAGTTATTTCCGCATCTGCAGTGTTCGCGCTCATATTCGTGAGCACACTCCCCACGGCCACAGTCAGTTCGGCAGCCACCCGATCTGTCTCGGTCTCGTCGAAGTCCAACAGCTACACCGACAGCGGCAAGAAGACCGCAGTCCATCGCAATGTGAGTACGGCCAAGGTTGATCGCACTCGCTTCGCCACCTATTTCGCGCTGCGGCCGGTCACCGTTGGCAGCGGAGAGTCGGTCAGTTCAGCCACGCTCACGGTCAGGATCAAGAAGGCGGCCAGCGCCAGCAAAGGGCGACTCCAGGTTCGAGTCGTCACCAAAGGTTGGACCGGCGGGAAGGTCACTTACAAGAGTCGACCCAAGCTGGGCGCAGTGCTCGGCACCGCCAGGCTAAAGAAGAGCGGCAATGTCACCATCAACCTCAACGCCAAAGCCGCCAAAGGCTACCTAGCTCCTGGGCTGAAGATTCAGATTGTCCGAACCGGTTCCAATCAGTTGGTCACCTTGGCCAAATCCGCCGTCCTGAAAGTGACGATCACTTCTGGGGCAAGCACCGGAACCAACATCAACACCACCGGCAAGATCACCGACAAGCCAGTGTTTGCGCACTACTTCACGCCCTACCCGATTTCGATCGACAACTACGCTCCCGCGAACGACTACTACTCGGTCAACTACCTCAAGGCGAGCGGCGAGAGTGGCAAGTTCGCCAGCGTGGGCGGGCTGTTGCGAGATCGTCCTCTAACCCGCAACCCAATCACCTCCGGTGATTACGAAGCGGTGGACATGGCCACCGAGGTGGCTCAAGCCCGAGCGGGTGGGATCAACGGCTTTGCCGTTGACCTCCTCACCTTCAACACTTCGTCGAAGCTGTGGAAGCTAACCGTGAAGCTAATGGCGGCCGCCAACAAGACTGACGGCAACTTCAAGATCATGCTGCAGCCAGATATGTACGGACTGACCACCACCACCTCCGAATTCGCCCAAGCCATTGCAACCTTGTCTCAGAACGAATCGGTCTACCGGCTAAGCACCGGCGAAGTGGTGATCTCCCCGTTCTTGGCAGAGGCCAAATCCGCCGCCTGGTACTCCGAGGCGATCAGCATCCTCAAGACCAAGTACCAGGTTTCGGCAGTCCTGCTGCCGCTACTCCTGGACGCCAGCAAGATGAGCAGCTACGCCTCGATCAGCATCGGCTTCGGTAACTGGGGTGAGCGGGACGCAACCGTCATCAACAACTCCGCCAACTATGCAGCCGCAGCTCACAATCTGGGCAAGATGTGGATGGAACCGGTGTCGGTCCAAGACGAACGACCGAGCGGATCGATCTACGACGAGGCTTGGAACACCCAGACCCTTCGGGCCGGGTGGAACAAAGCCATCACTCAAGGTGCCGACATGGTCCTGATCCCAACTTGGAATGACTATTCCGAGGGCACCAGCATCGCCCCGTCAGTGGATCACGGCACCACCTTCCTCACGGTCAGTAAGTACTACCTAACCAGGTTCCGCACCGGCTCCTACCCAGCCGTGACTTCCGATTCAGTGCACATCATCCACCGGATTCAGAAGTACTCCACGATGCCGACCAGCTACACCAATGTGATGAAGCGGCACTACGCAACCGGCGGATCAGCCTCTCGCGACAAGGTTGAAGTGGTCACCTTCTTGACCAGTTCGGCCACGGTCACAGTGACGATTGGGGGCAAGGCAACCAGCTATACCGCACCGGCTGGATTCAATGCCGCACTCTTCGATCTCGCCGAGGGGTACTCCACCGCTACCGCTGAGCGGAGCGGATCGACGGTGGCCACGGTCACCACCAAAGACGCGGTCTCTTTCACGACAGAACAGCAGGACTTGTCCTACCACGCCGTGAGTAGCTGACCGCTAGCCGGGGGATACAGGCTGCCCGGATGCGTTTGAGTACGCATCCGGGCAGCTTGGCTTTTCACCGAAGCCCACTCAACTCACGCTGCTAAAGTGAAGTGGCCGCCAGGACGCAACAGCGGCTGCGAGATCCGATGTAATCCGGGATCGAGAAGGGCAAATGCGCGAACCAACCACCGACCGGGCAGCATCGACGCAACCCCGAGTCGCCTGGCTATCGCCAGCCTTTGGGTTCGGCGACGACTTGGTGTACTTCAACAAGCTGTTTGCGGGATTTCTAAAACGATTCCCTAACGGCTTCGTCCCGATCAGTACCGACTTTCCACTTCAGCGGTATCCCGACCTGCCTTTAGCGCCAATCATGAAGTGGATGGACATCCGCCTGCCGCACCGCAATGCGGGCGCCTCCTCGTACGAAAACTGGCTCCGGCTACCGACTCCAGCAAGCCTGATCCGATTCATTCGGCTATGGCCAAAAGTGATTGTCGTCACTGAGTTCAGCCACGTATCGCTCGGCGGCTGGCTAGTGGGCAAGGCCACCGGAAAACCGGTAGTGGTGCTGGTCGAGTCAGATCCGAGCTTCCGCGGCGCGCCGACCTCAACCCTGGTCACCACCATCAAGTCGTGGATTGCCCGACACAGCGACGCGGTGCTGGTTTCGAACCAGATTGGCGCCACGTACCTGACCGAACAACTCAACCTGCCGGCGAACAAGCTGGTAATCGGGCCCTATCTGACTTCGATGCCCGACGTCGATTTCGCCGCTGAAATAGACCGCGACGGCCCAGTTCGGCTGCTATTTCTGAACTCAGTCACTCAACGCAAGGGCGTCCCCGAGATGTTGCGCGCTTTGGCTCGCACCCCGGTAGAGCTTCGGGGTTCCTGGCACCTCGACCTAGTAGGCACTGGCGATCTTGACCAGACCGTAGACCAACTGATTGACGAACTGGATCTTGGCGCCAACGTCACCCGGCATGGACGGGTGGCTTACGCCGATACTGGCGCCTACTACCAGCGTGCCGAAGTGGTGCTCTGCCCGACGTTGGCCGACTACCGCTCACTAAGCGGCTTCGAAGCCGTGAATGCTGGCAGAATCCTGATTGCTTCGGTCCATGACGGGGCCAGCGAGGAACTCAGCCGCCTGGGTGGGGCAGTCATCGTGGTTGACCCGCTGGACGAAGCGGCCTTCGCTGAGTCGATTACCTGTTGTCTGAGCCGCTCAGCAAGGTTCCAAGAGCTGGCCGAAGCGGCATTGACCGTGCCCGAAGAGTTCAGTGCGGAAGCCGCTTGCAACAACTTTGCCGAGGCCGTTCACCATGCATTGAACGCCCGCTCTGGTAGACACTGATCCTGATGAGGCACCTTCGCCGTTGGGCTGCATTCTTAATGCGGTTCGGCACCCAACCGTTGCTGCTGGCCCAGGTGGTATCCAGCCTGGCCGGCGCTGTTGCAATGCTGCTCGCCGCAGCTGTGATGCCCCAAAACGACTTCACCGCGTTTTCACTGATCAGCCTGGTTTCGATCACCGCTTTCGGCGTCGTCCGTTCTGGCCTCTATCAACCAGCGCTGATCGAAATGCGGAACCGCAGCGATGCCCACACTCCCTTTCGGAACGCGCTGACCGCTGCTTCGCTCACCTCGGCGCTAGCCACCGCAGTGATTTTCGTCCTGCACCCCCTGAGCTTCGCTGAGGTATTACTCCTAGTCGGCAGCGGAATCTTCCCAATGTTGCACGACTGGGTGCGGTTCCGGGCCATGGAGTTGGACCGGCGCTGGTCAGTCTTCGCCGCCGATGCGTTTCGGCTCGTCCTGCTGGTGATCATTTCGCCGATCACGCTGCTGTTCACCACCAATCCAGTAATTTTCCAGGTCGCACAAGGCCTGGCCTACGCCATCCCCGCTTTGGCAGTCTTCCTTCGGCTACCCAAGGTCGTCGGCTTCGCCCCGTTACGTGACTATCGCCGCTCAGCGGGCCTGCAACTCAGCGATTACGTCATTGGTCAGTTCAACACCACAGTGCCGCTGATTGTCTTGGGCGGCCTGTCCGCCTCGACCACTATTGGTGGGGTCAGGCTGGCTCAGACTCTGCTTGGACCATTGGGCCTGGTGTTTGCTGCGTCCACCACGAACCTGATGGTGGACGCAGCGAATGACGACCACCTCAGCCAGGAGCGAGAGCTCTACCGCTCCGGCGAGAAGCTCGCGAACGGCCTTGGTGCACTGTCGGTGGTCGCGATTTCGCTGATGGTCGCTTTTGTCTGGCTGACTGGTTTCGGGTTCCGTGGCGTGGCCAACCCAGACCTCCGCAACGGGCTGTTGCTGGTGGGCGTTGCGATGGTGAGTTCCGGCTGGGCAGGCATTCACGCGATCATCTTGAGACTGCTAAACCACCAAGGAACCGCAACTGCTGGGCGCGCCGCGCTAGTGGCAGGCTCGGCCACCGGATACCTGATCGGCTACGCCGTCGGCGGGGTGGACGCTAGCTTGGTCGGTGGTTTCCTCGCAGCTTCGGTGGCCGCACCATTGGCCTTCGTTGTGCCGTCTCGGGTGGTGTATCACCGACTTCTCGCCGCGACCCCGAACCCGACGCCACAGACCTAGGATGTCGCCATGACCCCACGGTTCGATTTGTCCGCTTTCACCGGCGCTGGTTATCAGCGAGGTGGCTCAACGGGCAAACAGATCGCCTGGCTGCTCACCTCTGGACTATTTCTAAACCATTGGTGGTGTCCGCCCAGCGTGCGCGCTAGCGGATTGCGGCTGTTCGGTGCCGAGATTGCCGCTGGCGTTCTGATCCGGCATCGCGTCCGAATCCACTGGCCTTGGAAGCTGAAGGTGGGAACGAACTCCTGGATCGGCGAGGGAACCTGGATCCTGAACCTCGAGCCGGTCACCATCGGTGCCAATAGTTGCATTTCCCAAGATGTCTTCCTATGCACCGGAAGTCACGACCACCGTTCGCCCACATTCGAGTTCGACAATGCGCCAATCAGCATCGGCGACGGAGCTTGGGTGGCCGCTCGGGCCACTGTGCTTCGCGGAGTCAGCATTGGCGATAACGCCACTGTGGGCGCAAGCGCCTTAGTAGTCAAAGACGTCGCTGACAACGAGGTGGTATTGGCTCCTGCCGCGCGACCACCCAAGAAGCACCCCTGATGAGAATCCTGTCGGTGGTGAGTTTGGTCACCCCGGACGGTGCCTACGGCGGACCCGTCCGAGTGGCACTCAACCAGGCGGCTGCATTGATCAAGCTTGGCCATCAGGTCACTCTGGCGGCGGCCACTCGCGGCTATCAGGATCCACCCCTCGAGATTGACGGCGTGCCGATCCGACTGTTTCCGGCATTAACGGTGCTGCCCGGCACCGGGTTTGCTGGAATCAGCTCACCCCAGCTTCTCCGCTGGCTACCCAACGCGATCAGGGCCGCCGAGGTAGTGCACCTGCACACCGCTCGAGACTTGATTACGCTGCCGGCCGCAGCGCTCACGCACCGGGCCGGGGTGCCCTACTTCTTGCAGACTCACGGGATGATCGACGCCTCGACCAATCCACTGGCCGCACCACTGGACGCCGTGGCCACTCGGCGGCTATTGCGGGCAGCTGCTGGCGTCTTTCACCTGACCGAGTTTGAGCGCTCCCAACTTCAGCAGGTGGCTGGGGATTTGCGATTCGTGCCACTGGCGAATGGAGTCCCGTCCGCAGCGGCGACGCCGCCACCAAACCAGCCTGAAGTGCTGTTTCTAGCGAGATTGGCCTCCCGGAAGCGACCAAAGCTATTCGTCGAAGCCGCTCGACGGCTACATGCCGACTACCCCGATACCAGTTTTGCGCTGGTCGGCCCTGACGAAGGCGAAGGACGCACAGTGGAAGCGGCGATCACCGCAGCCGTGGCCGAAGGAGCACAGGTTTCCTGGGAAGGAGCACTGGCGCCAGATCGGACGCTGGAGCGGCTGGGGCGCAGCTCCGTCTACGTGTTACCTAGCGTCAACGAGCCTTATCCAATGTCGGTACTCGAAGCGATCAGCGTGGGACGCCCGGTAGTCGTCACCGAGAGCTGTGGACTGGCCGATTTCGTGCGGCGCACCGACGCCGGGATCGTGGTCGACGACTCGGTTGAAGCGCTGACCGAGGCGATTGCCGAGTTGCTGGCCGACCCTGCCGCCGCCGCCCAACGAGGACTGCGTGGCCAAACGGCTGTGCGTGCCGAACTCAGTATGGAAGCGATCGCTGAACAACTGGTTGGTCAGTATTCGGCGGCGATTTCCTGACCCACCACAGACAACCGAGTGCCACGAAGAGGGCGCCGGTCGCCTGAAGAAGTGATCCGCGCATCAGAATCATGGTGTACACCGGCAAGATGGCGCCAGCTAATCCCCACCAGCCACCGTGGTAGTGCCCAAAGATCATCCGCTGATCCATTGAGGAGAACACGGCGCCAAGCAGCAGGAACCCCACCGCCACGAACAGCGGCCCGCCGTTGACCATAAATTCGGCCCAGATGGGCGCCGAGAGGTTGTCGAAGGAGTACCCGCGAAAATGCGCCAACAGGATTCCGGTGTCGGTGGGCTTGTCGGCCCAGATTAGTCGCGGCACCCAGAACAACAGGCTGCCCATCAGCTGGCGCATTGGCTGAACCATGCCGCTGAGGTAATAGGCGACCGCGTTCGCGATCTGCCAGAAGGAGTCGTAGTCGGCATTTCCTGCATATTCACCAAAGAAGCTGGACCGCACACCCAAATCGACCTTCACTCGCCGGAAGGCGTCCGCGAGCGGAAAGAGGAAGATCATCGCCGCGATCATTCCAGCCATCGAAAACCGAGCGCGCGCCGCCGTCCGGGTACCGCCCAGGTAGACCACAACCGAAAAGGCCACCGTGCCAAAGGCATAGCGCGCTGAGGAAATCGGGCTAGTGACGGCCAGCATCACCACGATTCCGACGCCGATCATCAACCCGTACAGCCCGCGCCACGATGTTCCCTTCGGCATGTTGCGCCGAACTTGGGCGATGGCTCCGGTACCCACCAACAGTGGATAGGCGGCCAAAGCCGACATGATCGATCGGGTCGCCGGGTCAGCCCAGGCATTGGCCAACATGGCGAAAGCTGTGTCCCGGCTGGAGATCACTACCCGCAGCCCGAGCTTGCCCAGGTAATAGGCAGCGAACCCGAGCCCGAACAAATAGAGCACGAGTGCCCGGCCACCACTCACCCCCGAATGTTTAGGCTCATATTCGGGGCGCCGGTTTCGGATCATTGTGGCGACCAACCTGGCCACCTCGTAGCAAATCAGGCCTAGCAGCACCACATAGGCGGTTGGCAAGTCCAGCACTGACCGCATCCCCGGAGTGGTGCCAGCAACCTCGCCGGTGCGGATCTGGACGCTGGCGGCGATTCCAATGAACAGGTAGGTGTAGAGCCAGAAGAAGAAGTCGAACAGTCGCGGGATGCCTTTCACCCACAGCACCGTCAGCCGGATGCCGCCCCAAACAGCAATCACCAAGGTGACCACCCAAGCCTGGCTACGACCAACATCTTCGACCGTGAATAACAGAGCGCCGGGTACGCCAAGAGCGAGTATCGCGATCGAAATCGCCATCGCCAACACCTGCCAGCCAGAACGGGATTCCGCCTCGATCTGCGGCATTACGCCAACCTGGGCCAAGAAACGCCCCTCCCTCACCCTTCGGCCAACGGTTCCGCCAGCCTACCCCTGACCCGCTATTCTTTGGTGGGTTCCAACGAACGGGGAGTTGATGGGGAGTCAGGAAGTTCTGCGCATGCTTCAGCAGCGTTGGCTGCTGATCGTGCTTGCCGGTCTATTAGGCACCACCGTCGGCCTCATCGTAGCTGGGTCCCAAACGCCCAAATACACCGCTGCGGCCGATGTGTTTGTGACCGTAGCCAACGGCCAATCCTCCGGCGAACTGGCGCAGAGCAGCACGTTTTCCCAGGATCAGGCCAACAACTTCGCCGCAGTCGTGCCTAAACAAATCGTCTTGGACCCAGTCATCAAAGAGCTGGGCCTGGATATCTCTATCGACGATTTGCGCAAGACGATTGATGTCGAGGTACCCCTAAACACTTCACTGATCACGATTAGCGTCGTGAACAAGGACCCGAAACTCGCAGCGGCCTTGGCGAACTCCATTGCCCACCATCTCTCCACCGCGGTATCCACGCTCACGCCAACCGTCAGCGATGTCAGCGGCGCACCGGTGCGGGTGGACGTGATCGAATCTGCGACTGTCCCTGAAGAACCAACCTCACCGGTGGTAGCGCTATTTGCCATGATCGGCCTACTCCTGGGTTTGGCGTTGGCAATCGCCTACGTGGTGATAGTCGAATTGGTAGTCGCCAGGGTTGACTCCGCTGAACAGGTCGAAGCGCTTACTGGAAGCGCTGTGCTGGCTAACGTGCCTCGTGACCGCAAGGTGAGCCGACACCCGATCGCGGTGACCGCGCTACCGCTGTCGTTACGCGCCGAGGCGATTCGGCATGCCCGCACCGCCTTGAAGTTCCTGCCCGGAGAGGGCAATCAGACCTTCGTCATCACATCTGCAGTCAGCGGTGAAGGCAAGAGCACCACGGCGGCAAATATCGCCGCAGCCTTCGCGGCTGAGGGCCTGTCAACCTGTCTAGTGGAGGCAGATCTGCGGCGTCCGCGGCTAGAAGGACTGCTGGATCTCACCGGCGGCCCTGGGCTAAGTGACATTGTCGTTGGACAATGCCAAATCGATGATGTTGTCCAGCCCTGGGGCCCCGACAACCTGAACGTGATCCTGGTCGGCACCGTGCCGCCCAACGCCAGCGAACTGCTTGGATCCACCCGCGGCCAGGACGCCCTGAAGGAGATCGCCAAGAAGTTCGAGGTGACGATCATCGACAGCCCTCCGATGACCGCTGTTACCGACGCCGCAATCATTGGACGCATCTTCGACGGCGTAGTGATGGTGGTAGGCGGCGGCAAAGTCCGCACCAGCGAACTGCGCCAGGCCGTGTCTGCACTGACCGTGGCTGATGTTCCAATCCGCGGGGTAGTCATGAACCTCGCCAAGGACGACGCGTCGCGACCCTACGCCTACGCCTATTCCGACCGAAACAGGGGCAGCAAGTTCTCCGGCTTACTTCCGCAAGGCTGGCGGCCAGTACTGAAAGTGGCCGCAGCGATACTGGCCGCAGCGGCAGTGGTGGTCGCCACCGTGCTGATGACCAACCGAACCACCCAAGTTAGTTCTGCAGCTGCTACCCCGATGTCCTCAGTAACCACGACCGGGGCCATCAAAGCCGTCTTCATCGGTGACTCGCTGGTTCAAGGAGCTGGAGGCAGTCCCGACTGGGTGGACTTAGTCTCTAAGAACATGGGTTGGACGCCGATCAATCTTGGCCGAGGCGGCACCGGGTATTCGACCTCAACCACCGCCGCTAACGCGTGTGGCTTGAAGTATTGCCCTACTTTTGGCGAGATGGCCACCACTGCGATCGAATATGAGCCCGATGTAGTAGTCATCTCGGGCGGCCAAAATGATGGCACCAAAGATGTCTCTGCGGACGCACAGTCGTTGTTCAAAGCGCTGCGCGCCGAGTTGCCTAGCGCCAAGATCATCGTCATGTCGCCGCTATGGCGAGCGACCAGCTATCCAGACAGCCTGAGCCAGATCCGTGCTGAGGTGAAGGCCGCAGCGGCGAAGACCGGCGTCACCTACGTCGATGTTGGTAATCCCCTAGAAGGCAAGCCAGACAAGTTCATCACCGACGGCGTCCATCCGACGGCCGATGGTTATTCGATCCTCGCCGACACGATCACCAAAGCCTTCCGAAAGCTGTGAGCTGATGACTAATTTGAGCCCAAGTCGGCGGGGAATCCTTTTCGTTTGCACCGGGAACATTGCCCGGTCTCCCTTCATGGAACTGACTCTGGCTAACCGCCTGGCCGGCACTTCTGCGGTGGGCCTACCGGTGTCCTCAGCTGGCACCTACGCATTGGCCCGTTCTGGAGTCCATCCCGAAGTCACCGCCGAATTGCGCAACCGCGGCATCGACGCCAGCGACTTCACCACCACTCAGCTCACAGCCAATCTCATTTTGAACGCTGGCCTGATCCTCACCGCCTCCCGCGAACACCGGCGGTTGGTGGCCAGGCTGGCCCCCGAACGCCGCAATGTGACATTCACCCTGCGCCAATTTGTTCGCTTGATCCAATTGGATCCGGTGGGCGAGGTTCGAGTAGCAACCGACGGCCCGCTCGAGGCCCTCGCCCAACTCGCAAGTCGCAACCGGGGACTGTCCAGCGGCAGTCAAGATGACGACGACGTGATCGACCCAGTCAACTCTCGACGCCAGTTCCCGGCCGCTTTTGCCGCCATCGACCCGGCAATCAGCCTGCTCGCCGATCTAATCACCGGCTTGCGAGACCTGTCCAGCCGTAGTCGCTGAAACCATGCGGGCCACCCTCATCGGGATCAACTACGCCCCAGAGCCGACCGGCATAGCACCGTATACAGCTGGCGCTGCCGACGGACTCACCGCTGTTGGGCACCAAGTCGTGGTGCTCACCGGCTACCCGCATTACCCCTGGTGGCGAATCGCTGATGGTTACACCGGTTGGCGGCGGAAGGAACTGATCAACGGCACCCGCGTACTGCGGCTGCGTCACCCGGTCTTCGCCGGTGGTGGCCTAGCTGGCCGCTCGTTAATGGAGGCCGCTTTTGGCTGGCGTGCCGTCACTGCTTCCTGGCACAGCCCAGATGTGGTCTTGGCGGTTACCCCCGCCCTGTTGAGTACCGCCGCAATAGTGGCCAAGGCTCGGCTGACGCGGCGTCCGGTGGTGGTCTGGGTGCAAGACATTTACACGCTCAGTGCCGCGGAAACGGGCTTGGCGGCCCGGGCCGCCAAGGCGATTCGGTGGGTGGAATCTTGGACCCTGCGAAACGCCACTCGGGTGGTGGTGATCCACGACCGGTTCGCGAAATTCGTCATCTCCAGTCTCGGCGTAGACCCCGCCTCGGTTGATGTGGTGCGCAACTGGACTCACCTGGCCCAGGCCAGTCCAAGGTCGGCCGATACCCGCAAAGGCCACGGCTGGGACGCTGCTGACATCGTTGTCTTGCACGCTGGAAATATGGGCGCCAAACAGAACCTCGACAGCGTCGTTCGCGCTTCACAGCTGGCCGCCCAACAGGGCAGCCGGGTGCATTTCGTCCTGCTGGGAGACGGGCATCGACGCAAAATGCTGGAAGCCATGGGCCCAAACCCAAATCTGCAATTCATCGATCCACTCGATGACGTCGAGTTCTCCTCGACTCTGGCCAGCGCCGACATCCTGTTAGTCAACGAACTGCCTGGAATGACCGAGATGTCAGTACCGAGCAAGCTCACGTCCTATTTCAACACTGGGCTTCCAGTGCTCGCCGCGGTCGATTCAGGCAGTGTCACTGCCGACGAGATCACGCTTTCCGGCGGTGGCCTGCGGGTTGATCCAGACGATCCGACAGCACTGCTGGCCGCCGCCGAGAAGCTCGGCACCGACCCAGAACTCGCCCGAACGTACGGAACTGCCGGCTCTGCCTATCGGCATACGGCGTTGGCCGCAGAAACTGCAGTCACAGGATTGGCCGCCAGCCTCGAACGGGCTCAGTCGGGCCACTGATCCAAGTTCGCACCAGAAAAGCACGAAGGGACGCCCTTTCGGACGCCCCCCCAAGCTCAAGCTCGACCGCCTCTGGCGGAGTTGCGATCAACCATTCCGACGCCCCCGACAATCCGCCGCAAAGTCGCACTCTCGTGCGCCTATCCCGCTCCTTGCTTCGGACCGAATGACGTCTGGCTAATCCGGCTGAGTGAACCTACCTCCCCCCGAAAGTGGTATTCAGCCTCGAGCTGACACAGACAGTATTCACCGTGGCACCCCCACTTTTCAGCAATCCCGGCCACCCATCCCAAAGTAAGGACAACTACCCCCACCAACTTGCCACACTGCGAGAGAGAGGACACACTATCTAAAGGTGTCACCCATCCGGGGGGATAAAGTGGTGGCACCGCAGCCAACCGGGGGGGTCTGGCTGAACGCACGGTCTGGCCCGGGGGGATCATGACCACAGTATCTGCGCACTTGGATGCGGCCAGGCAGGCCGCTCCTGAGGTTCGCCTACCAGCACTAGTCATGTCGAAGCGCTTTCAGTTGGTTGCGCTCTTGATGACCGACGCCTTGATCATCACTCTTTCCATCATCATCGCGGTGGCTGCCCGCGGTTTATTGCCCTTCGCAGGCCAACCTGACACTGAGTCAATAATCAAAGCCATCGGCCCGGCAATCGTCGGCGGGTGGCTGCTAACACTGGTCATCTTCGAGACCTACAGTCAGCGCCAATTGCGGGCCGGAGCCACCGAGTACAAGCGGGTATTGCTGGCCACTTCAGCAATGGCGGCCGCCGTGGGCATCACGAGCTACCTAATGAAGTACGACTTCCCGCGGGCAGCTTTCGTACTTATGTTCACCATCGGTAGCTTCGCACTACTGCTGGCGCGTCTAGCCCGGCGCCGGGTGATGGGCACCATTCGCTCACGTGGCGCTTTGAACACGCCAGTGGTCATCGCTGGCGATAGCGCCCACATCGATGCCATTGCCAAGGTCCTGCGGCGCGAATCCTGGCTCGGTTACCGAGTCGTCGGCGCGGTCACCAACGACCGGCTAACCCACACTTTGGGCGGACTTCCAGTGCTCGGAAATCTAACCGAGACTGTGTCAGTGATCGATAGGCACAAGGCCTCTTCCGTGATCTTCGCTGACGGTTCATTCGAGTCGCCGTCCGAATTTCAGCGGATGGCCTGGCGGCTGGAAAAGCACAAGACCAACATGGTGGTGGTCCCAGCGATCACCGAAACTAGCGCTCAGCGACTCGACGTGCGACCCGTGGCTGGCTTACCGCTGGTGGACGTGGCGCCACCCCAGGCCTTGGCTGCGGCTCGCTGGGTGAAGCGAGCTTTCGACCTCATTGGGTCGGCGCTGCTATTGCTGATTACCTCTCCCCTGATGTTGATCGCCGCTCTGGCCATAAAGATCGAGGACGGCGGTCCGGTGTTCTTCCGGCAGGTCCGGGTGGGCCGCAAAGGCGAGCTGTTCGAATGCCTCAAGTTCAGGAGCATGTTCACCGACGCTGAGCAGCGATTGGATGAGCTTGCGCACCTCAACGAGGGCGCAGGCCCGCTGTTCAAGATTGTCGATGACCCGCGGATAACCCGAGTGGGACGCCTCATCCGCAGATTCTCGATCGATGAACTGCCCCAGTTCTGGAACACGCTGTGGGGCGATATGAGCCTGGTTGGGCCCCGCCCAGCACTTCCGACCGAGGTTGCGGCCTACGACGACGACACCCATCGCAGGCTAGATGTGCGTCCCGGATTGACAGGTCTTTGGCAAGTTTCGGGACGTTCGGACCTATCCTGGGAAGACGCCGTCCGCCTAGACATCTACTACGTTGATAACTGGTCAATGGTGCAAGATCTGATGATCCTGGCAAAGACCGCTCGCGCGGTGTTGCTGCCGTCAGGTGCCTACTGACCGCCCCTGATCCTCGGTGGCGTCGGTCCCGATCCCCCGACCGACGCCACCGAGCCTTTCCGGCTAGGTGGCCACTACTCAGCCGAGGAACTGAATGAAGAAACTGCCAGTTTGGCGAATGGTTTTCGCTTTGGCCGTGCTGACCTACAGCGCAGCAGTCGCCATCAGCGTGTACGGCCAGACCATGGCCGCTGGTGGCGGCACCCACCAAGCTGGAGACTGGCTGATCAGCTATCCAGGCGAATTCGTGCGCCGAGGCCTGTTCGGGGAGTTGTTGCTGACCTTCGCTCCTCCCGGATCGGCGACTTTGTCGGTGTTGTTCGCCATTGACGTGGCTTGCTACGTCGGCGTCTTTGTATTCTTCGTCGCCTTCCTGTTCCGGTCGCAATTTTCTTGGTCGGCCATCGCCTTGGCCTGCTCCCCAGCAGCACTGGCTTTCAGCGGCTGGGATCCGGTCGGCGGGTTCCGCAAGGAAGTCCTTGGCTTTGTCGTCCTAGTACTGCTGGCGGTGGCGAGGTGGACGTCGTCGACGATCACCCGCTCGCTACTGCTGGCGGGATCCCTGATGGTCTGGATACTGGGCGTCTTCTCCTGGGAATCGTTAGTGTTCCTGCTTCCTGGTGTCGGATACCTGCTGTTAGTGAACAGCACGCTCCCCGCACGACGGACGCTGGCCGCGGTCTATTCAGTGATCGGGATCTCCGGTTTTGCGGCCTCCGCGCTACGCGCCGGCAATACCAACACTCCGGGGGAACTGTGCGCAGCGGTAACCAACCACGGATTGAGTGACCAGTTGTGCACTGGTGCGATTGCTTGGATGGGTCGCGGTGTCGACGACAGCCTACGAGAAGTCAGCGCCAACCTCGCCGTCTACAGCGGCTACCTGGTGATGTTGGCGCTTGCCGTGCTGCCCATCGTGTTGTCCCCTTGGCTTCGTCGGTATTGGCCGTGGGCGCTGGCCGCCGCGATCTCCATCGTGCCGTTGTTTGTGCTGGGCATTGACTATGGCCGTTGGATTTACATCCTGACGATGGAGCTGACCATCTGCATGATGGTCGCTGGCGAGGAGATGATCACTTCAAAGCTGTGGAACCCCCTGTCAGTGGGAATGTTCGTCACACTTTGGGCAATGCCTCATGCCGCCCCAACTCCTTTCTACGTCGCTGGTTGGCCGTTCAAGGGTTTGCTAGCGTCCCTGATCAACTCGCTGCAAACCGGATTCCTGGCACTCAAATAGCACCCCGATTCGGCCACCCCGTCGCCGCCAGGCCGTAGGATTGGGCGTCAGCGGTGGCGAGCTTAGGAGTATCAATATGCGGAAAAGGGCTCTTGTCACTGGCATTACTGGACAGGACGGCTCCTATCTGGCCGAGTTTCTTTTGGCGAAGGGCTACGAAGTGCACGGCATCAAGCGCCGGGCCTCCCAGCTCAACACCCAACGGATCGACCACATCTACGAGGATCCGCACCAGCAGGATGCCCGGCTATTCCTGCACTACGGCGATCTGACCGACTCCACCAGTCTGACCCGGATCATCGGCACCGTTGAACCTGACGAGATCTATAACCTGGGCGCGCAGTCTCACGTTGCGGTGAGTTTTGAAGCGCCCGAATACACCGCCGACGTCGACGCCCTCGGCACCTTGCGGATCCTCGAATCGATCCGACTGTTGAATCTCACCGACAAAGTGCGGTTCTACCAAGCGTCCACCTCGGAGTTGTACGGGTTGGTCCAAGAGACCCCCCAAACCGAACGCACTGCATTTCACCCGCGCTCGCCGTATGGAGTGGCGAAGCTGTACGCCTACTGGATCACGGTGAACTACCGAGAGTCGTACGGCATGTATGCCTGCAACGGCATCTTGTTTAATCACGAATCTCCGCGGCGCGGAGAGACCTTCGTTACCCGCAAGATCACCCGCGGCCTGGCTCGGGTCGCGACCGGTTTGGACGACTGCTTGTACTTGGGCAACCTGAACTCGCTACGCGACTGGGGCCATGCCAAGGACTACGTCCGACTGCAGTGGCTGATGCTCCAACAATCACAGCCCACTGACTACGTGATTGCTACCGGAGAGCAGCATTCGGTACGCCAGTTCGTCACCTGGACGGCCGAGGCCCTGGGATTACGACTTCGGTTCGAGGGCTCTGGAATCGATGAGATCGCAGTGGTTGACTCCGTTGAGACCGGCGCCGAAACCAGCCTGAAGCCCGGCGACGTAGTGGTTCGGGTCGACCCACGCTACTTCCGTCCCGCTGAAGTCGAGACGCTATTGGGCGACGCGTCAAAGGCCAACCAAGAGCTCGGTTGGGTACCTCAAATTGGCGTCAGCGAACTCGTGCGAGAAATGGCCGAATCGGATCTGGCCGAGGCCAGTCGCCTGGCGTTCTTGAAGAAACACGGCTACGTGGTACCTGCCCAGGCGGAACACTGATGCGCCGGGTATTTGTCGCTGGCCATCGCGGCATGGTGGGTTCGGCAATCGCGCGAGCTCTAAGCGGCGACGACCGGGTTGAGCTGGTAACCGCCACCCGTAGCGAGCTGGACTTGGTTGACCAGCCCAGTGTCTCGGCCTTCTTCGCGAACAACGGAATTGATGAGGTCTACCTGGCCGCGGCCAAGGTAGGCGGTATCGGCGCCAACAACGCCTACCCAGCCGAGTTCCTCTACGAGAACCTGATGATCGAGGCCAATGTCATCGCCGCGGCGCACGCCACGGAGGTCAACAAACTGATGTTCTTGGGCTCCAGTTGCATCTACCCGCGTCTAGCCGAGCAGCCCATGCGCGAGTCCAGCCTGCTCACCGGTCCCCTAGAGCTAACCAACGAGCCCTACGCGATTGCCAAGATCGCTGGCATAAAGCTGTGTGAGAGCTACCACCGACAGTACGGCCGCGACTACCGATCAGTAATGCCGACAAATCTCTACGGACCCGGCGACAACTTTCACCCCGCCAACTCCCATGTATTGCCAGCAATGTTGCGGCGCTTCCACGAGGCCAAAGCCGCTGGCGCCGCAGAAGTGGTCATCTGGGGCACCGGGACGCCGCTGCGCGAGTTCCTGCATGTGGACGACATGGCCGCTGCCTCAATCTTCGTGGCGAGCCTGCCTTCGCAGACCTACTGGACCCCGGATACCGAACGGCTGTCACACCTCAATGTCGGCAGCGGCGCTGAAGTCAGCATCGCCGAGTTGGCCCGGCAGGTGGCAGCTGTCGTGGGCTACACCGGCGCCATCATCCAAGACCCAACTAAGCCCGACGGCACCCCGCGCAAGCTGTTGGACACCTCGGCGATCAACGGGCTGGGCTGGCAGGCGCGAATCGGCTTGGCCGAGGGTTTGGCGCAGACCTACGCCTGGTTCTTGGAGAACGCAGCAGATCTGCGTCAGGCCTGAACTCAGCCCACAGCCGCTGCCCAATGCGGATTGCCGGCGGCCAGGGCGCTTCGCAGCCACCAACCGCAACTCATTCGCTACGGTTCAACCATGCCGAAGATCGCACCGTTCCGAGCCATCCGATACCCCGCTGGAGCCGACCTTCAAGCCGTGATCGCACCCCCCTACGACGTCTTGTCAGCTGCTGACGTGGCCGAACTTGGCTCGCGCGACCCGCACAACATCGTGCATCTAGACGTACCGACCGAAGGCTCAGATCGCTACGCCACGGCGGCAGCCACTTTGCACCAATGGCTCGCCGATGGCGTCCTAGTGCTCGACGAACACCCAACGCTCACGATCTACCGAATGAGCTTCACCGATTCCACCGGAGCCGAGCGCACCATCGTCGGCGTTCTGGCCGGACTCGAAGTGGTGGACCTCGACGCTGGCGGCGTTCTACCGCATGAACGCACCACCCCCAAAGCGGTCACCGACCGCCTCGACCTGACCCGAGCCACTGCCACCAACCTTTCTCCGGTTTGGGGGCTGTCCCTGGCCAGTGGCCTGACCGCCGCTCTGGCCGAGCCCGGCGAACCACTCGGCGAAATGACCGCCGACGGCGTGGTGCATTCGGTGGAACGAATCACCGATGCCAAGCGAATCGCCGAAATCAGCACGATCTTGGGCAGCGACGACGTGCTGATCGCTGACGGCCACCACCGCTACTCGATCTCCCGCAGCTACCGCGACGAAGTCCGCGCAGCCAGCGGGCGAACTGACACCGAGGCGGAATACACGCTGGCATTCATAAATGAGTTGGTAGCCGACCAACTCAGCATTGAGGCGATCCACCGCGTCTACACCGGCACAACTGTGGCCCAGTTGAGGGCTGATCTGGCCGACTCTTTCGACTTCGAACCGACCGCAGCACCGACCCCGGCCACACTCGCCGAAATGGTTGAACTTGGCCGCCTGGTTCTGCTCTCCCCTGACGGGACGGCGACCTGGCTAATTCCCAAGCCAGCGGCGTTCGCCGGCGTCCGGGCGCTCGACGGAGCTTACTTGGAGCGGGCACTTACCGGTTCCACCGCAGAGGTGGCCTATCAGCACGGTTTGGCCGAGATGTTGGCAGTCGTCGGTTCAGGATCGGTCAGTGCTGGAATCCTAATCCGCCCCACTTCGCTGGCCGAGATTCAGCGCACCGCCCGTGAGGGCCTGCTGATGCCGCCGAAGTCCACCTTCTTCACACCGAAGCTGCGCACCGGTATGGTGATTCGGCCCACTGCCGCACTGTCGTAGGGTAATCCCCCGGCGGTGGCCTCATCGGGAACAGCCTCGCTAACCCCCAAAAGGGGAACTTCGGCCGCATCTTCCCTTGATAAGACATACCCGGACGTACTGAGAATCACCCACAAAGGGCTAGCCAGTACTGCCCACTAGGCCCCACAATCTGTACCCTGTGCCTGTTCCATCCACCGTCTAGGAGAGACATGTCGCGTATCGCGAACGCGGAATTCCGCAGCAAGGTTTGTAGCGCGGAAGACGCAGCCCGCATTATCAAGAACGGCATGAACGTCGGTTTCTCCGGCTTCACCGGTGCCGGCTACCCCAAAGCCGTACCGATCGCGTTAGCCGCGCAGATCAAAGAAGCCCACGACCGTGGTGAGGCTTTCATGATTGGCTGCCTCACTGGCGCCTCCACCGCCCCCGAAATGGACGGCGCACTCGCCGAGGTCGACGGCATCAGCTACCGGATGCCGTACCAATCCGATCCGATCATGCGTAACAAGATCAATGCCGGCATTTCCGGCTACCAGGACATTCACCTGTCCCACTCCGGCCCGCAGGCTTGGGCTGGCTTCATGGGAAAGATGGACGTGGCCGTGATCGAGGTCACCGCCATCACCGAGGCTGGCGAACTCGTGCCGTCCTCCTCGATGGGCAACAACACTTTGTGGCTCGAAGCTGCTGACCAGGTGATCTTGGAGGTCAACTCCTGGCAGAGCATCGACCTGTACGGCATGCACGACGTCTACCAACACAATGCGCTGCCCCCGAACCGCACCCCGTACCCGTTGGTCGCAACCGGGGACCGGATCGGCACCTCAACGATCAAGATCGACCCGGCCAAGGTGGTCGCGGTGGTCGAGACCGATTCCGAGGATCGCAACACTCCGTTCAAGCCGCTGGACGACGAGTCGCGGATGATCGCTGGCCACCTGCTCGACTTCCTTCAGCATGAGGTGAAGATGGGCCGGCTGCCAGAGAACCTGCTGCCGCTGCAATCGGGCGTGGGCAACATCGCCAACGCCGTGCTGGCTGGCCTGCTGGAGGGCCCGTTCGAGAACCTCACTTCCTACACCGAGGTGATCCAGGACGGCATGGTCGACCTACTTGATTCGGGCAAGATGACCATCGCTTCGGCGACGGCTTTCTCGCTTAGCCCCGAGTACGCCACCAAGATGAATGACAACGCGGCGCATTACCGCGACAAGATCATTCTTCGTTCCCAGGACATCTCCAACAACCCCGAGATGATCCGCCGTCTGGGCGTGATTTCCTGCAACGGCCTGATCGAAGCCGACATCTACGGCAACGTGAACTCCACCCACATCATGGGCTCCAAGATGCAGAACGGGATCGGCGGCTCGGGCGACTTCACCCGCAATGCCTACATCTCCACCTTCGTCACGCCGTCCACGGCCAAGGGTGGGGCGATCTCCTCGATCGTGCCGATGGTCTCACACCACGACCACACCGAGCATGACGTGATGGTGGTCATCACCGAGCAGGGCCTGGCCGATCTTCGCGGACTGTCCCCGGCCAAGCGGGCCAAAGTGGTCATCGAAAACTGTGCACATCCCGATTACAAGCCGATGCTCGAGGAGTACGTCGCTGCGGCCGCCAAAGCCACCAACAGCGCCCACACCCCGCACGACTTGAACAAGGCGCTCAGCTGGCATGCCCGGTTCCTGGAGACCGGCACCATGAAGGCCTGAGCCTTCAAGCTGCAGCTCTTTCCTGGCACGGCACAGCGCCCCCGTCCGTGATTGGACGGGGGCGCTGCTGTCTTTCGGAAAGCTGCGCGGTGGATCTTCCACCGAAGTAGGTGGGAAATGCACCGCTGTGGACC
>DHWU01000070.1:41560-50295 GCA_002413345.1 Propionibacteriaceae bacterium UBA5174 | reverse complement strand
CACTTTGGCTGCTCCGTCCTCGATTGAGGTGGCTGGCACGATGGCTGTTGGTCAGGCGTTGACTGCTGATCCGGGTGTTTGGACTCCGGAGGCTGATGCTGTTTCTTATCAGTGGTATCGCGGGGCTTCGGTGATTAGTGGTGCCACTTCGGCGAGTTATTTGTTGACTGCTGCCGATCAGGCTCAGGTGGTGACGGTCAAGGTGACTGCTACGAAGGCTGGTTACGTCACGGCTTCGTTGAGTTCGGCTAGTAGTACGCAGGTGGCTGCGGGCAGTTTCGTTACGGCCAAGCCGGTCATTTCTGGCTCGGCTGTGTTTGGTCAGACTTTGCAGGCTTCGGTTGATCCGTGGTCGCCGGTGGCGAATCTGAGTTGGCAGTGGTTGCGTGACGGTGTGGCGATCGAGGGTGCGACCGGTAGCAACTATCAGTTGGTTACTGCCGACATCGGCAAGGCGATCACTGTGAGTGTTGCTGGCAGCCTGGCCGGTTATGCCAATGCGACTGCTACTTCTGAGGCGACTGGTGCGGTGGCTCAGGCCAGCTTGTCTGGTTCGGATTCGGTGTCGGTGGCTGGTGAGTTGGCGGTGGGTAAGACCCTCACGGTTGATTCGCTTGCTTGGTCGCCTACGCCAGATTCGGTCACTTATCGGTGGTTGCGTGATGGTGTCGCTATTTCTGGTGCGACCGGGTCGACTTATCAGTTGACTAGCGACGATTTGGCCAAGGTCGTGCGGGTTGAGGTGACTGCTACCAGGGCTGGTTTTGTTCAGGTGGTGTTGACCTCTGCTGCTGGCGATCCAGTATCGGCCAACAGCTTCACCGCCAGTGCTCCCACGATTAGTGGCACCGCGGTGGTCAACGGCACGTTGACTGCAAATCTGGGCAGTTGGTCACCAACACCTAGCAGCGTGAGCTACCAGTGGAAGGCTGACGGCGAAGCGATTACTGACGCCACGGCCAGCACTTACCAGGTTGGCGCCGGTGATGCTGGGAAGGCGATCACAGTTGAGGTGACTGGGGTCAAGGACGGCTATGCCGACAAGACCGTGGGCTCTGCCGAGACCAGCCATGTGGCCAAGGCCACCTTCGACGGGCCAGACCAAGCCACGGTGAGCGGCGACTTCGTGGTTGGCCAGACGCTCACTGCCGATCCGGGCACCTGGCTGCCGGAATACGAAGCGGTCAGCTATCAGTGGCTGCGTGGCGGAGCGTTGATCGACGGCGCTACCGATGCGACCTACACCTTGGTGCCAGCTGACTTGGCCAAGGTAATCACGGTCAAGGTCAGCGTTACTAAGACCGGCTATAACCCCGTCTCAGTGCGTTCGGTTGCGGTCGATCCAGTGGCTGCAGCCCCCTTCGCTACGGCCGTCCCGACCATTACCGGTACCGGGCAGGTTGGTCAGACGCTGACCGCCAACCCTGGAATTTGGACGCCCACGCCGACTGTCAGCTACCAGTGGCTGCGCGACGGAGTTCAGATCAGCCAGGCCACCGGCTCGAGCTATCAGCTCACCACAGCCGACGCTGGGAGCGCGATCACGGTGGCGGTCTCCGGTTCGCTTGCCGGATACGCCACCACGACAGTGGCTTCTACCGATGCGGTCGACGTGGCCGAAGGTACCCTCACCGGTCCGAGCAGTGTCGGGACGACCGGCGACCAGGTGGTTGGCGCAACGCTGACCGCCGATCCGGGAACCTGGACTCCAACCACTGACTCGTTCACTTACCGCTGGTTGGCAGATGGTGCGCCGATCGCTGGTGCGACTCAGGTCAGCTACACCCTGGGTGCTGATGATCTGGGCAAGGCGATCAATGTGGAAGTGACTGGGGTTAAGGCTGGTTACGCAAATCTGGCTCTCACTTCGACGAATGCCACCAAGGTCGTCGAGGGAACCATTGTGACTGAACAGCCAACCATCTCCGGTCAGGCAAAGGATGGTGGGGTTCTGACCGCCAAACCGGGGTTGTGGTCACCAAAGCCGAGTTCCTGGACTTATCAGTGGTACCGCGATGGCGACGCGATCGCAAACGACGCAACCGGGGCCACCTACACCCTCACCGGTAACGACGTTGGCACCAGTATTACGGTGAAGGTAGCCGCCAGCCTGGCCGGATACACCACCACCGCCGCGATTGAATCCGATCCGGTAGAAGTGGGCACGGCCGGTAGCTTCGTTGCCCCTGACGAGATCCAGGTGAGCGGCGAATATGCGGTGGGCAAGACGTTGTCAGCAGATCGCGGTACTTGGTCTCCCAGTGGGGCCACCTACAGCTACCAATGGCTGCGTTCTGGCACGGCCATCGACGGTGCGACCGACAGCGATTACACCCTGGTCGATGCCGATTTGGGCACGGTCGTCACAGTCAAGGTCACCGCAGCTAAAGATGGCTACCGCTCTGCGTCCTCGCGTTCCTCGGCCACGTCGGCGGTTGCAGCTGGCAGCTTCCAAGCCGAGACTCCGGCGATCAACGGGGTGTTGGCGTTGGGTCAGACGCTGACCGCGAGCGCGAATTCGTGGACGCCGAATCCGGTGCTGTCCTACCAGTGGTACCGCTCTGGTGTCGCGATTGTCGGTGCCACAAATCCGACCTACGTGATCGTGCCTGCGGACGCAGGGAGTTCAATCAGCGTCCGCGTCACCGGAACGAGGACAGGGTATGCGCAGGCCGATCGGGTTTCGGCGGCGACTTCAGCTGTGCCGATGGGCGTCCTCAGCGGGAGCGCACCCACCATTTCGGGCAAGGCCCAGGTGAAGAAGACGCTCACCGCCAAAGCCAAGGTCTGGACTCCAGGCCCGTACAAGATCACCTATCGGTGGCTCCGCAATGGCAAGGTAATCAAGGGAGCCACCAAGTCCAAGTACAAGGTGGCCAAGACGGACCGGGGTAAGAAGATCTCGGTCAAGGTCACCGTAACCAAGGTGGGATACACCACTCGGGCGTTCGTCTCCAAGAGCAGCGCGAAGGTCAAGCGGTAGGCCAAGGATGGGCTTGTTGGGTCACCGGCGCGCCGGTGACCCAACAAAATACTGGGCGTGGAGGCAAATGTCGGGTAGCGACAACACGGAGTTGGTCACTACTGTTAGCGCATGTCCGAATACCAGAATCCGGAAAACCCTGTACCCGGCACTAATGCCGACTATCCGACAAGCTCCGTGCCGGCTGAGCCGATTGCAGCGGATCCCTATGCAGCCCCGGTTGCTGATCCCTACGCGGCTCCGGTTGCGGATCCCTACGCGGCCCCGGCCGCTGATCCCTACGCCGCTCCGGCTGGTTATGGAGCGGCTCCTTACGGAGCTCCGGCACAGCCCTACGGCGCCCCCGGTGATACCAGTTCGGCGTCGATGGCTCACTGGCTCGGCATCCTGATTGGCTTCCTCGGGCCGCTAATCATCATGCTGACCAAGGGTGAGCAGGACCAGTTCGTCCGGGCGAATGCGGTGGAGGCGCTGAACTTTCAGATCACTCTGCTCATTGGCTACATCGTGAGCTGGGTGTTGATGGTCGTTGTCATCGGTTTCATCCTCTACCCCGTGGTGTGGATCATGGGCTTGGTCTTCGCGATCATGGGTGCCATGGCTGCCAGCCGCGGCGAGGCCTACCGCTACCCGATCAACATTCGCATGGTGAAGTGAGCCTAAGGAATTGACCTTGGTCGCACCCGGGCCAGTACGCCGGTAGAGTTATGGCGTGCTGAGCCCGGGTGACGACTCTTATCTCGACGACCCTGGTCCACGCGACGCGTGTGGCGTGTTCGGCGTGTGGGCGCCAGGTGAAGAAGTCGCAAAACTCACTTACTACGGCCTGTATGCCATCCAACACCGAGGCCAAGAGTCGGCTGGCATTGCGGTTAGCAATGGCGAGCGGATCATGGTCTTCAAAGACATGGGCTTGGTCTCGCAGGTTTTCGACGAACCAACGCTGAACTCTCTAACTGGGCATCTAGCTGTTGGACATTGCCGCTACTCCACTACTGGAGCCAGCACTTGGAGCAACGCCCAACCAACATTTCGGGGCACCCCTGACTACGGGATCGCGCTCGCGCACAACGGAAACCTCACCAACACTGATGAGTTGCAGGAGTGGCTGTCCACTGCCGAGGAAGCTCCCGAAGTTCCGCGCAAGTACCGAATGGACTCCACTTCCGATACCGCACTGGTAACGGCCTTGCTCACCGTCCATGGTGCAAATGGTCTTCGCGAAGGGGCAATGGAGGTGCTGCCCAGACTCAAGGGCGCCTTCTGCTTGGTGTTCAACAACGAAGAAACGCTTTTTGCAGCACGGGATCCACAAGGCATTCATCCACTAGTGCTTGGCCGACTGGAAAATGGCTGGGTGGTGGCGAGTGAAACCGCTGCGTTGGACATTGTTGGTGCCACCTTTATCCGTGAAGTCGAGCCTGGCGAGTTGATCTCGGTGGACGCCTCTGGATTGAGCAGCGTCCGCTTCGCCGAGGCTGACCCCAAGGGATGCCTTTTCGAGTATGTCTACCTAGCTCGCCCAGACACGGTGATTGCTGGGCGGCGGGTGCACACCGCCAGAGTTGAGATTGGTCGCACGCTGGCCATGGAAGCTTCGGTGGACGCAGACCTAGTCATCCCCACTCCAGAGTCTGGTACGCCTTCGGCGATTGGCTATGCCGAGGCCTCTGGGATTCCGTTTGGGCTGGGGCTGGTGAAGAACTCATATGTGGGCCGTACCTTCATTCAGCCATCACAGACCATTCGCCAACTCGGTATTCGTCTGAAACTGAACCCGATTCGGGACGTAATCGCGGGCAAGCGGCTAGTCGTGGTCGACGATTCAATCGTGCGGGGCAACACTCAACGCGCGCTGGTGAAGATGTTGCGTGAAGCTGGAGCCGCCGAGGTGCACGTGCGAATCGCTTCGCCGCCAGTGCAATGGCCGTGTTTCTTCGGGATCGACTTCGCCACTCGGGCTGAACTGATCGCGCCGGGATTGAGCGAAGAAGAGATCTGCCGCTCGATCGGTGCCGATTCACTTGCCTACATCAGCCTGGAGGGCTTGGTGGCTTCGGTTGGGCGGCCGATGAAGAAGCTCTGTCGGGCATGTTTCGATGGAAACTATCCGGTGCCGATCCCTGCTGATCGTGCCGTCGAAATGGGTTTGGAGGGCGAACGTGACTGAGCAGAGTGCCTATGCCGCCGCGGGGGTGGACATCGAGGCTGGTGATCGGGCTGTCGAGCTAATGAAGGACGCAGTCGCGCGCAGCCACCGTCCTGAAGTCTTGGGGGGCCTGGGCGGTTTCGCTGGCTTCTTTGATGCCTCAGCTCTGGCCACTTACCGCCACCCGGTATTAGCGACGTCCACCGACGGCGTTGGTACCAAGGTGGCCATTGCTCAGGCCATGGGTGTGTACGACACCATCGGCTGGGATCTGATCGGCATGCTGGTCGACGACCTGGTAGTCACCGGAGCCGAGCCGCTATTCGTTACCGATTACATTGCCTGCGGCAAGGTGTACCCCGAACGGATCGCAGCAATCGTGAGCGGAATTGCTGCTGCGTGCACCGCGGCCGGGGCATCGTTGCTTGGCGGGGAGACCGCTGAACATCCCGGATTGCTCGGTCCCGAAGAGTTCGATGTGGCCGGTGCGACCACTGGAATCGTCGAGAAGGACCTGATCCTTGGGCCCGACCGGGTGGTGGCTGGCGATGTGATGCTCGCCTTGGCTTCGTCGGGTCTGCATGCCAACGGTTACTCGTTGGTGCGAAAGGTGATCGCGAACTCTGGCTGGCAGCTGGAGCGGGAAGTGCCCGAATTTGGGCGCACCTTGGGCGAGGAACTACTTACTCCAACTCGGGTGTACGCCAGTGATCTGCTGGCTGCGATTCGCGCAACTGAGGTGCATGCCATCAGCCACATCACCGGCGGTGGTTTGGCCAACAACCTGGTGCGCGTGATCCCTGATGGCATCGCAGTGGATATTGATCGGGCCACTTGGACTCCGCCAGCGGTATTCGAGGTTGTGCAGCGCCTAGGTGGCATCTGTGACGCCGATATAGAGGCGACCCTGAACCAAGGTGTGGGCATGGTCATGGCGCTGCCACAGGCCTCCGTGGCTGCGGCGCAGCAGGTACTCAGTGCGGCTGGTATTGAATCCTGGATCGCGGGCCAGGCGAATGCGGCTCCCGGGGCGGCCTCGACGGTGACTTTGCGAGGAAGCCACCCGACCCGCTGAGCGGTTCTGTCTTTGCGAAGTGGCCGGGATTAGGTACCCTTGGCTCACGACGAAACTTGATCATTGATGCGGCTGGACCGCGTGAAGAGCGAGGGGGCTGACCCGACCTATGGGACGCGGCCGTGCTAAAGCGAAGCAGACCAAGGTTGCTCGCGATCTTAAGTACCGTTCCTATTCAACCGACTTTTCGTCGTTGGAGAAGGAACTCCGTGGCGAACCCGATGAGGTGGAGCCCGAAGAGGTACTGGAGGAGGTCGAAGATGACCAATATGGCGACCTCGCCAGTCGTTACTCCGGTGATGATGGGAGTCCCGGCGGTTATCGCCGGATCAGCTGACCGTATCGGGCAGCGCTGGACCAGGGCCAACGCCTGATTCAGCGTTTCTTTGCCGGTTGCGGCGTAAAAGCGTTGCAGCCCAGCGCAGGTGCCGTCGCCCAAGGCCATGGCCGGACGCTGGCAGAGGCTGCAGAGGTCTGTAGGAAGTGCCGGACTAGGCCCAGCTCAGTTTGACTCGACCTTTTCGGCCAGATCGAGCCACAGTGATTCCAACTCGGCTTGGCGAGCCTCAGCTAGGGCGAGCTCTTCGCCGAGAGTGACCAGCTTGGCGTAGTCGCTGGCTTGCTCGGCAAGTTGATCGTGCAGCTTCGTGATCAGGGTCGCAGTCTTGGCCAGCTGACCTTCGACCCGAGCCAAGTCTTTTCGTGCCTGACGCTCGGCGCCAGCGTCGGTGGTCTTTGGCGTCGAGGGGGCGGACGCAGGCTTGTTGGCAGAGGTTTGCTGCTGGCGCCTCAGCAGGAACTCCTCAACCCCGCCAGGCAGCAGCACGCAACTGCCGTCACCCAGTAGGGCATAGACCACATCGCAGGTACGTTCGAGGAACCAGCGATCGTGGGAGACCACGATTAGCGTGCCTGGCCAGGTGTCTAGGTAATCCTCGATCACAGTCAAGGTGTCGATATCTAGATCGTTGGTGGGTTCATCGAGCAGCAGCACATTTGGCTCGGTCAGCAGCAGCCGCAGAAACTGCAGCCGCCGGCGCTCCCCGCCTGACAACTCTGCGATTCGGGTCACTAGGCGTTCGCCTCGGAAACCGAATTCCTCCAACAGGCTGGACGCCGAGGACTCCACCCCGGTCGCTAGTTTCACGTGTCGCTGCAGTCTTTGCACCGACTCCAACACTCGTTCGGACTCATCAAGTGGCTCGGCATTTGGTTCGGTAGAGACCACCGACTGGGACAGATGCCCCAGCTGCAGCGTGCGGCCCTGTTTCAGCTTGCCGGACTGCGGTTGAACCTCGCCCGCTAGCAGCCTCAACAAGGTGGTCTTACCGGCGCCGTTGATTCCGACCAAGCCGATCCGATCTCCGGGGCCGATCGACCAATCCAGGTGGTCGAACAGAGTGCGTTCACCAATTCTCTGGGTCACTTGATGCAGGTCAAAGACATCTTTACCAAGCCGAGAGGTGGCAAACTCGCGCAGCTTGATGGTGTCCCGCGGCGCCGGTTCGTCTTCGATCAGCACATTGGCTGCATCGATTCGAAACTGAGGCTTGGAAGTTCGAGCCGGTGGGCCGCGGCGCAGCCAGGCGAGTTCTTTGCGCAGCAGATTCTGTCGGCGGGCCTCATTCGCTGCGGCCTGGCGCACCCGTTCGGCCCGAGCCAGCACATAGGCGGCGTAGCCGCCCTCGTAGGAATCGACCGCAGCGTCATGCACTTCCCAGACCCGGTTGCAGACTGCGTCAAGGAACCAGCGATCGTGGCTGACTACCAGCATCGCGGTGCCAGCTGCCTGTCTGGCTTGAAGGTGTTCGGCCAACCAGGCGATTGCCTCGACATCGAGATGGTTGGTGGGTTCGTCCAATACCAGCAGATCGTGATCAGCCAGCAGGACGGTAGCCAAACCCACCCGGCGCCGTTCGCCACCAGACAGCTCTGCCACGCGACGGTCCAACTCGATGGTGGTCAGCAGGTGCTGCACAACGGATCGGCTGGCCGAATCGGCGGCCCAGACATGGTCGGCCTGGCCGCCGATCACCGCATCGCGGACGGTCGCGCCCGCGGCAAAGTCTTCGTCTTGGCCCAGATATCCGATTGAGGCGGTCGAATTTCGAACGATCTGCCCGGAATCCGGCTCGGCCACACCCACCAGGAGTCTGAGCAGGGTGGTCTTGCCGTCGCCGTTGCGGCCCACGACGCCGACGACGTCGCCGCTGCTCAGGCCGAGGCTAACCTCGTCCAGCAGGGTTCGGGTGCCGAAGGCGAGCGAGAGTCGTTCGGCATTGACGATGTTGACCAAGCTAATCGCTGGCTCAACGCCCGCGCATGGCGCGGTTAGCGCCCTTCATATTGGGCATTGGGCCACGCGGAATCGGCGCCTTGGGGCGGACCGCGTCCAGCGCCCGAAGCCGCGCCTTAACATCGCCGATTTGAGCTGCCGACAGCTTCTTCGGCAGTTTCTTGATCTTGGCAGCCAACTCGGGCAGCGGAATCTGGCCCTCGCCGTCGCCCATCAACAGCGTGGTCACCGG
>DHWU01000070.1:39165-41146 GCA_002413345.1 Propionibacteriaceae bacterium UBA5174 | reverse complement strand
GCGGTGTAGGTCCACTTCTTGGTGTCCAACATAGTCAGAGCGACTTCGGCTGAGCCAGGTTGCCCGGCGTAGCGCGTGAAGGTGGCCTTCTTTGCCCTGGCCACTAGGACCCACAAGGCGGCGGTCAGGCCAGCAGTAAGGCCGATGAGCAGCCACAGCCACCACGGGCCAACCAGCAGGCCGACGACCACAAACACAACCAGTACAGCTAGGACGCTGCCAGCCAACAGCAGATTGAGCTGCGGGTCCACCTCGGCGGTGACCTTGTAGGTTTGCCAGATCTGGCGGTACCACGCCCAATCCCGAGGGTCGTTGGAATTCTTCTTCGCCAGCTTGGCGGCCTTGATCTCAGCCTTCTGCTTGGCGGCCAGTTCCTTGGCTTTCTCGCTCGCCATCTCTGTGCTCCCAGTCCGGACGGTTGTAGCCGTCATTGCTCGCTCGGGTGCTGGTGGCTCGCCAGCGTGGACGTCCCTCGCAATCGGAGGGGCCGTACCGCTGGACCACTCAGCACGCCGGTGAAGCCTACCGCGGATGCCCCGCGACTGGATCACCGGATTTCGGCGAAGGTACCTGGCGAATCAGGTCCAGTTCAAGCGGTGGTCGATCACAACCCGAGCTCAGCCCCGAAATCGCCAGCCTCAAGCCGGGTCTTGATCAGGCTCAAGAAGTGTCCGGCATAGGCGCTGTCGATCAAGCGGTGGTCATAGCTGAGCGAGAGGTAGGCCATGCCGCGCACTGCAATGCTTTCGCCCTGCTTGGAGTCCACGACTGCCACCGGACGCTTTACCAGCGCACCCACCCCGAGGATGCCAACCTGCGGCTGGTTAATGATCGGGGTATCGAACAGGGTGCCAGCTTGGCCGTAGTCGATGATCGTGAAGGTGCCACCGGTGAGTTCGTCAGGAGTGAGAGTGCTGGAATTGGCACGTTCACCCAACTCGGCGATTCGTTTGGCCAAGCCGGGAATGTTCAGGTTGCCCGCTTCGGCCAGCACCGGCACCAGCAATCCGCGCTCAGTCTCAACGGCCACACCAACATTTTCGGTTGCCGCATAGCTGACCGTGTTGGCCTGAGTGTTGATGGTGGCGTTCAACCGTGGGTAATGCTTCAACGCCTCGGTGACCGCCTTGGTGATAAACGGCAGGTAGCCGAGAGTGACGCCCTCGCTGGCATTGAAGCTGTCACCTGCGGCTGCGATCAACTTGGAAATGTTGGTGAAGTCAATCTCAACGGTGCCGGTTAGCTGGGCGGACACCTGCAGAGACTCGACCATCCGCTTGGCGATCGTTGCCTGCAGCCTGCTGAGCTGTTCGGTAGTGCCGCGCTTGGCAGCTTCGGGGCTAGCGGTGGCAGGCGCGCCAGCGGGGGTCGCAGCCTGCTTGGCTGCGGCATCAATGATGTCCTGCTTACGGATGCGTCCGCCGACGCCGGTACCGGCGATCGAGGCTAGGTCGACCTGATTCGCTTCGGCCATCTTGCGCACCAGTGGAGTCACATACACGTCTTCGTCGCTGGTGGTCCGCGGGGCTGCGGTTGGAACCGGTGCTGGCTGCGCGACTGGGGCCACCGGTGCGGGCAGCACTGGAGCTATCGGTGCAGCAACTGGTGCCGCTGTGGGCACAACTGGTGCCGCGGGAGCAACAGGGGCAATGGGTGCCGGAATGGTTGCTGCCGGTGCAACCGACGGCAACACCGGGGCGGACGGGACCGCTTCAGCAGCCTGGGCAGCAGAGCCAATCACGGCCAGCACTGCGCCGACCTCGACGACGGCGTCTTCAGCGGCTCGAATCTGGGTCAAGACTCCCGAGACTGGTGCAGGAACCTCGGTATCGACTTTGTCGGTGGAGATTTCGACCAACACCTCATCGGCGCTGACCAGATCGCCGACCTGCTTCAGCCAACGTGAAACGGTGCCTTCGGTTACTGATTCGCCAAGCTGCGGCAGCACGACTTCGGTGCCTTCCTCAGCTGATGCCGCTGG
>DHWU01000070.1:2610-38883 GCA_002413345.1 Propionibacteriaceae bacterium UBA5174 | reverse complement strand
TGCGGGTCCGGGTGCGGGTGCCGCCGCAGCCGGGTGGGTCGGTAGATAAGGGGCGGCGGGCATTGCGGCTACCGCAGGCGTGGGTACGGCAGGCGCTGCCGGAATGGTGACTCCCGGAGGCGTCGGCATAGTGGGCAAAGCCGGGATTGTCGGCGCTACAGCGTCCGACGGTGCTTCGCTAGCTTCGCCAATGATCGCCAAGGTGGTGCCGACTTCGGCTACCCCGTCCTCGGGAACCCGAATCTCCAACAACACGCCAGCTACTGGGGAAGGCACCTCAGTGTCGACCTTGTCGGTGGAGATCTCGACCAGTACCTCGTCCACCGCGACGGTGTCCCCGACCTGTTTCAGCCAGCGAGAAACGGTGCCCTCGGTGACGCTCTCACCAAGTGCCGGTAGTGGAACGGGAGTGGACATCAGGGCGGCTCCTAACGCTTGCTGGCATTTGCAGAGTTCAGACTATCCCCCCGCCATAGCGTCATAATTGCCAGGTGGGATGGTTTTCAAGAAAGCACAAGGGCCCCAGCCGGTCCCGATCGGAGACTCCCGAGCCAGCCACAGTGGCTCATCTAGAGGAATTCCTGAACTCCCGACGGGGGGTTGAGGCGTTCATCGAACAGCCGACCACCCTGAATTCGGCAACTCTGCTGCTGATCGCCTATGACGGGGAATGGACTCGGCGAAGCGTCCCCGACGTGGGCTGGGCACGCCGATTTGCGCACCATCACCGCTTACCAGCCTATGACGCCGGGGTGATCGGCTATCCGCAGCGGATGCGCGATTACAACGCTCGGTCGCGCGGGGATCGCTGATCGGTAACAGCCAAGAAAGCCCCGACAAGAGCTTCACCCAGAGCCGCGCCGTTCGCTGGTGAAACGCCCGGAAAGAGGGACGCTGCAGTGCCTGCGCAGGCGTATAACCCTTGGATCACTGAGTTGTCACTACGCAGAACTCGCCAGTTGGCGTCGGTGACGAGCCCACCCTTGGTTCCGGTGTCACCGGGGTAAACCTTGATCGCCCAGAACGGCGGTTTGTCGATCTTGCCCAGATTCGCTGATTTCGGCTTGCTCTTGGCTGACTCGTCGGTGTGGCCGCGGCTGAAGTCAGAATCATTGCCCTTGGCCGCGAAATTGTTGAACCGCACCACAGTGCCCAATAGTCCAGCGCGGTAGAGGCCGGTGACTTGAGCTAGATCGTTCAGGGTGTTGGCCCGAGTGATCTGTTGCTCATCCAACGCACGGCGTGGGGTGTTACCGGCCTTCCAAGGCCCAATTGGGCAGGACTGCCGATGCCGGTTGTCCATGATCAAGTAGGACGGGATCGCACGGACTGAGCGGCTGTGGTCGTACATCGCCCGCCCCAGATCGTCGCCGCTTCCAGTCTCGTCGGTGTAGCGGTCGCCAGCGGAGTCGACCAGCAAGCTGTGGGGCTGGCGTAGCGCGTCGGTGATGTCATAGGCCTGGCCGTCGATCAACGCCACCGGAGTCCACCAGGCATCGGTGAGATTGGTGGTGGCAGCACCGATATTCGTGGCGAGAGTGAGCAGCTGCCCGTCATTCATGGTGGTCGTGGCCGTCCAGGTCGCGTCGGTGGGTAGCGGGAGATGCTCATCTCGAAGTGGTTGGCTTCGTTCGTAGCCACCGCCAGCTAGCAGCACCTTGGGGGTGAAGATCTCGACCGAAGTGCCATCTCGATCGACGATCACTGCGCTAACCGCTGAATCAGTGGTGAGCAACTCAGTGACTGTCGCGTTGAGCCACAGCTGCACTCCATTGGCGACAGCCCGGTGCAGTAGATGGGCCACCAAAGACTCGCCGGCCCCAGAGGTAAGGCGAGGCAGCGGCAGCCGATCCAACGGGCCGCGGCTGCTTCCAGGTTCCGGTAGCAGTGCTTCCTCAAGCCCGCCCAGGACGCGGCGGTCGAGTGGCCCGGCCTGAATCGTGCGCCCATGATGCTTGGCTCCGGGCAGCAGTGGATAAAGATCGGCGGTGGTTTTGACCAATTGCAGCGGCATCTTTGAGGAGGCCAGCCAGCGAGCGAGTTTCGGTGCGGTGCGAATGAAGGCTTCGCGGCGATCCGCTTGGGTGGAGTCGGCCGGTGCGCCGAGCAGCGCATGCAGATAATCCGCGGCAGCCGCAGGAGTGTCCGGAGTTCCCGCTTTGGCCATGACCCCGTTGCCGGGCAGCCACATCGCGCCATTACCGTTGACGGTGGCCCCGCCAGCCAAAGCCGCCGATTCCACCACGATCACTTCATCACCTAGGCGACGGGCAGCAACTGCAGCCAAAAGCCCGGCAGCGCCAGCTCCCACGATCACCAGGTCAGCACGTAAAGACTCCATGTCAGTTTGCCCGCGCCTGCGCCAGCGCAATCAGCGTCCGAACGCTGGCACCAGTGCCGCCAGTGGGGGTGTAATCGTGGGCACTGCCGGAGTTGAAGCTTGGGCCGGCGATGTCCAGATGCGCCCACGAGGTCTGCTCGGGCACGAACTTGGAGAGAAAAGCCGCTGCACTGAGAGCGCCGCCATAGCGGTCCCCGGTCGATTTTGTGTCGGCCACCTTGGATTCCAGTTTTGGACCCGCATCTTCGGGAATCGGCAATTGCCAGAACAGTTCGCCAGCGACTTCGGCCGCGTCCAGAATGAGGTCGGCGGTTTCGTCGTCGCGAGCCATCAGTCCGGCCACCCGCTCGCCTAAGGCCACCATGCAAGCGCCGGTGAGGGTGGCCACATCGACCACCAGGTCTGGGGAGTCTTGAGAAGCCTTCACCAAAGTATCGGCCATCACGATCCGGCCTTCGGCATCGGAGTTGCTGTTCTCCACGGTAAGTCCGCCGTACATCGTCAGCACGTCAGAGGGACGGTAGGAGCTGCCTGAAGGCATGTTTTCGGCCAATGCCGCCCAAGCTGTGACTTGGATCCGGAGTCCGAGTTTGGCAATCGCAGAGATCGCGGCCAATACCGCTGCGGCGCCGCCCATGTCAGATTTCATCGTGTACATGGAATCGGCTGGCTTGAGGTTGAGGCCACCAGTGTCGAAGGTGATCCCTTTGCCGACTAGCGACAGATGAAACTTGGCTCCGCGTGGGGAGTAGCTGAGTTTGACCAGGCGTGGTTTGCGATCCGAACCGCCACCGACGGCCATGATGCCGCCGAATCCTTCACGTTCCAATGCCTTGTCGTCCCATACTTCGACGCTGAGCTTGGACGCCTTGGCTAGTGCCCGGGCAGATTCGGCGAAGCTCTCGGGGTAGAGCAGGTTCGCAGGAGTGTTCACCCAGTTTCGAGCCTGCACCACTGCCGCGGCGGTGACCGCGGCTAGGTCGAGTGCCTGTTTGGCTTCTGGTTTCTTGTTGGAGCTGATCAGCGTGATCGATCCGATGCCTGGGTTCTCCGACTTGGCCGGACCGTACCGGTAACAGCCCAACAGCGCGCCTTCACCAGCACCCTCGATCAAGCTCGGCTCGGCAGTGTCCAAGCTGAGCGTGATCCGGTGTGGTTGGCTTGCGGGCAGTCCTTCGATGAGTCGGACGGCAGCGCCAGCGGCCCGGCGCAGTTGCTCGGCGGTGACATCGATCGGTCCAATCCCGACCACAACCACTTTCCGTCCAGCGGGCAGCGCGAGCAGGACAGCTTTGCCGTTCTTCGCCGATCCACCGAGTTCTCGGGCGAGTGAGGCCACGTCGGCGCCGAGAGCCTTGGTCGCGCTCTTAGCGAGGTCCTCAGACAGGCCCACCAGGATGTCGCCGTCGCTGGTTTCGGCCAGGCCAATCACCAGGATTCCGGGATCCTTGCTGGCCGCAGTTGCCAGGGTGATGACGGGAAGAGTGAAGCTGAACACAGTGGCTTCCTTCTTGGGTAGGTGAACCGCAACGTCCCTAGGCTAGTGCGCCTATGGCAAAGGTGGCGCCTTGAAGCGGCCGCAATTCCGACAACTACGTGTGCGGGGTGCCCGCACACGTAGTCCTGCTTAGTTCCCCTAACCTGTACTCCCGACAGGAGGATCCATGACTCATCCGCTGCTTTCCCCACTGCATGAGCGCCACGTGGCCTTAGGTGCGAAGTTCTCCGAATTCGGCGGTTGGCTGATGCCCCTGCAATATGCGGGAGTGGTGGCCGAGCATAAGGCCGTCCGGTCGGCGGTCGGTTTGTTCGACGTGAGTCATCTGGGCAAGATGCGGATCAGTGGCCCGGGGGCGGTTGAGTTCGTCAATGGCTGCCTGACCAACGACCTGGCCAGAATCGTGCCCGGACAAGCGCAGTACACAATGTTGTGTAACGCCGCTGGTGGGGTGATTGACGACATGATCGTCTATCTGTTCAGCGATGATGAGGTATTCGTCATCCCGAACGCGGCCAATACCGCCGAGGTGGTGGCAACCCTGGTTGCGGCAGCCCCTGATCCGGTGTCGGTGACCGATGAACACACCGCGTATGCGGTGATCGCGGTTCAAGGCAGTGATTCCGATGCGGTGTTGGCAGCTCTCGGCTTACCGGTTGGCCAGGACTACATGAGTTTCGCGCGGGCCAACTTTGCCGGTGGCGAGCTCACCGTCTGCCGCACTGGCTACACCGGCGAACGCGGCTACGAACTAGTGGTGCCTAGCGGTGCGGCGGGCTCGGTCTGGGACGCAGTCCTGGCTGCCGGTGCCGATTACGGCATTACCTGTTGTGGGCTGGGGGCACGGGACACGCTGCGTACCGAGATGGGTTACCCGCTGCACGGGCATGACTTGAGTCCGCAGATCTCTCCGGTAATGGCGAATCTCAACTGGGCCGTGGGCTGGGACAAGCCGTCCTTCTTTGGGGCGGAGGCGTTGCGGGCTGCGCGGACGGCCAAGGCTGGACCGGTCCTGCGTGGCTTGAAGGCCACCGGACGCGCGATCCCGCGGCCCGAAATGGCGGTCTATAGCGGCGAAGCGGCGGTGGGGGAGGTCACTTCGGGCACTTTCTCGCCCACCCTGGGTGCCGGGATCGGGCTAGCCCTATTGGATCGTTCGGTGGTGATCGGTGACCTCGTTGAGGTGGCGATCCGGGATCGCCGGGAACCATTCGAAGTGGTCAAGCTGCCCTTTGTGGCCACTGGCGTTCGCGAGAGTTGATCGCCACTGGCGCGGTCGACACCAGTGCCTCAGGCAACCACGCCTGGCGCGCCTCCGTCAGTGACGACCAGGCCGCCAGCGTCACGCCAAGCGTTCATGCCGCCGCTGACGGCGAAAGCTTCGATCCCACGGTGGCGTAACAAGACGGCGGCGCTCTTTGCTCGATTGCCACTGCGGCACAGCACCAACACGGGGCGGCCACGCCAATCGGGGGTACGCGCTCCCGGCAAGGTTGGCAGCGGGATATGTTCGGCAATAGGGGCGTGGCCGGCGATCCATTCGTACGGGTCGCGAACGTCGAGAACGCCCGCGCCGCCGCTAGCCAATCGAAGTGCCTGGCTGGCGTTGATCTCGGGAGCAAGGGCAGCGGTCATAAGGGTCCTCCTGGTCACATACCGGCTGGGGGCGTGAACCAGACTATACCCCCCTGGGTATGGCGAAAAGTCGGGTTCGGCTGGTCGGGGCGTCCAGACTCACGACTGAAAACTCACGGTGACCTAGTCGAAACACCGGCTCGCTAGTTTCGGCGCCCTTGGCACTGGCCCGGAGAAATTGAGGCGACGTAATGGCAAAAGAAGAGGCAGAACGCCTACTCATCGATGGCGGCTCTGACAAGAAGCTGCGTTTGAAATACGACCAGACCGAAGATATGGACGCCTTCGTCGCCCTGGCTTCAGTGGACGGCTATGACTTCACTGCTGGGGAACTGCTCGAGGTGCTCCAGGGCGCTGGAGACACCTTCGAATCACAGGGGAACCCGCGCTGTCGGCAGATCTGGTGGAGCTGAGCTACTCGCTCAGACTCATCGGGCCGTAGACCAGTCGGTCACCCTCGTACAGCGACACTTCGCCCACGCCCGCATCGACAAGCTCGGCGAAGGTCTGGGTCAACCAGCCTTCGGCCGAGCCTTGCTCGTCAAACTCGACCAGCAGGCCGAGGTCTTCAGCCAGCTGTGGGGCTAATTCCGGAACTGTGACCCAGTGGTAGCCCACGGTGACTCAGATTTCGTCGCCGGGGTTCACCCGGGGCAGCGGATTCCGGAAGCGTCGCAGATTCATCATCCGGTTGATCAGGTAGGTCAACAGGCCGCGCAGTGGTTCTTTGGGCAGGCGGTCGGCGTGCAGTGGCTTGAACTGCCGCCACAACAGTGTGATGTGAATCGCCAGGCCAAAGATCGCAACATAGGGCAGTGCGGTGGCAATCGCGGCACCTTCGGGATAGATGTACATCACAGCAAGGGCAATGGCCAAGGAAGTGATGATGATCGGCATCCACCACTGCGTGATGCCCTTGCGGGAGTCAACGAAATCGCGCAGCAGGATCCGTCCGGGCTGCTCGTCCACCTTCACCCAGCTTTCCTCGCGAGCCTTGGCTTTTGCCGTGCGGTCCCGTTTACGCTGGTCTGCTGGTGACAGCGTTGGATTGAGCCGTTCGCGGCGGGCCGCCTCGGCCTCTCTGCGGGTGGGCGTTGGCACCTTCTTCTTGGCTACCGGCTCGCTCTCGGGGGTCGGTTTGGGGGTTCCTGGCTGGTTAGTTGCCTCGGAACGTTCATAAGGGCGGAATAATCCCACGTCAAACCTGCCTGTAGTGCGACGATGTCTGGCACATCCTAGGTCAAATTGGAGATCGGGACGGAGGCACCGTGAGTGATGATCAGCTGGTGATGGCTGAGCGCGAGTATCAGCGCTGTCTGGCAGCACTCCATCAAGCCCGGGCCCAGCTATCGGAACTGGAGGTTGCGTTACGTCGCCTCGCCATCGACCGTTCCCGGCTGGAACCGATGCTGGCCGCTCAACAGGAGGCGGTGCTGACCTCGGCCCGGATTCAGGCTGAGGCCTTGGCTGCTGATGCGCACGACCGGGCTGAGGTTGCTCGGGCGCGGTTGCATCACCTGACTGACTTCTTCGATGAACCGAATGTGGTCAGCCCGGCTGAGCCGAACGAAGGCTTTGAGCAGCCGCCTTTCGGCTCAGGTCCGGGTCTGGGTGAAGCTCGCTGATCCCGTCAGCGTTGCCTGTGGATCAGTTGAACGAGTCGCCGCAGGAGCAGGAGTTGCTGGCGTTCGGATTGTCGATGGTGAAGCCAGACTGCTCGATGGTGTCGACGAAGTCGATGGTGGCGCCCATTAGATAGGGCAGGCTCATCTTGTCAGTGACAACCGAGGTGCCGAATTGGGTGACCACCACATCGCCATCTTGCTTCTGATCGTCCAGGCCGAGTTGGTAACGCAACCCCGAACAGCCGCCCGGAGCGACCGAAATGCGTAGCAGTAGGTCTGGAGTGCCCTCAGATTCGAGTAGCTGTTGCACCTTCTTGGCTGCAGCCTCGGTCAGGCCTAGGCCAGCTTCGGTGCTCTGATCAAGCGTCATGGTTCGGCATCCCTTCTTTCGGGCGGATAGGCGATCTGCCTAGCGGGCACCCGATTACCGGTGGGTACGTCAGTTTAGGTCCAGACCTCGCCTTTCTATTCCCATGCTCACGATGGGCTTGGTCGGGTTCGCGGGCTGGCGGGCTTGTCAGTGGCAATAGTGCGCACCCACTGGCAGCCAGGGGTTCAACTTCTCGGATCGACCCGGATTCAGCCAGGGCGAGGACGATGATGAGGGCATGGCTTTGATCAAGCAACCTCAGCGAATCAACGCGTTGCTTCGCTTCGGAATATGGTTCGCCGAGCGACGTACCGGACGCCGAATGGAACCAGCTCGACTGTTGTCTTGGTATCCCAAAGCCGCCCTGGGGTCTGGTGTGCTGGAGGCGCTGGTGTCCCATCGAGAGCCATCGGCACGGCTGCTGAAGTTGGTCCGGGTTACCGCCTCGATCACCGCCAACTGCGCCTTCTGTGTCGACATGAACAGCTTCGAGCCGGACGGAGCCGGGGTGAGTGCGGTGGAATTGGTGGCGCTCGGCGGCGATGTGACCACAGTGGAATCGTTCACGCCCAGGGAGCGTTTGGCCATCGAATATGCCCGAAGAATCTCCGCTTCACCCTTGGTGTTTCCCGCAGCCTTGACTCAAGCGCTGCGCGAGAACTTCAGCGAACGCGAGTTGGTAATCCTGGCTACCACCGCGGCGCAGGTGAACTACTGGGCCAGGGTGATTCAAGCGCTGGGCATCTCGCCGGCTGGGTTCACCGAAGCCTGCCGCCTCGATCAGGCAAGTTGAGAACAGTTAGCCTTGCCCAGTGAGTGAACCCCGCAAGCCTCGGCGTCCGAGTTTCCTGGAGCCAGCGGCCTTGGAAGCTTTGGGTGAAACCTCCGACCCGGTGGCGGCGCTGCATGCGGCTCATGAATCGGCGGCTGCGCTGCTGCGTACTGGACGGGCGGCGGCCGACCCTGCTGTCACTCAACGGTTGATCGCGTTGACCGATCAGGTGGGCTTAGACACCCTTGCGCTGGTCTGGTCCGTGCGTCCGGCTGCCAGCCTGCCCGGAGCGTTGTGGCGGCTGTATCTCCTGCGGGAGTGGGTGGCCACCGATCCGTCCCTGGCAGCGCGGGAGTACGCCGCGGGGATTCGGTTCACCGAACCCAATCACGCTGTGGCCGGGGTTGATCCTCCCGGGCCCGCTGAAGTGCGCGAGGTGGCTGATGAAATTCTGCGGGGCGCGTTCGACGGCGACTTTGCCGTGACATTGGAGCGGGCTGCGGCGTTTTGTCGAGTGGTGTCGAGCGGGCGAGCCGATGTCACTGCTGGTGGCAAAGCGGTGCTGACCGCGGCGCGGTTGCAGGAAACGGCTACCGATCTGTCTACCTGTGCCACCCTTTGGCGGCGCGGAAAGCTGGAGTGAATTCGCCCCGGCTTCGGTGTTCCACCTATTCTCGATGGTGGCGTCGGGCCGCGGTAGCCCCGGGCTCCAACACTCGCCGCTTCGAGCGGCCACGCGCCGAGAGGCGCTCCCGGTCCGACGCCATCAGACCTTTACGATTCAGCAGCCGAGGCAGGTCGCCGGCTACCAACTCGAATGCAGCGGGCGTCCCTCGTTGTAGCCGGAGGCCGACTGCACGCCGATGATTGCCTGATTGGCGAACTCAGGCAGGGTCCGGGCGCCAGCATAGGTTGCCGAACTGCGCACCCCAGAAACAATGAAATCGATCAGGTCTTCAACCCCTGGGCGCTCGGGATCCAGAAACATCCGCGAGCTCGAGATACCTTCCTCAAACAAGGCCGCAGTGGCTCTCCCGAAGGCGGACTGATGTCGGGTTCGGGCGCGAACTGCGCGCGCTGAAGCCATTCCGAAGCTTTCTTTGTAGGGCCGCCCATCGGCAGCAATCAACAGCTCTCCGGGGGACTCGTGCGTCCCGGCGAACCAAGAGCCGATCATCACTGCGCCAGCACCTGCGGCCAGCGCCAGGGCTACATCGCGGGGGTGCCGGACGCCGCCATCAGCCCAGATGGCCTTGCCGGAGTCCTTGGCCTGTTCCGCACACTCCAAAACCGCGGAGAATTGTGGCCGGCCCACCCCGGTCTGCATCCGGGTGGTGCACATTGCGCCGGGGCCAACACCGACCTTCACCACGTCGGCGCCGGCTTCAATCAGATCGGCAGTGCCATCGGCGGTGACCACATTGCCAGCCACGATCGGAACCTGCTGCCCGGTCCGCGCCACGACGGCTCGGCAGCGTTGAACTGCCGAAATCATTCGTTCCTGATGGCCGTGGGCGGTATCCATCACCAAGACGTCTGCACCGGCGGCCAGGAGCGCCTCGACTCGTTCCTCAACGTCGCCGGAAATGCCCACCGCTACGCCAACCTTGAGCCGACCGGACGCGTCGAGGGCCGGTGGATACAGTTCGGCCCGCACCGCGCCCTTCAGCGTCATCAAGCCGACTAGCTTGCCGTCTCGAATGGCCAGCGCGGCTTTGTGACGGCGCGTGGAAAGCTCGTCAAAGACTTGGGTGGGAGTGGCGGAGTCGGCCATCAAAGTCAGATCGGTGTTCATCGCCTCATGCACCTGGTTGAAGCGGTCCAATCCAGTCAGGTCGCGCTCGGAAACGGTGCCGATCGGGGCACCGCTGGCATCAATCACGACCACCAAGCCATGAGAGCGTTTTGGCAGCAGCAGTAACGCTTCACCAACGGTGGCATGCGGATTGAGAGTCAGCGGGGTATCGAATACCGTGGGCGCCCCTTTCACCTTGGCGATTGCCTCGGCCACGATGTCGGTGGGTAGGTCTTGGGGGATGATCGCAATCCCGCCACGGCGGGCCACGGTTTCGGCCATTCGGCGCCCGGAGATGGCGGTCATATTTGCCACGACCAGCGGCAGCGGCAGGTTGAGCCCGTCGGCGCTGGTGAGGTCGACATCGAGTCGGGAGGTCACTGAAGAGCGCCGTGGTGCCATGAATACGTCGTCGTAGGTCAGGTCGTAATTTGGCTTACCGGTGAGGAATCGCACCCCTCCAGGCTACCGAGGATCTGCTGGCTGTGGCCGTTCGCTGGGTGGACGCAGGTGACGACAAGGGCGGGCAGCAATGCTGAAGCGGCTAACATGACAGCGCCCGATACTGAATCTAGGGAGACCGATGAGCACGTCCACCGCCCGGATCATGCTTTATTCCGACGACCGGACCGTACGCGAGCAAGTTCGGCTTGCTCTGGGGTCGAAGCTGGCCGGTCGCGAGCTGGAGTTCTTCGAGGTGGCCACTCATCCGGCCGCGATTACGGCCATGGATGCCACCCAGGCGCCTGGCGCCGAGGGTTTCGACTTGTTGATTCTTGATGGTGAGGCCGTGCCGTACGGCGGCATGGGACTGTGTCACCAGTTCAAGACTGAGTTTGATCCCTGCCCACCGGTGCTGGCATTGGTGGCACGGGTGGCCGATGCGTGGCTAGCGAGCTGGTCGATGGCTGATGCAATCGCCTCCTACCCGTTGGATCCAATGGCATTGCCGACTGAAGCAGCCAAGCTGCTTAGCCTGGAGGAGGTCGCGTCCGCGTGACCTGGGCGGCGGTGCTGGCTGAGCTGGTTGCCGGACGAGATCTGGCCCCGGATGCGGCGGCTTGGGCAATGGGCCAGATTCTGAGCGGTGAGGCCACGGACGCGCAGATCGCCGGATTCGCGGTGGCACTGCGGGCCAAGGGCGAGACCGTGTCCGAGATTAGCGGGCTGGCTCAGACCATGCTTGATTGCGCAACCCCGATCAGCTTGCCTACCGAAGCGGTAGATGTGGTTGGTTCCGGCGGCGACCGAGCCAATACCGTCAACGTCTCGACGATGGCCGCGATCGTGGCTGCCGCAATGGGGTTACCGGTGGTCAAACACGGTAATCGGGCGGCCTCCAGTGCCTGCGGCACCGCGGACTGTTTGGAAAGCTTGGGCGTGGCCCTGGACGTACCGCCAGCGGCCCAAGCTGAGGTGCTGGCCAAGACCGGGATCGTCTTCATGTTCGCCCCGATGTATCACCCCTCGCTGCGCTTCGCCGGTGCTGCCCGTCGGGAGCTGGGGGTGCCCACCACCTTCAACTTCCTCGGACCACTAGCGAACCCGGCCCGTCCGAACGCCGTTGCGATCGGCGTGGCCGACGCCCGGATGGCGCCGTTGGTTGCCGGGGTGGTCGCGGACCGGGGTCACCGGGGATTGATCTTTCATGGCGGCGACGGGCTCGATGAATTGACCACCACTACCGATTCGCGAGTCTGGCTGGTTAAGGACGGACAATCGGTCGAAGGTGTCTTCGACCCGGCCGCGCTGGGGATTGCTCGGGCTGTGCCCTCGGACCTGGTGGGTGGTGACCCGGCGCACAACGCTGGTGTGGTTCGCGAAGTGTTTGCTGGCAGGCTCGGGCCGATCCGCGACATTGTGGCGCTGAATGCGGCCGCAGCCGCGCTGGCTTTTGCCGGGCCGCGCCTGGATTTGCCGGTGGCTGAGCAGTTGGCTGCCCCCTTCGCGAAGGCCTGCGCAGCTATTGATTCTGGCGCGGCAGCGAGGGTGCTCGACAACTGGATCGAAGTCAGTCAGGCAGCTCGGCTCTAGCTCCGTACGGCAAGAGTCGTGGGCTGCCCGTTTCGCGTGGCAGCTTCAACTGGCCAGTGCACTGATCATCAAGCCGAGCGGCACCCCTAGCAGCATGGACGGGCCGTACGCGAACGCAGTGCGGCCGCGCGCTCGCACCACCAACGCCCAGACTGCGCCGACTATTGAACCGGCTAAGAAGCTCCAGAACAGCACCTCGGCGCTAGTGGCCGCGGTGGCGAAGCCGAGCAGGCCAGCCAATCTGACATCGCCGAAGCCGAGCTGGCCGCCGCTGAATCGCCAGATCCCCCAGTAGAGGCCGGTCGCCACTAATGCCGCCAGAGTCGCCCAACCAAGCTGTGCCCAGTCATTGCGCCACCAGGCGGTCGCCAACCCGCCGAGAACCGTGAGGGTGAAGGTCAGGTAGTGCAGCCGCAATGGCAAGAAGGTGGTGCGGGCGTCAATCAAGCCCAGCAGTGCGCCCAGACTGACCAAGGGCGCCCAGATTGGCCAGTAGGTGGGGTCGGTGAGGGCGAATACCGTCGACCCAATGCCAATGATCAGCACGAACACCGCCAGCGAAAAGCGGGGAAAGTCGAGCGCGGCGAATTCCACTTCGGGTGCTTCTGGCGGCGTCGGCAACCAGCGCAGCAGCCAGGAGGTGGCAGCGGCAGTGCCGATAGCCAGCAGTAGCGTGAGCAGTGGAGCGGGCACCGGCGCAGCCTAACGCTTGGCCTGATACTGCAGGGCTGCTGAGCGCACTAGGAGCGCTGTCAGCTCGGTGCAACGCGAAGCTGACACAGTGTCGAGGAGTTTGGCTTGCGGCAGCCGGCAGTACCGGGCCAGTGTGTGAATTTCGCATCCGGCCGCCAGAAGTTCGCCGAGTTGTCGGCGGGTGTCATCTGCGGGTACCAAAGTGCGGCCAAGCTCAGCTATCGATTCGTCGGTGAGCCCCAGAATTCGGATGGCACTGTCCCTCGGTAACCGAGGAAGTCGCCGTCCGTTGGGAGACAGCAGTCGAGAAACCAAGCGCACCGGGACGCCGGCTTTGAGGGCAAATACTGGCCAGGGTAGATCGGTCAAAGCGAGCATCAGTCGAAGGTGAGCTCGGAATGGTGCCGCTGGTACCCAGGCGTAGTCCGAAGTGAGAGTCGTCACACCCTAGAAAGTCGAAAAAGGGGTGCCGGTGTGAGCCGGCGCCCCTTTTTCTCAGGATATTTTAAGAAAGCTATTCAGCGGTGAGCCTTCGTGAATCCAGCGGCTTGGGCGGCTTCCTCGGAGGTGAACCAGACCTCGGCGCTGGTGCGCTCATAGGATCCGCTACCAGGCACGTGGTACTTCTTCGAACGGTCATTGCCCTTGATTGTGAAGCCTTCCGGCGGCTCGTCGCCAAGGTAGGAGTCTTCGCCGTAAGGACTACCGCCGGTTGGGTCGGCGTCGTCACCTTCGGTGAACAGCGGAGCCGTAACATCACCCAACTCGTCGTCCACGATGCCAACTGCATCGGCGTCTTCTTCAGGCGCGACTGGGTCAGCCACGTAAGCGTCATCGCGCGGGGCGTAGGTTTCCCAGCCGCTGGAGGGATCGGCGAGAAGCTTCTTCAATGCCAGGGCCACTCCGCCGAGTACCGCACCGGCCAGCACCACCTTGCCGAAGGTCTTCCAACCCGAGCGTTGCTTCTTGCCAGCCTTTTCCAGCTGCTTGGCCAGTGCGGCAGACGCAACAGCGACCTTCAACTCATGGGCCAGCGGCTGGGCGGCGAGCAGGCGAAGCTGCTCGGCGACGTTGGGCAGCAATTCTTCTTGGACCTTCTCCCGGGCCAGATTGACCGTGGGAGGAATCCGTCCTAGGACTTCGTCAACAGCGGGACGTACCTTCTTGACTGTGGCATTGACGGCGGGATAGACCCGGTCGATCGCTTCGTCAATGCCGGGGTGGACGCGGTCGAAGGTGTCTGAGGCCAGCCGTGCGCCGCGGATCGTGGCGTCTTTGAGGGCGGGCCGCAGCCGGGCATAGGTCTGATCGGCAATCTCGGTTCCCTCGCGCAAAGCCTGCTCGACGTAGGGTGACAGGTGCTCGATGGCGGCCTGGGTGCCTTCCTCGACCGCACCAAGCAGTTGCTTGCTTTTCACAGTGGCCTCCGTAGTTCAAGTTGTTGGCAACCACCGTACCCGTAGCAAACCTGGAGCACACGCATCTGTAAAGATGGGCGGGTAACAAGAAAGGACGCCCACATGGCTCAGACTGCAATTCTGCACACCAACCACGGCGACATCGTGATCAATCTGTTCGCTGATCAGGCGCCGAAGACGGTGGCCAACTTCGTTGGATTGGCTACCGGCACCAAGGAATACACCGATCCCAAGACTGGGGCTGTCGGCACCGGGAAGTTCTACGACGGGCTCGGCTTTCATCGGATTATCGACGGCTTCATGATTCAGGGTGGGTGCCCACTGGGCACTGGCACTGGCGGCCCCGGTTATCGGTTCGAAGATGAGATTCATCCGGACCTGGTGTTCAACAAGCCCTACCTGTTGGCCATGGCCAATTCTGGACCGGGCACCAACGGCTCGCAGTTCTTCGTCACTTTGGCCCCGACTATGTGGCTGAACCGCAAGCACACCATCTTTGGTGAAGTTGCCGACGAACAGTCCCGCTCCATCGTTGACCGGATCGGCCTAGTGGCCACCAAAGCTGGCGACCGTCCAGCGGAACCCGTGGTGATGACCTCGGTCGAGATCATCGAAGCCTGATTGACGTAGTGAGCGCCCGTTCCCGAGGGGGCGGGCGCTCAGCTATTGGCGGGCTCAATCGCCGATCGCGAAAGCCGCTTCCAGATCGTGGGTGGAATAGGCGCGGAAGGCCACATGCGTCTCGGTACTCAGCACTCCGGCCACCTTGTTCAGCCGCTCAGTAACAACGCCAGCGACATCGTCGATAGTGCGGACACGGACCAGCGCGATCAGGTCGATCTTGCCGGTCACCGAGTAGACCTCGGACACCCCATCGATATCGGCGATCCGTTGGGCCACTTGGGGAATCTGAGCGACATCGGCAGTTACGAACACAATCGCGGTGATCATGCGTCTGATCCTAAACCGCCGCTGGGCTGGCTGCGCCGGAGCTGGACCGATGCGGTGGGCCCAATTCCCAACGGCCAGCACCAATCGCCGTCAATTTCGATCAGCCGGACGCCGGGCCGTTCCAGCCAATCCGCGATTTGTTCAGTTTCCTCGATGGTGCCGGCAGGCTGTGGTCCGACCGGCCGGGTTACGGAGGTCGCAACGGCCACGGCGTCCCGGGCAATCTGTTGGGGTACTTCGCCTTGGCGGGCCAGCGTTGCGTTAGCGAGGCGTCCGTACCGAATCACGTGGATCTCCCAACCCGGCTCGGTGCGCAGTGCCGCGACGAGTTGTGGACAGGCCGCCAGGCTGGCGAGGCGATGATGTCGGGCGGCGGCCCGGGTGCAGTCTTCGAGGCGCGTGGCGAAAGCGGCAGCTTCTTCGAATCGTTCGGCGGCCACCAGCTGTTGAAGTCTGGGCGCTGCCGCTCGGATCAGCGGTCTGACGTCGGTGGACAAGGCATTTCGCACCCGCTCAACGATGGTGGCGTATTCCTGTGGTGACAGCCGCAACTGGCACGGGGCGCTGCACCGTCCCATTTCGGCCAGTGCGCAGGCTGGCGTTGCCTTAGTGCGGGACAACCTGGTGGTGCACTGGCGCAGCCCGAAGGCCTCGTAGCTAGCCAGTTGCACCTGTTCGGCGGCCTGGCGACGCCGGAATGGGCCGAAATAGAAGCAGCCATCATCGGTGATTTGGCGGACGATGGACAACCGCGGGAAAGCCTCTGCGGTCAGTTTGAGCCAATGCTGGCGTTCGGGATACTTCGACCGGCGGTTGTACCGAGGCGAGTGTGCGGCGATTAGCCGCAGTTCCAGGACGTCGGCCTCTAGGGGTGTGCGGCAGACCACGGTCTCTACGGCTGTGGCGATCCGCACCATCTCCTCCATTCGTGGCCGGGTCTCCGCGGCGGTGAAATAGCTGGCCACTCGGCGACGTAGATTGCGGCTCTTTCCCACGTAGAGCACCTGCCGGCGAGCGGAGCCGTCCGGAGCGGTCAATACCGCCACAAACTGGTAGATTCCCGGCGCTGCGGGGACGTCTTTCGCCAAGCTCCGCTTGGCTCGCCGCTGCGGCGAAACTTGGTTAAGAAATTCCAGTAGGTCTTCCAGGGTCTGGACGCTGAATCCGCCGAGCCGTTCCAGCAGTGCGTGCAGTACCTCCACTGTGGCTCGGGCATCATCCAAGGCGCGGTGAGTGGGCGAGGTGTGCACTTGGAAGTGTGCGGCGAGCGTACCCAGCTTCACATTGGGTACCTCGTCGCGGGCAAGTGTGTGTCTAGCCAGCGCGACAGTGTCGATCACCTTCGGCTGGGGCCAGGCATAGTCGTGGCGCGAGCAAGCCCGTTTCAGAAAGCCAATGTCGAAGCGGGCATTGTGGGCCACCAGTACGCAGCCAGCGGCGAACTCTAAGAACCCGGGTAGGACTTGGGGCAGTCTTGGGGCATCAGCCACTAACCGGTCGGTGATCCCAGTTAGCACTGAGATCAGAGCCGGAATCTGGCTGAGCGGGTTCACCAAAGTTTGGAACTCACCGAGCACTTCGCCGCCACGCACCTTCACCGCACCAAACTCAGTGATGTCGGCTGAGGCGCCGCCGCCAGTCGTCTCCAGATCAACTACGCAGAAGGTCACCTCAGATAGCGGGGTACCCAACTCGTCGAAACTCATTTGGACTGCGCTGCTGCTCACATCTGGAGACGCTAGCCCGTGACTCTGACAGTGCTGGCCACAGCTAGCCGGGAAGGGTGCTCACGGAATGTCAGACCCGCCGGTCACACTTTGGACATGGACGTACTGCATGTCGATTGCGGCACTTGCCGGGCCCGAGGTCCGAGTTGCCAAGACTGTGTGATTTCGGTGCTGTTAGGCCCGATTTCTGAGGAGATCCAGCTCGATGGCCAAGAACGCACGGCCTTGGCTGCGATGGCCACTTCTGGGCTGGTTCCCCCACTGCGGCTGGTTGCCGGGGGGTAAGCTAAAGGGTCTGAGGTTGGGGGGTCTCTGGGCAGCGAGTTTGCGTTGTGCCGGGTATTCCCTTAGGGTTTTCTCAGTTTCGGTTCAGGGCGGAGAGCCCATCACTGAGGGGTACCGAATGAGATTGAGGAACGGACGCTTCGCCACTGCTTTGCTTGGCGCGGTTGCTGTCACAGTGCTAGCTGGTCAGGTAGTGGTAGTACCTGCAGTTGCGGCACCAACCTCTACCCCCACGACGGTGAAGAGCGCCAAGGAGCGCGTCAAAGACCTTGAGGTGCAGGCCAGTCAAATCGGTGAAGATTATGACGCGGTCTCTGATGCGCTTGATAAGGGCAAAGCTCGGTTGTCCACATTGCGATCCGACATTGCGATCCAGCAGAAGCGAGTTGATCAACTGAATGCTTCAGCGCAGTCAATCGCGCTGGCTCAGTTCCGGGGACGCGACTCCAGCACCACCATGCAGATCTTCACCTCAGGTGATCCCGACACCACCCTTGATCGGTTGTCGACGGCCAGCAAAGTCAACGACACCATGAACAAGACGTTGTCCGAGCAGGCTATCGAGCAGGCCAACCTCACCGACATGCAGCGCACGGCGGAAGCCGAAGTTGCTGCTTTGGCCGAGAAAGAGAAGAAGCTGTCTCAGCTCAAGGCCAACGTCGAGGCCAAGGTGTCCGAGGCTGATGCCCTTGTCGCTTCGCTCAGCCCGAAGGATCGTCAGGAACTGGATTCCAGTGAGGGGTCCTCGGAGAGCGCCGATCCCGGTGATTACGCCGACTCGAACGCCAAAATCAAGAAGGCCATCGCCTACGCCTTGTCGAAGGTATCCAGTGGCCAGTATGTGTGGGGAGCATCGGGGCCGAACAGTTTTGATTGCTCAGGGCTAATGGTCGCCTCCTACCGGCAAGCTGGAATCTCGCTGCCTCACTCCTCCAGTTCGCAGGCCTCAGTCGGTCGGGCTGTGTCGAAAGCGAACCTGAAGCCAGGCGACCTGATCTTTTTCTACAGCCCGATCCACCACGTAGGCATGTACATCGGTAACGGGAAGTTCGTGCACGCCCGTAACCCGCGGAATGACCTGATGGTGCAGTCGCTGGCCGGTTACGGCAATTACACCAGCGCCCGCCGCGTAGTCAGCTGATCGCTCTCACTCGAGCTTCACGCCTGTTCGGCTAGGAACTGCAGGGTCTCGGCAAAGATTGCTTGCTTGTCGTAATCCATCGTCGCCACGTGAAAGCTGCGCTCCAATACCCGATCCACAATCACTTCGCTGGAGACGTGGTTCAAGATGAACTCTTTGGAGACGTCGGGAACCACGTGATCGGTCGCTGAACGGAACATCAGCAGCGGGCAGTCCACTAGATCGAGGCAGGCGCGGACCTCGACCCACATCTTCAGCATGGAAGCGGCGGCCCGGACTGGAGTCCGATCGTAGGCGTGTTCATCAGTGTTCGGGTCTGCTAGATCGGAGCCGATTGCCTTCACCGAAGGGACAAAGTGCTGGGCTATGGAGGCGATTCGGTCTTTCGGGTAAGGCAACACCGCTGGATTCACCAGGATCAGCCCAGCCACTGCCGCGCCGTGTTTCTCGGCCAGCCGCAGCGCCAGGGACCCGCCCATACTTAGGCCGGCCACAAAGACCTTGTCGCAGTTGGCGCGAAGCTCGGCGAACTCGCGATCCACGCAGGAGTACCAGTCCTGCCAGCCGGTGAGGTTCATCTCCTGCCAGCTGGTGCCGTGCCCGGGAAGCCGCGGCAATGACACCCGGTATCCAGCCTCAGCAGTCACCTTTGCCCACTCCAGCAACGACCAGGGTGAGCCAGTGAAACCATGGCAAAAGAGGACTCCGATATTGCCGGTGGCACTGTAGAAAGGCTGGGCAGTTTCGCTCACGTTCATGGCAGCATCGTAGGCTGTCCGACAGTCACGCACTTGAGAGAGCTGAATGTACAACTTCTTCAAATATCTCGTCTTCGTTCCACTGGTGAGGATCGGGTTCCGGGCCAAATTGGTTGGCGAGGAGAACCTACCGACCACCGGCGTTGCGGTGTTGGCTGCCAACCATCTCGCTGCCGGGGACACCTATGTGATCCCAGCACTCATTCGCAGACAGGTGACCATCCCGGCGAAGGCCGAACTGTTTGAGGGTAACCGTGGCTTTGGGTCCAAGATCGTGGCTTGGTTCTTGAAGGTGACTCAACAAGTGCCACTTGACCGTTCCGGTGGGCGCGCCAGTCTGAATGGTTTGGAGCCGGTGCTGACGGCGCTTCGAGAAGGCCGGTTGGTGGGGATCTTCCCAGAAGGCACCCGATCACCGGATGGCCGGCTCTATAAGGGGCATACCGGGGTGGCTCGGATCGCTCTGGCCGCTGGCGTTGCGGTGATTCCAGTGGCGGTCTCCGGGACGGTAGCGAAGCAGGGTTTCCTCTGGATTCCCTGGCTTCGCAAGCCACGGGTGGTGATCGGTGAGCCTTTGGATTTCTCGGCGTATCACGGCAGGTACAACGACCGAGAGGTGTTGCGCTGGGTCACCGATGAGGTGATGGCGGCGATCCAACAGATCTCCGGGCAGGTCTACGTGAATGCCTACGGATCCTCGGTCAAAAGGGGCTCAGTGTCTGCCGACGAGGCTGATGCCCGGATCCTGGAACGTCCCGGTCTTGGCGCAGAACCTCCGCAGGTGCCCTCCGGCGAGCTATCCTGACCGGCGTGTCTGATCCGATTCCGTCCCTAGCCGCACTGCACGCAATGGGCGCTGCCCAGCAGCCGACCTATCCTGACGCCTCCGCAGTGGATTCAGTGGTGGCTCAATTGCGTCGGCGGCCGCCGTTGGTCTTTGCCGGTGAATGTGACGACTTGCGAGGCCGAGTGGCCGAGGTCGCTGCCGGGCGGTCCTTCATGCTCCAGGGCGGAGACTGTGCCGAAACCTTCGACACAGTGACTGCAGCCAACATCCGCAACAAGCTGCGGGTGCTGTTGAGTATGGCGGTGGTGCTCACCTACGCCGCCCAGCTGCCCGTCCTCAAAGTTGGCCGGATCGCTGGCCAATATGCCAAGCCCCGCAGTCGAGACGGGGAGATTCGCAATGGCGTGACTTTGCCGGCTTACCGCGGTGACGCGGTGAACGCGCTTGGTTTCAGCCCTGCTGAACGGATCCCTGACCCAAATCGGCTGTTAGAGGTCTACAACCATTCCGCGGCCACCTTGAACCTCCTGCGGGCCTTTGTCACCGGCGGTTATGCCGATCTGCGCGCCATGCACAGCTGGAATGCCGACTTCGTGAACAACTCCAATGTGGAGACCCGTTACGAAGATCTGTCCGATGAGATCGGGCGCGCTTTGGCCTTCATGGTCGCCTGTGGAGTGGACAACGAGTCGTTCCGTACCGTGGACTTCTACTCCTCCCACGAGGCCTTGCTGTTGGAGTACGAACACTCACTGACGCGGATTGATTCGCGCACCGCGACTCCGTACAACACCAGTGCCCATCTGCTGTGGATCGGGGAGCGCACTCGCCAGCTTGACGGTGCCCATGTGGAATACCTGCGTCACCTGCGGAACCCGATCGGAGTGAAACTCGGACCGAACGTGACGGGGGACGAGGCGGCAGCGCTGCTCGATCGGCTTGACCCACATCACGAACCTGGTCGGCTCACGGTGATCACTAGAATGGGGGCCGACAAGATTCGCGATGCCCTGCCGCCGGTGATCAAGGCCGTGGAAGCCACTGGGCGCAAGGTCGCGTGGGTGTGTGACCCCATGCACGGCAATACTTTCGAGACCGCAACCGGCTACAAGACTCGGGCTTTCAGCCAGGTCGCCGATGAGGTCAACGGCTTCTTCGACGTGCACGAACAGTTGGGCACTTGGCCGGGTGGAGTGCATGTTGAGATGACCGGCGATGACGTCACCGAATGCGTTGGTGGGGTGGATGAGCTAAATGAGGCTGACCTTTCCAACCGGTACGAGACTGCGTGCGATCCCAGACTCAACCGAAACCAGTCGCTGGAGTTGGCCTTCTTGATCGCCGACCGGCTGACCAGTGGACGGATTCGCCGCGGTGATCCGAAGCCAGAGTTCCAGCTGGAAGACTTCTAGAGCCAGCTGCGTGCCCCCGGCGCCTACCGGTATTCCGTTTGGGTTGATCGATTGCTGAACTTTGGGTGCGGCCTCACCGTGTGGCGCGGGATACTGTCTGGGCGGTAGCACTCCCACCCCCGGAGGAACCACTCATGCGCGTACCCAAGTTTGCCGACCCCGCGATCGACCTACGCAGCGACACCATCACTCGACCGTCGGCTGGAATGCGCGCCGCGATGGCCGCGGCCGAGGTTGGCGATGACGTCTATGGCGAAGACCCCACGATCAATGCTCTGCAACGCCGAGTTGCCGAAATGCTGGGGCACGAGGCCGGGCTGTTTGTGCCGAGTGGTTCGATGGGAAACCTGCTCGGACTGTGGTGTCTGGTGAATCCTGGCCAAGAAGTGTTGTGCGATGCGCGGGCGCACCTGGCCAGGGGAGAGCTCGGCGCCCATGCGGCCCTGCACGGGATCACCATGCGTACCTGGACTTCCTTTACCGGGGTCGCTGACGCCAACACCATCACCAAGCTGATTTCGCCTAAGACGGCCTTTCTGGTGCAGACCGCCGCGGTGGCGTTGGAGAACACTCACAACTTTGGCGGAGGTTCAGTTCAGCCGATCAAACACATTCGTCAGATTTCTAAGGCCTGTCGAGAGATGGGTATTGGCTTGCACTTGGACGGTGCCCGACTGTGGAACGCCCACGTCGCCACGGGGGTATCCCTGGCTGATTACGGGCAGCCGTTCGACACGGTAACGGTCTGCTTTTCCAAAGGTCTGGGTGCCCCGGCCGGATCGATGCTGGTCTCCAGCGCGGCCAATATTGAGCGCGCTCGCGAACAGCGCAAACGCTTGGGTGGCGGGATGCGGCAGATCGGTATCTTGGCCGCTGCTGCCGGCTATGCACTTGACCACAATGTCTCCCGGTTGGCGGCTGATCATGCCGCTGCAGCAGCTTTCGCCGCCGAGGTGGCCAATGCGGTGCCTGAAGCCGTCACGTCGCCGCAAACAAATATCGTGGTGGTCGACACCGGCACCACCAGTGCGGCGAAGTTGGCGCACGAGGCCGCCAAGATTGGCGTCAAACTCTCGGTGATCGGCCCGCGCACAGTTCGGGCGGTCACCTCGCTCGAAGTCACGTTGCCAGCCGCGATGACCGCTGGACGCCTAGTCGGGCGGCTGCTGGCAAAGGCCTGAGGAAATTCGGCCGTCGTGGGCAGCGCAGGTGGCGGCCGAGTGTGGGGCCTCGGGTGAACCGGGCTGTGGGAACATGGGAGGTGTGAAAGCTGCTGTCCTCGGCTCGCCCATTGCCCATTCTTTGTCTCCGGCACTGCACCGGGTCGGCTACGCCGCCCTCGGTTTGACGGAGTGGACCTACTCCCGTTTCGAGCTGGTTGCCGACCAGTTGCCCGACTTTGTATCGGGATTGGACGCTCAGTGGCGCGGCCTGAGTTTGACGATGCCGTTGAAGGTCGCCTGTCTCGAGGTGGCTGATCAGGTGACCCCGTTGGCGGCTCGGGCCGGGGCGGGAAACACCCTGGTGCGCACCCCGCAGGGTTGGCTAGCCGACAACACCGACATTCCTGGGTTGGTAATGGCGCTGCGTCCGGCCTGGCAGGGCTGGTCGCAGGCAGCAATCCTGGGCGCGGGGGCGACGGCGCGGTCGTCGGTGCTGGCCCTTGATGCCCTTGGCGTGGCTGAGGTGAACATTTATGCCCGGAACGCGTCCCGAGCCGCTGAGCTGATCGACTGGGCCAGTGCTGCTGCCCCCAGTTTGCAGCTGAACGCGCACGAGCTGAGTACTTGGGTTGGTGGCAACGACCCGGTGGTGGTGTCCACGCTGCCTGCAGGTGCCGCCGATTCCGCGGGCCTGGCCCGGCGCACGGGGCTGTTATTCGACGCCGTCTACGCCGGGTGGCCGACGCCGTTGGCCCGAGCTGCGAATGCAGCTGGCATGGAAGTAATCGGCGGCATTGAACTGCTCATCGCCCAGGCGGCGCTGCAGTTTGAGCTGTTCACCGGGCAGCGGCCGCCCGAATTGGCGATGCGAGCCGCTGCGGCCGCCGCGCTCAGCGAGAAGATCGTGTTGGTTGGCTTCATGGGCGCTGGCAAGACCACGGTGGGGCGCCTGCTGGCTGGCCGTCTTGGCATGGACTTTATTGACGTGGACGAGGCGATCGTGGCGGCAACCGGGCGCAGCGTCGCGGAGATCTTCACCGAATCCGGCGAGGCGGGGTTCAGAGAGCTTGAAGCTGCCACCATCGCTGACTTGCTCACTGGCTTTCCGGCCGTGATCGCACTGGGCGGCGGTGCGCTCACCAACGAGGCGGTACGGCAATCCCTCGCCGGGCACCAGGTGGTGCTGCTGGACATCTCCCTGGCTGACGCACTGGCCCGAGTTGGCAGCGATGCTGGGCGGCCGATGCTGGCTCGCGATGATCTAACTCAGCTCTATGCCTCCCGGCAGGACGCATATCACGGCGTGGCCACGGCGGTAGTGGCCGCTGAGGCAGAACCAGCAGTGGTCGCAGAAGCAGTGTTTCGAGCTGTTCGAGCGCGGGGCTGAGACAGCCTAGTCCGGCTGCGCTGAACTGAGCGGCGTTCGGATGCCGTGGGGCGCGGAGCCAATGATCTGGGTCAGTTCGACCAGGCGCGCCAGTTCGGTGCTCAGTGGTGGGGTGCTGGCCCACACAGCGCGAAGCGGTCGTTCGATGGTCAGACCCTCGACCATCACCGCTCTTAGGTCACCGTTGGCGACTGCTGAATGGACGGCGAGTTCGCTTAACACTGCTGGCCCAGCGCCGGCGGATACCGCCACCCGGACTGCCGCATTGCTGGCTAGCTCCAGAGCAGGCGTGGCGAGCTTCAAATGGGCCATGGCCTGTTCAAAGCTCACTCTGGTGCCTGAACCAGGTTCACGCACCACCAGCCGGGTCGCGGCCAACTCGGCCAGACTCACCGGCCGGGTCCGGCGAGCCCAATCGTGGTCGGGGGAAACCACCACCACCAGCCTGTCGGTGGCTACGGTTCGGCTTTCCACCGGAGCCTCAATGCTGCTGGGCAGTTGTGGGCTCTCCACGAAACCGAGCACGCCACCGGCGCTGACTAGGCGTCCAACTTCGGTGGAGTTGGCCACGGTGAGCGCGACGTCCAGCCCGGGGCGTTCACTGCGAAGCGCTGCCAACCAGCGGGGCAACAACTCTTCGGCGATGGTTTGGCTGGCTGCTATCAGTAATCGCGCCAGCCGCGGGCCGTGGAGTGCGGTCACGCCCGCGATTAGGCCGGTGTTGGCCTCCACGACGTCGCGGGCCCAGTCGACCACTAGGGAACCTCCGGTGGTCAGTCTGCTGCCTCGGGTGTCTCGGTCGAGCAACTGGACGCCCAGCTGGCGCTCCAAGCGGCGCAGTGTTCGGCTGGCATTTGGCTGGGCGATGTCTAGCGCCCTAGCTGCAGCGCTGACGCTGCCCGCTTCAGCCACTGCCAGCAGGATCAGCAGATCGTCCACTGCAGGGAAGCGATGCAGGCCACCAGGAAGCTCACTCATATCGACTACGATATATCCACCATTCATAAATTGGGGCTAGTGGCATATCGCGAAAGTGCCTAGTCTGGCCAAATGTCGCAATCCGAAATAGGGCTGATTGAGCCGACCAAGGGCACTTTGCCACCAGCTTTCAAGGGCCATCTGTGGCCTGGCCTGGCGCTGTCTTTTGCCGGCGCTGGTTCGGCGATCCTGGTGAATCAGTTCGTTCCCGGAGTGAGCGCGATGCTGATTGCGATTCTGCTGGGTGCGGTACTAGCTAATGTCACCGTGCCGAGCAGCCCGATGATGGCAATTCTGCAGCCGGGGCTGGCAATCTCCTCACGACGGTTGCTGCGGCTGGGAGTGGTGTTGCTCGGCCTGCAGCTGGTGCTCGGTGACATCTTCGCTCTGGGCTGGCCAATTGTGGTCGGCGTGGTGGCCATCGTCGCCGGCACCATGGCAATCACCTTGCTCCTCGGACGGCTGCTGAAAGTGGGCGCCACCCAGACCCTGCTGATCGCAGGTGGCTTTTCGATCTGCGGAGCGGCCGCCGTCGCTGGCATCGACGGCGTCTTGGTTAAACGCAAAGATGCAGAGGCCGCCACCGCGGTGGCATTGGTGGTGGTTTTCGGCACCGTGATGATTGCGTTGATGCCTGCTCTGGCCAGCTTGTTTGGATTGGATGCCCGCACCGCGGGGATCTGGACGGGAGCCTCCACTCACGAGGTCGCCCAAGTGGTAGCGGCGGCTGGCATCATCGGACCGGAGGCGCTGAAGGTTGCCGTGGTGGTCAAGCTGGCTCGGGTGTTGATGCTCGCTCCAGTGTTGGCGATAATTTCGTGGCGACAGCGTGCCGAAAGCAGCGGCGAAAGCAAGCGCCCGCCGCTGGTACCGCTGTTCGTGGTCGGTTTCATCACCATGGTGGTGCTGCGCAGCCTCGGCGTCGTCCCACTGACGGTGGTGGACGCCGCGAAGGTGGCCCAAGCCTGGCTGCTTGGCGCGGCAATGTTTGCTTTGGGCACTTCGGTGCACTGGTCGGTGCTTAGACGGGCAGGCAAACGCCCGTTGCTGCTGGCCGCTGCCGCGACCGTGGTAGTCCTGTTAATCGGCGGCGCCGTGGCCCTGCTGGGCCACTAGCTGCCGGCGTGGGAGAGTTATCCCATGGACGTGCTGGTCATCAACGGACCCAATCTGAACACCCTCGGCACTCGTGAGCCGGAGATTTACGGTGCCACCACGCTGGCTGACATTGAGGCTGGGCTAGTCACTCAAGGCCAGTCCGCCGGGTTAAGCGTGGCCACTTTTCAGAGCAACCATGAGGGCGAAATCATCGACCGGCTGCACGCCGCGCGCGAAGATGGCACCCGATTCATCATCATCAATCCTGGCGCTTTCACCCATACCTCAGTGGCCATTCGGGACGCATTCGCTGCGGTTGCTATTCCCTTCGCCGAGGTACACATCTCCAACGTGCACGCCCGCGAGGAGTTCCGCAAACACTCCTACCTATCGGATCTGGCAGTCGGGGTACTCACCGGTTTCGGTCCCGACGGCTACACCATGGCCATGTCTTATGTGATTGAGCGCTTCAGCAAGGAGTGAGTATGCAGTTGACCCATCTGGGCCATTCGACGGTGTTGATTGAGACTGCTGGCCTGCGCGTCCTGATTGATCCGGGCAACTTTTCCACTGCTTGGCATGGCTTGACCGATCTGGATCTGATCGCTGTCACTCATTTACACCCCGACCACATCGATCCCGAAAATGTGCCAGCACTGATCACGGCCAATCCCAGCGCTCGCGTGTTGGTCGAGCCGGGGGTGATCGGCCCTTACGACCTTGAGCGTGCCGAGCCGATCGCGGCCGACACCGTCGTCGTCATGGGTGGGCTCACCATTTCTGCCGTGGGCGGACTGCATGCCGTGATTCACCGCGACATTCCCCAGATCGGCAATGTGGGTCTGGTGCTGAGTGGCGAGGCAGAGCCAACTTTCTTCCATCCTGGCGACAGCCTGGCCAGCGTGCCCCCCGGGGTGGATGTGCTCGGCGTCCCGGCCTACGGGCCGTGGGCAGCCATGAAGGAGACCGTCGACTTCGTCCGTGCGGTTGGGGCACCACAAGGGTTCTGCATTCATGACGGATTGTTGAATGAGCGGGGTTGGGCGCTCAGCTTTAACCGGATGAACGAGATCACTTCAACCAAGCTGACCGATCTGCGTGGCGCTGGAGCATGGACGCCGGCCTAGCGGCGGGTATCAACCCACGTAGAGGGTGACCGCGGAGCCATTCTTGACCTTAGTGCCCTCGGCCGGGTTGGTACCTAGCGCGCTGCTACCGAACCAGCCCCGCTGGGACACCGTGACCACTAGGCCGACCGCTTCCAAGGCCTGAACGGCCTGATCCTTGGTCGTGCCACGCACGCCGGGGATGGTGACGTATTCGGGCCCTTTGGAGACGATGAATGTGATTGTGCTGCCCTTAGTGGTGGTGCCCTTAGCCGGATCCTGGGAGATCACATTCCCCGAAGCGACAGTGTTGCTGAACTGGTCGGTGCCGCGGGCCACCGTCACCCCCTTGGCTTCGTAGTAGGTCTTGGCACTGTCGAACGACTTGTTCACATAGCTGGCAATCTTGATTGGTGCTGGTCCTCTGGACACGTTCAGATCGATCTGAACGTCTGGCTTGACCAAGGTCCCGGCATCGATCGAAGAGCTGACCACCTGGCCGATGGTGACACTGTCGTTCCAAACTTCGGTTACTTTGCCCACCGTCAGATGAGCGTCAGTGAGCGTGGTCTTTGCTTCGTCAACCGTTCGCCCGGCAAGGGACGGTACGGCGTAGCGTTCGAGCCCTTTGGATAAATAGGCGGTGATGGTGCCGCCAATCGAAATCCTGGAGCCAGCCGCAGGATCGGTGCGCACCACCTGACCGACCGTGACGGTTTCGCTGTATTCATCGGCGAAGGTGATTGGAAATCCCTTTTCGCCGGCTAGGGCTGCGGCCTTGGCCTGAGTCAGATTAGTGAAATCGGGGGTATCGGTGAATCGTCCCGACAGCCAGTACCAAGCGCCGACGCCCAACAGCACCGAAGCCAGCAGTAATAGCGTCAGCAACCTGCGGCCGTGGCGTCGGCGGCGCGCCTGACGTTCCCGCACCGGTTCAGCTGATGGGCTGATGTCTGGCCACTGCGTGGACGGGCCCGAATCCGGGGCTTCTGACTCGGTCAGAGGCAGCGTCCGATTGGTGGGTTCGCTGCGCTCGGCTGGCGGTTGGTGGGGCACATAGTCGGTGACCGAATCGTCCACGGTGGTCAGCTGCATTCGAGAGGCCAGGATCGGGTCGTTCGCAACCCCTTTGGCCAAGGCTGCGCCAGCGTCTTCCAAGTGCGTCAACAGCACCCCAGCATCGGCTGGGCGATCGTCTGGTTCGCGGGCGGCAGCAGCCAACACCAAGGCGTCAAGATAATCGGGGACGGCCGCCGAGGTTCCGCGCCACTGGGCGGGGGCAGCTGCCGAGGGCTCGGTGATCTCATTGTGGACGTGGCTGTAAGCCACCTGGATCGGAGTCTCGCCAGTGTGCGGTTTGAGGCCGGTGAGCATTTCGTAGAGCACGACACCCAGCGCGTAGACATCACAGCGAGTGTCAGCATGGCCACGAGTGACCAATTCGGGAGAGATGTAGGAAACCGTGCCGATCAGCATTCCCTGGGCGGTAGCGGTGTGTGCGGTGACGGCTCTGGCGAGCCCGAAGTCGGCCACTTTGACCTGACCGCGGGTCGAGATCAGAACGTTCTCTGGTTTCAAATCCCGGTGGATGATCCCGGCTTCGTGGGCGGCCGATACTGCGGCGGCGACTTGAGTGATCAGTTCAACGGCTCGGGCCGGTTTCATCGGCGCTTCGCGGGTGATCGCCTGGCGAAGGGTGGTGCCTTCGACGTACTCCATGACGATGTAGGGCCGTTCGTCATCGATACCCCGGTCAAAGACCGACACTACGTTTGGGTGGGAAAGCCGAGCTGCGGCGCGAGCTTCCCGGTCGAAGCGGGTGACGAAATCAGGATCAGAGCCCAAATTCTCGTGCATCACCTTCACCGCAACGGTGCGGGCCAGACGCAAGTCATTGGCCAGATATACCGTTGCCATGCCCCCGCGAGCGATCTTTCGAACGATCTGGTAGCGGTCGTCGATGACGCGGCCCAGCATGGGGTCGCTGCTCTTGGCTGTCATCGTCATCTGTAGTAGCTCCGCAACAGTCGGGAAGGCGGTTGTTCCAGACTTACTGCAGATTGTAGAGGCAGCAGGAAACCCACTCCTTCCAACCCGCCGCGGCATTACTCTGAGGCGGTGACCGCACTATGGGGACTAGCAACTCGATTGAAGTCTGCCAAGTTGATGCTGATCGCCGATTCGCGCGCTGCTACTGGTGATTTGGCGGGCTTGGTGCGCGCAAGTTTCGCTGGCGGTGTCGATATCGTCCAGCTTCGCGAGCCTCGGGCAACCAAGTCAGACCAGGTGTCGGCGCTGAGTTCGATTCAGCAGGTTGCTGCTGGCACCAATCGGTTGGTGAGCGGTTATGGGTCCGCTGAAATTGCCGCCAAAGCCGGTGTTGATCTATTGCAGCTTTCGGCGATGGATGGGCCGGCCGCGGCGGCTCGCCCGAGCCTGAGTCAGTGGGCGCTGGTCGGACGCTCCTGTCATTCGCCAGCTTTGGTGGATGCGGCGATAGCCGATCCGGAGGTGGACTTCTTCACCATCAGCCCAGTCTTCAACTCTGTTGGTGTCGGCGAGGCTGGGCTTGGCCTAGTCCGCTACGCGGCCACCGTCGCTTCGCCAGCTGATGCTTCGGCCAAGCCATGGTTCGCTGTGGGTGGGGTCAACTTGGAAAACCTCGCCGAGGTGCTGGCCGCTGGAGCTCGGCGGGTTGGCGTGACCCGAGCGATAACTGCTGCGTCCGATCCGACAGCGGCCGCGGTGGCTTTGAAAGACCGATTGCTGCAGGCGTGGCAGGACGATCTTGGCCCTGAGGTCTGAGCCCCTGCAGCGCGCCTGGCTGACTTTGCTCGAATCGCCAGTGCCGTGGCAGGCTGATCGCGCATGCAGAATCTCACGATGTTGGTCAGGGTCTAGTCGCGGACGCCAAGGCGACGCAGACCTGACTTTTGTGTGCCTATTGGGTGACCCGGATTCAGCCGGGTGTCCAAAAACAACCCTGATTTCCAAGTGTTGGCGCCGTCGCGCCAGAACAGGATCAGCATCGTGAAAATCAATATTCGCCCCGAGCATCCGTTTGAGTATCGCCAGTGTGAGGCACTGGTCCGGGATGCCTTCTGGGATCGCTACCGACCCGGTTGCGTGGAGCACCTGATCGTGAACCAGGTGCGGACTTCTCCGGAGTTAGTGCTCGATTTGGTCGCCGAAGCCGGTGGGGAATTGCTCGGTTGCCTGATCGCAACCCGCGCTCAGGTGATCTCCGATCACCAGGAACCTCAGGAAATGCTCTATCTGGGTCCGCTGGCGGTCCGTCCCGATTCCCAAGGTTGCGGCATCGGCAGTCAACTACTGAGCTTCGCTCTGGCCCGCGCCGAGCAGGACGGGTTCAGCGGCGCGTTCCTTTACGGGGACCCGGCGTACTACCACCGGTTCGGCTTCCAGAATGCCGATACCTGGGCGGTGACCACCCCTGATGGGCTCAACTTTGATGCCTTCATGGGCATCGAGCTGCGACCAGGAGGGTTGGGCGAGGTGTCAGGGCGGTTGATTGAATCAGCCGCCTTCGACGTTGATCCGGCCCGACTGCTCGAATTTGATGCGGGCTTCCCGGCTCGCGAACAGCACATCCTGCCGGGGCAGTTGCCCCAGTAGGAACGAAGCCTGGGCCATCGGAGATGGCTCAGGCACTTCGCTGGGTGGCCAGGCGAACCAATTCGGTCAAGGCGGTGGTGGCGGCGATCGGCAGACCAGCCAAACGCAATTCGGCCAGCGCAGTGGCGGCGTCAGCTTCAATCTCGGCCTCAGCGGCGGCCAAAGCGCCCGAATCGGTGATGATCCCCTGAGCTCGAGCCACTTCTTCAGCGCTCAGCGGTCGGCCCAACAAGGCGTCCAGTTCGGTGGCCTGGGCTGAAGTGGCCAGCATCATTGTCTTGGCGATCAAAACGGTGAGTTTGCCCTCGCGAAGGTCGTCACCGGCGGGTTTGCCGGTGACCGCTTCGTCGCCGAACACGCCCAATACGTCATCGCGGTACTGAAACGCGCGGCCCAAAGGAGAACCGAACCGAGCCAGGCCGTCCAAGAGCTCAGGGCTGCCACCGCCCAAGGCGGCACCAATCTGCAACGGACGGATCACGGTGTACCGAGCTGTTTTGTACTCCACCACCCGCTGGATCTGGTCGATCACCGACGTTGGATCGCTGCGTGCACTTAATGGCGACCGGGTTTGCGCGGTGACATCAAGAAACTGGCCCGCGTTGACCTCTTCGCGAACTAAGGCGGCCAACGGCGCCGCCCGATCCAGCCGTTCAGCACCGCAGGAGGTAAACATTTCGGCCGACCACAGCAACAGCAGATCGCCTAACAGGATCGCCCCAGCCCGGCCAAAGGCTTGCGTTGATCCGCGCCGGGATTCGGCGGCATGCCAACGTTCCAGCTGGACGTGGGCTGCTGGAAGTCCGCGGCGAGTGTCTGATCCGTCCATCACATCGTCATGAACCAATGCCGCCACATGAAGCACATCAAGACTGGCAGCGGCTTGCAGTACCGAAGCTGGCACGGTGGTGCCACCGGTGGCGGCTAGATAGCCCCAGCAACAGAATGCTGGCCGCACCCGCTTGCCACCGGTGGTGAAGGCCCTAGCCAAGCCGATCACCTCGGCGGTTTCGGGACCCAGCTCTGCGAGCACAGTGGCACGTCCGTCGAGGTAGGTCGAAATCTCGGAACCGACGCGAGCTCGAAAGTCGCTCGACAGCGGATCGGAAGGATTGGGCGTCAACACGCTCTGAGCCTAGACCGTTCAACTGCCCCCAGTTCAGTCTGGGTTCGCCCCGGATCTTGCTTCTGGCCTAGCCTTAGCCGCATGTCACCGACCCGCACGACAGTTGCCGAGCTGCTCAGCCAAGGCCAGCACTCGACGATGTCGTTCGAGTTTTTCCCGCCCAAAGACGACCTGGGCACTACTGCGTTGTTGGACGCGATCAGTTCGCTGCAGCCGTTGCGTCCGGACTTTGTCTCGGTGACCTACGGCGCTACCGGTTCCAGTCGGGAGCGCACGATCGATGCCACCAAGGTGATCCACCAGCGCAGCGATGCAATCACCGTGGGTCACCTGACCTGTGTCAGCCAGACGGTCGCCGAGCTTGAAGGTGCGCTGGCTGCCTATACCGAGGCTGGGGTTGGTCACATCTTGGCGGTTCGAGGTGATCCACCCGGTGGTCCGACCGCACCTTGGCAACGCCACCCAGAGGGTCTGGACAACGCCACGGAGTTGGTGAAGCTTGTCAAAGCTTCCGGCGATTTCTGTGTGGGGGTTGGGGCTTTCCCAGATGGGCATCCGGACCGGCACGACTTCGATCTCGACGCTCAGATTTTGGCCGAGAAGGAGCAAGCTGGGGCTGAGTTTGCGATCACCCAGTTGTTCTTTGATGCCGACGCGTATTTCAGGCTGGTGGAACGAGTGCGCCGGTTGGGCTGCGACTTGCCCATCATCGCCGGGATTATGCCGGTGACCAACATCTCCCAGATAGAGCGATTCGCCACTTTCTCTGGCGCTGACTTGCCCGAAGCCGTGGTGTCCCGGTTGCGCGCAGTGGCTGACGATCCGGTCGCCGTGCGTGAGGTTGGGGTCGAGATCGCGGTCGAGTTGTGCGACACCCTGCTGGCCGGCGGAGCGCCGGGATTGCAGTTCTTCACCCAAAACCGATCTCGGGCCACCGCCGAGATCTTGGGACGATTGCGCAAATCAAAAAAGGGCTGACTCGATGATCGCGCCAGGCAGTTGAGTAAGTCGCCCTGGCTACGGACGCCAGCTACCAGCGCCACCCACATCGATAGTGACCAGCCGTTGGGTGGGCCGAGTAAGGGCCACATAGAGCACCCGTGGCCCACCGGGAGACTGTGCCACCACCTCGTCTGGGGCTAGCACCACGACGCCGTCGTATTCGAGGCCTTTGGCGTTGAGCGGGCTGATAAAGCTGATCCGATCAGCATTGGCCGCAGTGACTGCGCTGGCCGCGGCCAGGCCGTCCAGCCGTGAGGGTGGGGCGATCACCCCGATGGTGCCTGCCACTTGGTCGAGCAGGTCGGTTAGCACCTGCTCTAACCGTTCGGCGAGTTGATCTTCGGAAACATCAAGCAGCAGCGGGTCAAAGCCGGTGGTACGTACCGCATTCGGCAGATCGGCGCCGGGGAACTCGCGTTGCACCACTCGGGCGGCAAGATCGAACACTTCGGCCGGGCTGCGGTAGTTCGTGCTCAGCCGAAACTTCCGGTTTGGGGCCTTGCCGATCAGATCGGTCAGCGCCCGATCAGTCTCGTTCAGATCTGGCCAGGAGCTTTGGGCCGGATCGCCAACGATGGTCCAACTCGCCTCCGAGCCACGGCGGCGAAGCATTCGCCATTGCATCGGGGAAATGTCTTGGGCCTCATCCACCAGCACGTGGGCAAAGGTGTCGTGACTCACGTCGTCTGGGTCGACCTCGCGGTGGTGGCTGAGCCGGTCGGCGGTGGTGACGATTTCGCTCATTTCGGTGCCATCAGGCAGGAAGATCAGTGGGTCCTCTGGTTCTTCCGGGACAATCGGGCCAAGGATCTCGAGCAACTCGTCTAGTAGTGCGGTGTCGGCCACTGACCAATCCGGGAAAGCAAGAGATGCGGCCAGTTCTGCCTGTTCGCCAGCGTCAAACAGGCCATCAGCAACTCGGACGACCACCTTTGGGTCGGCTAGACGCCGCAAGACATCGGCGGCTTCCAGGTCTGGCCACCATTCCTGCAAGAACATTCGATAGGACGCGGCGTCGGTGATCAACTCGCTGAAGATCTCGAAATCGAGCCCAACGTCTTCTGGCAGCTTGGCATACAACGCCGCCAGGACGGCGGCCTGAGCGGCATTACGCCCGCTGTTCACCTTGTTGCGGGACAGCACCTCGCGGCGAATCCTGGCGATCTCGCCGGTCTCGAGTCGGAGCGCTTCGCCCTTGACCGTGACCAGCAACTTCGGGGCGTCACTTAAGGGCAGATTGACTAGGCGTTTCAGCAGTTCCAGCATTCGCAAGCTGCCCTTGATTACGGCGGCTTCGGCCGAATCGATGCGCGCCGCGCTCAGTCCGAGTGAATCGACGGCCACCCCACCGATCGGACGCAGCACCACCGAGTCTTCGCCCAAGGATGGCAACACGCGTTCGATGTAGTTCATGAACATTCCGGATGGGCCGACCACCAGGATTCCGCCACGCTCGAACCGCCGTCGGTTGGAATAGAGCAGGTACGCCGCGCGGTGCAGGGCGACCACCGTCTTGCCTGTTCCCGGCCCGCCCGCAATCACCGTGACACCACGGTAGTCGGCGCGGATCGCCTCATCTTGTTCGCCCTGGATGGTCGCCACAATGTCGCGCATTCGCGGTCCGCGGGCGCGCTTCAAAGCCGCCATCAGTGCGCCTTCGCCGATGATGGGCAGGTCGGCGTGGGGGGCGTCAGCGTCGAGGAGGTCATCCTCGATGCCGGTCACAATGTCATTGCGGCAGCGCAACACCCGGCGGCGCACCACCTCCATTGGGTTGGACGCGGTGGCCCGGTAGAACGGTTCGGCTGCGCGGGCCCGCCAATCGATTACTAGTGGTTCGTAGTCGTCGTCACGGACGCCGATTCGGCCGATGTAGCGAATCTCGGCGTCGGTGTGGTCGAGGCGTCCGAATACGAGGCCTTCATGTTCAGCATCGAGTTCAGCAAGTCGGCGAGCGGCGGCGAAAGCGAACGCGTCCCGCTCGAACAAAGCGGTGCCATCCTCCTCACGAACCCAGGTTTGCCGGTCGGATTGGAAGATCTGCTGCCCATGGGCAGCGACCTTTTTGGCTGACTTGGTTGCCTTCTTCAGATGCTTGTAGACGAGGTCTACGTGCGCCTGCTCGATTGCAAGCTCATGTTCGAGTGCGTTGGGTGTCGGCACAGCTGAATCCACTAGTCGTCCTTCTGCCAAGGTGCGCGACGGACTACTTTACGCCGAATCGTTGGCTGATCTCGCTGAGATGCCAAAATTTGGCTTGCTGATCTTCTTCAGGACCGCCGCGCGGCCTTTGTTGGCTCGCCCAGCTTCTTGATGCCGAGGGTTGCCGCGATGCCGATGTGTGCGATTAAGCCGTAGATGATCGTGGCGCTGAGAAGCGAATCCCAAGCGGGCAGATGCTGAAACCTGATCAGGTCGCCCACGGTGCCAATCAGGAGGAAAGTCACCACGCAAGCGACCACGCTCACCCAGTCGTAGCCGCGGCGGTGAGCGAAAACAGCGCCGACGCCAGCGATCGAAAATGGGGCCAAGGTGCCGCTGTAGACCAAAGCCAAGTTCGTCTGATCTTCGGCACTGAGGCCCAGTGGTGCGGTCGCGAACACCAGCCAGCCCAAGTACAAACCGACGACGAAAGCCACATAGGGCCAGGTGGTCAAGATGCGCTTCAATTCCACTCCCACGCCGAGGCTGATGCTGCACGGTAGGCTACGCCCAGATTCGGCCAAAAGGCTGATTTGGGGACGCTCGCCGTCTTGGCGTACAGTTGTCCCTTGCATGACCTGTGCTCACAGGCGCGTGCGCCCACTTAAGTACAGCGATTGGGAGTAATGGCGAAAAAGGAAGGCGTCCTCGAACTCGAGGGAACGGTCGTCGAAGCATTGCCGAATGCCATGTTCCGGGTGGAACTGGCCAATGGGCACAAGGTGTTAGCGACCATCAGCGGCAAGATGCGGCAGCACTACATCCGCATCATTCCGGCCGACCGTGTCGTCGTTGAGTTATCTCCTGTTGACCTGACCCGTGGACGCATCGTCTTTCGGTACCGGTAAGCATCTGCAAGAAATCCACCACAAGTCCGATCTCAGGGCCATGCCTGATGGCACTGTCCTGCGCTCGGCGATAAATCGAGGAGTTGCTCGATGAAGGTCCAGCCGAGCGTCAAGAAGATTTGCGAAAAGTGCAAGGTGATCCGCCGGAACGGTCGCGTGATGGTGATCTGCGAAAACCCGCGCCACAAGCAGCGCCAGGGCTGAGCTTCGGCTCATCCAGGCCCCGCCGATAAGTGCGAGACGCGGACCACCAGGCTTTCGCAGCTTGACAACTGAATAACCCAGACAACGTGATTGCAACCACCAGGGCTTATTGCTGGTGATCCACCCCCGGACGAAGGCCGGGGCCCACGCCATTCGGGCGAGGGGACGCATCACGCCAGACACCTTCGCGGGCCGGGTGAAACCGGCTCGATTTCCTGAAAGGTAAGTGCACATGGCACGCCTCATCGGGGTCGATCTGCCGCGCGAGAAGCGCCTCGAGA
>DHWU01000070.1:1358-2338 GCA_002413345.1 Propionibacteriaceae bacterium UBA5174 | reverse complement strand
TATGTTTACGGCATCGGCCGTACTCGCGCCAAGGAAACCCTGGCAGCCACTGGCATCAGTGGCGATATTCGTGTTCACCAACTCACTGACGACCAGCTCGTTGCGCTTCGTGATCACATCGAAGCCCACTACGAGACTGAAGGCGACCTGCGCCGCAGCGTTGCCGCCGACATTCGTCGCAAGATGGAGATTGGCTCTTACCAGGGCCGCCGCCATCGTCAAGGCTTGCCGGTTCGGGGTCAACGCACCCGCACCAATGCTCGCACCCGCAAGGGCAAGAAGAAGGCCGTCGCCGGTAAGAAGAAGGCCCGCTAACAGCGGCCTGTGAACACGAGACTCAGGAGTAACTGAATTGGCTACTGCAGGCCGCAGTGCGAGCGCCAAAACTAAGGTGCGTCGCAAGGAAAAGAAGAACGTGGTCGCCGGACAGGCGCACATCAAGAGCACGTTCAACAACACGATCATTACGATCACCGACCCCACTGGTGCGGTGATTGCATGGGCTTCAGCCGGCACCGTCGGTTTCAAGGGCTCGCGTAAGTCCACCCCGTTCGCTGCCCAGATGGCTGCCGAAGCCGCTGGACGTCGAGCCATGGAACATGGCATGAAGCGGGTTGACGTTTTCGTCAAGGGTCCCGGTTCTGGCCGTGAGACCGCCATCCGTTCGCTGGGTGCCGTTGGTCTCGAGATCGGTCCGATCTCCGATGTGACCCCGGTGCCGCATAACGGTTGCCGTCCGCCTAAGCGCCGTCGCGTCTGAGCCCCAGGAGGAGATAGAAAATGGCCCGTTACACCGGACCCATCACGAAGAAGTCCCGCCGGCTCGGCACCGACCTGGTGGGCAATGACAAGGCTTTCGAGCGCCGTCCCTACCCGCCGGGTGTTCACGGCCGGGGTCGGATCAAAGAGAGCGAATACTTGCTGCAGCTTCGGGAGAAGCAGAAGGCTCGTTTCACCTACGGCGTGCTGGAGAAGCAGTT
>DHWU01000070.1:0-1108 GCA_002413345.1 Propionibacteriaceae bacterium UBA5174 | reverse complement strand
TGCTGGAGAAGCAGTTCCGTCGCTATTACGAACAGGCCAACCGGCTGCCCGGCAAGACCGGTGACAACCTGTTGATCATCCTGGAATCCCGCCTGGACAATGTGATCTACCGCTCTGGGCTGGCCACCACTCGGCGCCAGGCCCGCCAGCTGGTCGTTCACGGACACCTGCTGGTGAACGGCAAGAAGGTCAATGTGCCCAGCTTCCGGGTGGGCGCCTACGACATCATCGACATCCGTCCCAAGTCGATGAACCTGCCGCCGTTCGTGATCGCTCGGGAGACTTTCGACGCTCAGACCATTCCGGGCTGGCTCACCTCCCGTCCCGATAGCGGCCGGGTGCTGGTGCATCAGCTGCCGGTTCGTGAGCAGATCACCATCGATGTCACCGAACAGCTGATTGTTGAGTTGTACTCCAAGTAAGAGCTCTGGTTCGCCTCTGCGCCATCCCGGCGGAGAGGCGAACCAGTATCAAGACCTGTTGCCAGCGCGTTGCGTTTGGTAAAGGAGATCACCGTCAAATATTGGGCGGTGGAAAGGAATCAATATGCTCATTGCACAGCGTCCGATCCTGGTTGAGGAGGTCGTTGACGAGTTCCGTTCCCGGTTCGTCATCGAGCCGCTGGAACCCGGCTTCGGCTACACCCTCGGCAACTCGCTGCGGCGCACCTTGCTGTCGTCCATTCCGGGCGCAGCGGTCACCAGCATCAAGATCGAGGGCAACCAGCACGAATTCTCCACACTCGTGGGTGTGGTTGAGGACGTCACCGAGGTCATCTTGAACCTCAAGGGCCTGGTGCTCTCTTCTGAAGAGGACGAGCCGGTCACCATGTACCTGCGCAAGTCCGGTGCCGGTGCTGTCACGGCTGCCGACATCGCCCCGCCAGCCGGGGTTGAGGTGCACAACCCGGAAATGCACATCGCCACCTTGAACGACGAGGGTCGTTTCGAGATGGAACTGATCGTCGAACGTGGCCGCGGCTACGTCTCCAACGTTCAGAACAAGAACCCCGATGCCGAAATCGGTCGCATTCCGGTGGACTCGATCTACTCCCCGGTGATGAAGGTCACCTACAAGGTGGAAGCGACCCGCGTCGAGCAGCGCACCG
>DHWU01000038.1 GCA_002413345.1 Propionibacteriaceae bacterium UBA5174 | reverse complement strand
GCCGATGACTGGATCAAGATCAGCAAGGCTCGTTCACTGGGGTTGCGGGCGGGGGTGAAGCTGACCCTGCAGGCAGCGGTTGCGGTGACCTTTGCCCTGCTGTCGTTGTATTGGACCGGGGACGAACATGTGCGCTGGCTGGCACCGGCGAGTCAAGCTGTTTCTTTGCTTCGCGATATTCCATGGTTGACCTTGCCGATCTGGGCTGCCGTGATCTGGATCGTGTTCCTAATCGCGTCCTGGTCGAACGCGGTGAATCTGACCGACGGCCTTGATGGTCTGGCCACTGGTGCTGCGGCGATGGTGTTCGCGGCCTACGCCGTCATCAACTTGATGCAATACAACCAGTCCTGTGGACTGCAATCGGGTGGGCCACAGTGCTACAACGTCCGCGACCCCTACGACTTGGCCGTCGTGTCGATCGCGCTGGCTGCGGCCTGTTTCGGCTTTCTCTGGTGGAACGCGAGCCCGGCCAAGATCTTCATGGGTGACACCGGTTCGCTGGCAATCGGCGGTGCGCTGGCCGGATTGTCGGTACTGACTCGCACTGAGCTGCTAATGGCGATCATTGCGGGCCTGTTCGTGATCATCACGGCCTCGGTGGTGCTGCAGGTTGGTTGGTTCAAGATGTCGGGCGGCAAACGCCTGTTCAAGATGGCCCCACTGCAACATCACTTCGAGTTGATGGGCTGGAAAGAAGTCACCATCACCATCCGCTTTTGGATCATCTGTGGCTTGTTTGTGGCGGTGGGCATGGGGCTGTTCTATGCCGAATGGGTTGTTGGCCAGTGAAACCTTGGATGTTGACGGCCGATCGACTCTCACCATGGTCGCAGGCCAAAGTTGTGGTAGCTGGGCTGGGGACGTCTGGCTTCGCGGCCGCTGACGGCTTGCTCGACCTGGGCGCCAAAGTGCTTGTATTGGACGATTTGGCTAGCGAGTCGAATGCCGAAAAGGCGAAAGTCCTCGAAATGCTGGACGCTGAGGTTCGCTTAGGGCCGGGTTCGACGGCACAACTGCCCGCCGATGCCGATTTGGTAGTGACCTCACCGGGTTGGCGTCCGTCGGCGCCGCTGTTAAGGCAGGCCGGTCTGGCTGGAATCCCGATTTGGGGCGAGGTGGAGCTGGCCTGGCGGATGAGTCTGCCAGACCGTCAGGTTCCCTGGCTGGCAGTTACTGGGACCAACGGCAAGACCACCACGGTCGGCATGCTGGAGTCGATGCTGACCGCCGGCGGGTTGACCACCTCGGCGGTTGGCAATATCGGCCGTCCGATTGTTGAAGCGGTCTTGGACGAGGTCAACTACGACGTCTTGGCCGTGGAGTTGTCGAGTTTTCAGTTGCATTGGACCAGCAGCTTGAGCTTGCACTCAGCTGCGGTGCTCAATGTCGCCCCCGATCACCTTGAGTGGTACGCCGATACGGCAGGCTGGCCAGCGGGAGTCAATGACTCGATGGCGGCTTACGCCGCAGATAAGGCGCGGATCTATCAGCGGGTACAACACGCCTGCGTCTACAACGTGGCCGATTCAGCGACTGAGCAAATGGTGGCTGAAGCTGAGGTGGTTGAAGGTGCTCGTGCGGTTGGGTTTACTTTGGGTGTGCCCGGGCCGTCCATGCTTGGCGTCGTTGATGATTTGTTGGTTGATCGGGCATTCATCCCGCAACGTCGCGACTCGGCGATTGAGATCGCCAAACTTTCTGACGTGGTGCCGTTTGCACCCCATAACGTGGCCAATGCCTTGGCCGCAGCCGCGCTGGCTCGCTCATTTGGCGTATCCCCGCAAGCCGTCGGGGAAGGACTGCGGCGATTGAAGCTGGGGGACCATCGGATTCAGACCATCGGCGAGGTCGGCGGGGTGCGCTTTGTTGACGATTCCAAAGCCACAAATCCGCACGCCGCCCAAGCTTCGTTGGCTGCATTCGAGTCGGTGGTTTGGATAGCTGGAGGCCAAGCCAAAGGGACTTCCTTTGACGAGCTGGTGACCAGGGTCGCCCCAAAGCTGCGGGCAGTGGTGGCGCTTGGCGTCGATCGAGAGGTCGTGGCCGAGGCGATCCGGCGACACGCACCCGAGGTGCCGCTGCTGGTGCTTGAGCTCGGCGATCATGGAGTTATGGAACAGGCGGTTAAGTGGGCGGCAACGCAGGCGCGTCCTGGTGACGTGGTCCTGCTGGCGCCCGGCTGCGCCAGTAAAGACATGTATTCCGACTATGCGGCCAGGGGTAACGATTTTGCTCTGGCCGTAGCGGAGCTGACTGGATAGGGGGCTCACTGTTGGCGATCCTGGCTTCCCCCATTGTGGATCGTCGCGGTACCGAATCGACGCTGGCTGATGGCAAACGTCGACGAAGTCTCGTGGTCGAATGGCTGGAGCATCCCCAGGCCAGTTTCTACTTGGTGCTGGCGCCCACGCTGCTCCTTCTGGCATTGGGCGTAATGATGGTGCTTTCTGCTTCCAGCGTGTACGGGTTCACCAGTTTCGGTGACGCCTACTACTTCGTCAAACGGCAGATCGCCTTTCTGGTGGCGGGCGGTATTGCCGCCGTCCTGTTGGCTCGAAGCAAGCCGAAACATTTGAAGGTCTTCGGCTGGATCCTGGTGCTGGGAGCCTTCACTCTCCAACTACTCACTTTCACGTCGCTGGGCTTCTCGATCAATGGCAACACGAACTGGGTTCAGTTCGGCAATTCATCGTTCCGGTCGTGGTTCCGGATTCAACCTTCAGAGCTGGCAAAGTTGGCGATCGTCGTCTGGGGTGCCGATGTGATGGCGCGAAAGCACAAGAAACTGGGCGAGTTCAGGCACTTGGCAATCCCATTCCTCCCGGTGTCTTTGGTGCTGATCTCAATGGTGGTGATCCAGGGGGACTTGGGCACCGGACTGATCCTGGGCGCCTTGGTGATGCTCACCCTGTGGTACGTGGGGGCCTCCTGGCGGGTCATGTTCGCCCTGGTGGCGACTGTTGGCGCGGGGGTGCTGGCATTGGTGGCGACTTCGCCATACCGGATGAGCCGAATCTTCGGCTTCCTCAACCAGAACAGTGACACTCTCGGCGTGAACAACCAGCCGATGAAGGCAATCTTCGCCCTTGCTTCAGGTGGCTGGTGGGGGCTCGGCCTGGGGGCCAGCCGCCAAAAGTGGGGTGGACTGGTCGAATCGCACACCGATTATGTGTTGGCGGTGATCGGCGAAGAGCTGGGTTTGGTAGGCACCCTGTCTGTCTTTGCGCTGTTCTTGATCCTGGGCTACGCGGGTTTCCGGATCGCGATGCGTTCCGATGATCGGTTCACTCGCTATGTGGCAGCGGGCGTGACTAGTTGGTTCATGGTGCAAGCTTTGTTGAATATTGCCGTGGTGTTCCGGATGGTTCCGGTGTTGGGGGTTCCGTTGCCGTTGCTGTCTTATGGAGGTTCGGCGTTGTTGGCTAACTTGATGGCGCTGGGGGTGTTGCTGGCCTGTGCTCGCAACGAACCTGCTGCGCGGGCCTACGCTCGTCGGGTGCGCCGCAAACGTAAATCCATGGTCACTACGGCAGGCAGGTCATGAGCGCTGTGATTCAGGTAGTAATGGCAGGTGGAGGTACGGCAGGACACACCTCGCCGCTGATCGCCACTGCTGAACAGCTCAAGTTGCAGGCTGAGGTGGACATCTTGTGCATCGGCACGGTCAAGGGATTGGAATCACGAGTGATTCCCGAAGCCGGTCTTGAACTGGCATTGATCCCGCCGGTACCGCTGCCTAGAAGCCTGTCGGTTGACTTAGCCGCTCTGCCAGTGCGGCTGCGGACAGCGGTGAAACAGTCTCGAGCCTTGTTGCACAAGCATCGAGCACAGGTGGTGATCGGTTTTGGCGGCTATGTGTCGCTGCCGGTCTATCTGGCCGCCAGGTCCGAGAAGGTGCCGTTGGTAGTGCATGAGGGCAATGCCGTCCCCGGCCTAGCCAACAAGGTGGCCGCCCGGTTTGCCGATCGAGTGATCACCGCTTTCCCACAGACGCCGTTACCTGGGGCGAAGATGTTGGGGCTACCGGTGCGTGCGGCTATTGCCGGTCTGGACCGGGTTGGTTCCAGCGGACAAGCTCGGGAACTATTTGGGTTGCCTGAAACGGGCAAGGTGTTGCTAGTTTCAGGCGGCTCGCAGGGTGCTCGAAGCCTGAATCGCGCCACGGCAGAGGCCACGGATCGGCTACTCGAGGCAGGCATTAGCGTGTTGCACATCCTCGGCGCAGCGAACCTTACTGACGAGATCGTCGCGATTGATCATCCCGGCACTGGTGCCAGCTACCGTCCGGTCGGTTATGTCAACGAGATGGGAATGGCCTACGCCGCTGCTGACCTGATGCTCGGACGATCCGGCGCGGGCACGGTCATGGAGACTGCGATGGTTGGCCTGCCGACGATCTTTGTCCCCCTGCCACATGGCAATGGCGAACAGGCCCGGAACGCAGACTTCTTGATCAACGCTGCAGCTGGGGTGATTGTGCCGGACGCTGAGCTGACTGGTGAGAGGTTGTTGGCCGAGGTTGTTGGTGTGCTTGGCGAGCCTGGTCGGTTGCGGCTCATGTCGCAGACTTGTCAAGATTTGGCTCCGGCGAATGCGGCGCAGGAATTGGCCGAGTTGGTACTCAGCCTTGCGGTTGGCGCAAACTGATCCCATGCCCCTGATTCAGCCGGTCCCGTTGCTGCCTCCAGATCAACTCGGGGCGGTGCATTTCATCGCCGCGGGTGGCGCTGGGATGAGCGGCATCGCAGCCATGTACGCCGAACTGGGTGTGTCAGTGACCGGGAGCGATCAGATCGATTCGCCAGCTTTGGCAAGCCTGGCCGCAGCTGGAGTTCGCACCTATGTCGGGCATCGACCAGACCAGCTAGGGGATGCCGCCACCGTGGTGGTTTCTTCCGCCGTGCGTCCGACGAATCTGGAACTGGTCGAAGCCCAGAGGCGTGGGTTGCGGATCTGGCACCGAAGTGCGGCGCTGGGCGCGCTGATGTTGGGTCACCGGTCAGTGGCGGTCAGCGGGACCCACGGTAAGACCACCACCACCGCGATGATTGCCACCATGCTCGATGCGGTTGGGGCCGATCCCAGCTACGTTGGCGGCTCGCCGCTGACCGCAACCGGCCGTAGCTATCGCTTGGGTGCTGGCGACGTGTTCGTAGTCGAAGCCGATGAATCCGATGGGTCCTTCTTTCAGTATCCAGCTCAGGTAGTGGTGATCACCAACGTCGAGACTGACCATTTGGACAACTGGGGGACAGCGGGCGACTATGCCGCAGGTTTCGTCCGGTTGGCGACCGCAGAGCAGGTGGCGACGGTGGTGATCAGTGCTGACAACGCCGGTGCGGTTGCGGTATCCGAGCAGATCAGGGCGGCGGGCAAGCAGGTGATCACTTTCGGGGAGAGCGCGTCAGCCCAAGTGCGGCTCAGCGAGATCACCTTCTCCGGCAGCGGGGCTACGGCCGAACTGAGCGCCGAGGGTGATACCGGTGTTCTGCACCTGAAAGTTCCCGGACGCTACAACTTGCACAATGCGGCGGCAGCCTATGCAGTGGGTCGGGCTTTGGGAATCTCCGGTGTCAAGCTGCGGGCGGCAGCTGCCGAGTTCGCCGGAACCCTGCGGCGGTTCCAGCTAGTGGGCGAAGTTGACGGTGTCCGGGTCTTTGACGACTACGCCCACCATCCAACAGAAGTGACGGCGACCCTGACTGCTGCCCAGACCTTGGCCGAGGGTGGCCGGGTGGTCGCCTGTTTCCAGCCGCACCTGTTCACCCGGACTCGCGAGTTCGCTGCCGAATTCGGTACGGCACTGAGCTTGGCCGATCAGATCGTGGTTCTGGGCATCTACCCGGCTCGGGAAGATCCGATTCCCGGAGTGACCGGCGAGCTGGTTGCTGACGCCGCTGCGTCCCACGTCGGTGCTGACCGGGTGTCCTATGCCGAGACTGTGACTGATGCAGTGACAGTGTTGGCGGGGCTGGTTCGTCCCGGAGATTTGGTGATCACCATTGGCGCTGGCGATGTCACCAAGGTCGGTCCGAAGTTGGTCAGTCAGCTTCAGCGGGGCAGCCAGCTGTGAAGCAGGGGATGGTCACCGATGCCACCAACCGGCTGAAACTGCGGGAACAGCGGCGTAAACGCGCTTCCGCTCGCCGGGTCGTGGTGTGGGTGGTGGTGGTGTTACTGGCCGGAGGAGTTGGGTATCTGTTCGCCTTCTCGCCGGTCATGGCCGTCCAGCAGATCTCGGTCTCGGGCAATGCGGTGTTGTCTGAAGCGCAGGTGCTTGATGCTGCCAAGGTCTCGATTGGTACCCCATTGGCGTTGATCGATCCGGGAAAGGTGGCTGATCGAATCGCCACGCTGCCGGCAGTCGCCGGGGTTACCGTGTCTCGGCGCTGGCCGAATGCGCTGCAAATTGACATCACCGAACGGCAGCCCCGATTGGCAATTCCGATCGAAGGCGGTTACCAACTGGCTGACGCCACCGGAGTGGTGTTCCAGGAGGTGGCAACCGCGCCGTCTGGTCTGGTGGTGGTGTCTGCGCCAAGCAACGACCAACAGTTGTTGGTCGGGGTGGGGCAGGTGTTTTCGGCGTTGACCCCGGGGACGGCGGCCAAGGTGTCCCGATTAGTGGCGCCGACTCGAGACAGCATCGAATTGAGGCTGTCTGACGGTCGGCAGGTGTTCTGGGGCAGCGCTGAACAGTCCGAGCTGAAGAGCAAAGTGCTCGACGATCTGCTGCCTTTGGGAGGCAAGGTCTTCGACGTGTCGGCGCCAGCTTTCCCCACTAGGCGTTGATCTGCTGCCAAAGTGCGGGTCGGGGAACCCTGAAGTCACAGTTGAGGGACTCGCCGAGCGCTAGACCATTCTTGGACAAGGCAAAAGCGCTCTCTTAGCCTTGAGGAACGCCGAAGCACCTGTCACTTCCCCGCCTGCGCTTCGTCGGAACCTGATCATTGAATGTCTATTTAGGGTGGGTGAAGTGGCAACTGCCTCCCAGAACTATCTCGCCATCATCAAAGTCGTTGGTGTTGGTGGTGGTGGCGTAAATGCAGTGAACCGGATGATCGAGTCCGGCCTGCGCGGAGTCGAGTTCATCGCGGTGAATACCGATGCGCAGGCGCTGCTGATGAGCGATGCCGACGTAAAACTCGACATTGGGCGGGACTTGACCCGCGGCTTAGGCGCGGGTGCAGACCCGACTAAGGGGCGACAAGCCGCCGAAGACCACGCGGACGAGATCGAAGAAGTGATCAAGGGCGCCGACATGGTCTTCGTCACTGCTGGCGAGGGTGGCGGTACCGGTACTGGTGGCGCTCCGGTGGTGGCGCGGATCGCGCGGTCATTGGGCGCGTTGACCATTGGTGTGGTGACCCGTCCGTTCAGTTTTGAGGGACGTCGCCGCTCCGGACAGGCCGAAGAAGGCATCGCTGCGCTGCGTGATGAAGTTGACACGCTGATCGTCATTCCTAACGACAAGCTGTTGGAGATGACCGATCGGCACGTGCCGATCTTGGACGCCTTCCGGCAAGCCGACCAGGTGTTGATGCAGGGCGTTTCTGGCATCACTGACCTGATCACCACTCCTGGACTGATCAACCTCGACTTTGCTGACGTCAAAGCGGTGATGTCGAACGCTGGCTCTGCGCTGATGGGTATCGGCTCGGCTCGAGGTGAGGAACGTGCCCGAGCCGCTGCCGAAATGGCGGTGTCGTCGCCGTTACTGGAGGCCAGTATCGAGGGCGCTCATGGGGTGTTGCTGTCGATCGCTGGCGGTTCGGACCTCGGCTTGTTTGAAGTCTCGGCCGCAGCCAATTTGATTGAGGCAGCGGCTCATGAGGACGCCAATATCATCTTCGGTACGGTGATCGATGATGCGCTCGGTGATGAAGTCCGGGTAACGGTGATTGCAGCCGGTTTTGATGGTGGCATGCCCCCAAAGCGGATCACTCGGCCAGAGCCACGGGTTGAGGTACGTAAGCCAATAACAGCAGCTGTGCCGGCGGAACCAGCCCTGATCGGGCGTGCCGAGGATGTCACCGCAGAAGTGCCGAAGCAGACACCGATCCGTACCCAGCCAGCTCCGGTGGCTGCCGATGATGATCTGGATATTCCAGACTTTCTGAAGTAGGTAACCTCGGCTTATGTTCAGCTTTGCTAACGATCCCGGCGCCGATGGCGTCGGGATCGCCTTTTTTGATGCAGTGGCTCCAGACGGCGGACGGTTCGATCTCACCGTTAGTGCGGGCACGAATCTAACCAAGCCTGATTGGGTGCTGGCTGAGCAACTACTTGGGGTGCCGGTACTCAACGCGTACCAGGTGCATGGCGCGCGCGCCTTGGTCGTTTCTCACAGTTCGGACCGGTTGGTGGTGGCCGCTGAACCTGCTGACGCTCTGGTCACGACTGATCGCAAGCTTGGACTGGCCGTGCGGATTGCTGACTGCTTGCCGGTGTTGTTGGCTGATCCGGCCGTCGGTGTCGTGGCTGCCGCCCATGCCGGAAGGGTTGGGCTGCTTGCTGGCGTTTTGGTCTCGGCAACTGAACAGATGCGCCGTGTCGGCGCGACCAATCTGCACGCCTGGATTGGCCCTCACATCTGTGGTGATTGCTATGAGGTACCCGCTCAGCTGCAGCAGGACTATCTTGATCAGTTTCCGACCGCCGCGGCGATCACCACTTGGGGCACGCCGAGCCTGGACCTGGGTGCGGCCGCAGCCGCACAGTTGGCTGAACTCGGTTGTACGGTGACCCGAGTCGATCCCTGTACGCGTACTAGTACTTCGCTGCACTCTTACCGGCGTGATGGCGCTACCGCTGGGCGGCAGGCGGCAGTGGTTTGGTTACCCTAACCAGCATCAAAGGCCTGGTCTTGGTGCGTGTCGTTGGCCAGGTTCCAGCTTGAAGGCCCTGCTCGGGTTAGAGTTTTGAGGCAGGAAGGCAACCAAAAAGGGGCACGACTATGGCTGAGGGCTTGAGAAAGGCCGCCGTCTGGCTGGGCTTAGTCTCCGATGATGGCTACGCCGAGACTGACTACGCCGATGCCCGTTCGCGGGTCGACGACGTCACTGAAGAAGTTCCTAGTTCTCGCGAACTGGCCAAGACCTCGAGTTCTGCTGAGGCTTCGGCCACGGTGACCGAACTCGAATCGCGGCGGCCCCGGAGCGAGTCGAGGATCGCTGACATCAACCGGATCATCACTGTGCACCCGCGCACCTATAACGAGGCGCGTCACATCGGGGAGAACTTCCGCGATGGGTACCCGGTGATCATGAATGTTTCGGACATGGATGAGGCCGACGCGAAACGTCTGGTCGACTTCTCTGCCGGGCTGATCTTTGGCCTTCGCGGGACCATCGAAAGGATCACCAGCAAGGTGTTCCTGCTCTCGCCGCACAACGTCTCGGTTGCTGCCGAAGACAAGGAGCGGTTGGCCGGGGGTTTCTTCAATCAGTCCTGAATGATCCGTGGACTGGTTCAAATGCGCTAAGTTGGCGACTGGTTGGTGTACGCAACTAGTCGCCAACATCATGTGGAACTGGGAAAATGTCTGTACCTTCGGTTTACCCCCGAGGGGGCAATACAGTTGGTGGTTGGATTGATCAATCGGGCTGGACTAGCCTGAGAACGACCTTTCGAGCCTAGGCTTGCCGAGGTTCGTAATCGAGTACGTGAGGTGAGTAATGACCCTGACCCTGGAGCAGGTCCGCCAGACCCGCTTTCACCTGGCCCGGCGAAACGGCTATGAGCCGGTCGACGT
>DHWU01000031.1:9707-17384 GCA_002413345.1 Propionibacteriaceae bacterium UBA5174 | reverse complement strand
CCCCACCAGCATCGACAAGACCCGCAACCGGAACCGACAGGTGTTCGCCAACTCCGTAATCGTTGTACCCGTCGAGCGTTGCGGTGACGACTACCGACATCCATTTGCCGTGGTCGGCTGTCACTAGCTTGTAGCTCTGCGAGGTAGCCCCAGTGATGTCTTCTTCGCCACGGCGCCATTGGTAGGCGAAATCCGGGGTTGGTGTCCAGGTGCCGGTATTCGCCGTCAGAGTTTGCCCGACACGTGCCGTGCCGGTGATCGTCAGGTCACCGGGTGTCAAGTCGCCAACGAGTATCTCGCTGGTCCACCCGACCGCTTCCGAAACGCCGCCGCAGAACACCTCGATTTGCATCTGGTGGCCCACATTTTCCGGCGTCGGCGTGTAGGTTTCGCCGACGCCACCCGCGGCCACGGGACCACCAACGGTTATCCACGTGATTACGAATGATTCGCACGGAATGTCGCTGGGCAGTGCCGTGAGCGTCTGACCAACCTTCGCAGTGCCACTCCACCCAACCGATGCACCAGGGGAGGCTTGCGCGGCTGGCACGCCTAGTAGCGCTAAACCAGCCACGAGTGAAGTTGCGAGCGTCGCCAATGCCCATTGGCGGATGCCTTTTTGAGGTCTCATTCTTAACTCCTGTTTTGCGGGGCAGACCGTGCCTGAACTGGGATTGCGGGCTCAGCGGTCTTCATTTTTCGGGACGGCCTGATCTCTTCGCTGAGATTCCGTGCCTGCTGAATAATGTAACCGGCGAATGGGGTTCTCGCATGGCAATCCAAGTCACAACGTGTGTCGAGGCCCATTTGCGCTGTGATCCCGAAGCCGAGTCCCGAGCTATGGCGTCCCAGACTCGGTGGTGCATCCTGAGATTGCTCCAGCAACTGGCTCGGGCCCCGCGCCAGAACTGCCGAAAGCTCGCAACAGGCCCGAAAGCGGGCCCAAGGTGCGCTCCAACACGGCCCGACGCAACTCAAGGCGCCACAGCGCCTCCCCTGGCGGCTTGGTGAAGCCCACCGCAGCCAAGAAATCCCGGGGCGGCGTCGCGCAACTGGAATGGCCGTTTCCACCCACTGCCAACAAGGTTTCCACTCGGTGGCGCAACAATTCGGCCGCGCCAGCTTGGATGAGCTGGCGTCCGTACCCGTGTCCAACCTGATCGGCGTGCACCCAAAGCGCCTTGACGACCGCCTGCTTTGGCTGTTCGCCTGGACCAAACGCCAATACACCGGCCAGCACGCCATCATCGAGGAGCCTGACTCCGGCATTTCCCCAACTAGCTTGGGCGGCATGAACCCACTCGGCTGAGTTAGCCACTGACCGACCGCAATAGGGGCAAGGCAGCTTGCACAACTCCGCCGAAGTCAGCGGCGAGATTCTCGGCATCGACTACCTCGCTTTTCCTCCGACAGGGTGGTTGCTGTTCATCCTAGAACGCGGTGTCGATACCGACCAGGGCCTCTGCTGGCAGCACTCTTCGGCCCGGCCACCCCAAAAACCGTTTTATCGACAAATCGCTTAACCGGTTTGCTGTCGGGCTCAAACAGCTGGATTTAGCCTTGGCTACCTCTGTTAGCTAGGCGCCCAGGGCCGTGTTCACCAGTTGGCCTGGTTGATCGTCCGGATCTGCCGAGTTACCGCCCGTTGCCAACGCGACTACTGGGCTTTTGGACTCAAGAGCGCGGCGATACGTTCTAGGTCGTCGCCACCGGCATAGTCGATCACGATCCGACCCCGCTTAGCCGTGCCGGTAATCGTCACCCGGGTATCCAGGCGATCGGCCAGTTCACTCTTCAGCCGAGTGGCCGCGGCTGGCGGCTCAGCTGGCTTCTTGCTGCGCGGAGCCCGCTTGTCCCCATGCTCGCCAATCGCAACAATCTCCTCCACGGCACGCACCGACAGGCCCTCGGCAACGATCCTGGTGGCCAACTTCTCCATGGCGGCCACATCGGGCAGCATAAGTAACGCGCGAGCGTGTCCGGCACTCAATACGCCAGCAGCCACCCGGCGCTGCACCGCAGTTGGCAACTGAAGTAGCCGGATAGTGTTCGAAATCTGCGGCCGCGACCGCTTGATCCGAGCGGATAGTTCCTCTTGCGTGCAACCGAAGTCACGCAGCATCTGTTGATAGGCCGCTGCTTCTTCCAAGGGATTCAACTGCGCGCGGTGGAGGTTCTCCAACAGGGCGTCTCGCAACAGGTCGGCATCCTCGGTCCGGCGCACGATGGCAGGAATGGTCTTTAGTCCGGCCTGCTGACTCGCTCGCAGGCGGCGCTCGCCCATAACCAGTTCATATTGGCCATCGTCCAGAGGCCGTACCACTACCGGCTGCAGAAGGCCAACATCCTTGATCGAGCCAACCAATTCCGCCAAGGCGTCCTGATCAAACACGGTGCGTGGTTGCTTCGGATTTGGAGTGATCGCTTCGATCGGGAGCTCGGCGAACCTTGCCCCGCCCACCTGACCGCCAACGGCAGGAGATTCGCTGGTGCCGGTAGCTGCCAACTCTGGGTCAGTTCGCTGCAGCAGGTCGCCTAAGCCCTTACCCAATCCGGTACGACGTGGCGCACTCATTACTCAGTTCTCCTTGATTTCTGCGCCCCGACGAGCGATCTCGGTAGCGGCTTCCAGATAAGCCTGGGCGCCAGTGGATGATCGGTGATAGTTGATCACAGATTGACCATAGCTTGGGGCCTCGGATACCCGGACCGACCTCGGGATTGTGGCGCCGAGCGTCTCATTGGGGAAGTGGCGACGCACTTCGTCGGCAACCTGGGAAGCAAGCCTGGTTCGCGAGTCATACATCGTGAGCAACACCGTGGAGAGGTAAAGCCGATCATTCATGGACGCCTTCACCAAGTTGATCGTTCGCAATAGCTGGGTGACCCCCTCTAGCGCGTAGTACTCGCACTGGATCGGGATCAAGATCTCATCAGCAGCCACCAGCGCATTCAGGGTGAGTAGACCCAAGGATGGTGGGCAGTCAATGAACACGTAGTCGGGCTGGTGCTTCCCGCCGAAGTCTCGAAGCGCGTGAAGCAGGCGGCTTTCGCGCGCCGGGACGCTCACTAGGCCAATTTCAGCCCCGGCTAGATCGAGGGTTGCTGGCAACACCCACAGGCCTGGCGCCTCCGGTGAAAGCTGAGCGAGTTCGGCAATCGGCACCTCTCCCGACAACGCCTCGTACGTGCCGCGAACTCCTTCGCCATGATCCACCCCGAGAGCCGTGGACGCATTCCCTTGCGGATCAAGGTCGATTACCAGCACCCGCAAGCCGCCCAGCGCCAACGCTGTTGCCAGGTTCACCGCGGTGGTGGTCTTACCCACACCGCCTTTTTGGTTCGCGATCACGATGGTTCTCGTGTTCACCGGCCGAGGCATAGCCGTTTCACGTGAAACTGAGGCGGCCAGGTCTTGCTCGATCGCCACCTCACTAACGGGCACGTCGGGCTCGTCAAACATGGCCCGCCGTGCGGTTGGCTGCTCGGTAATCGACATCAACTCTCCTGCAGTAATCGCGTTTCACGTGAAACCAAACAATACGGGCAGCTACTCCGCCCAGGCCTCAAGCGCCCAACTTTGCCCACCGACTACCGGTGTCGACAACTCACGCACCTGGGCCACGAGGCCAAGGGCCCGTACAACCGAGTCAGCCTCGGCCAGCTCAGCAGCAACCGATGAGCCCTTAAGGGCGACCACCCGCCCACCGGAGGCCATGAGCGGCTCACACCAACCGAGCAGGCGCCCAAGCGGTGCGACGGCTCGACTGGTCACGACACCGTATCGCTCCTGGTGCTCCTCGGCCCGACCGCGAACCACCCGTACCCTGGCACCAAGACGCAGCTCGGTGATCGCAAGCTCTGAGAATCGCGTTCTCCGCTCCAAAGACTCCAGCAGCGTCACCTTTAGGTCCGGTCGCAAGATAGCTAACGGAAGGCCAGGAAGACCCGCACCCGATCCGACATCGACCAAGGTAGCGCCGGGCGGAATCAGATCTGCAGCGGCAACCGAGTTCAAAACATGCCGCTCCCAGATTCGGTCGCCCTCTCGTGGCCCCAGAAGACCCCAGGAAATACCACGATCAAGCAATATGTCGACATATTGCTTGATCGCTTCTGCGCCGTCCCCGAAGAAATCGGCCGGCACTTGATTCATCTAGCTCTTCGCTAGCACCACGACGCGACGCTGCGGCTCTTCACCCTCAGACTCGCTTACCAGGCCAGCCGCGGCCACCACGTCATGAACGATCTTGCGCTCGAATGGGTTCATCGGAGCCAACCGCACCGCCTCACCGCTTTCCTTAACCGCCGCGACCGCGTCCTGGGCCAAGTCCTGAAGCACCTTGCGGCGCTTGTCGCGGTAGCCAGCAACGTCGAGCATCAGCCGGCTGCGGTGACCGGTTTCAGTCATTACCGCCAGCCGCGCCAGTTCCTGCAAAGCCTCCAACACCTCACCGTCGCGACCAACCAACTCATCGGTCTGGGTCACGATCGATACGTGGGCGCGCCCACCTTCGCTGTAGGTATCGATATCACCGTCCAGATCAGCGATATCTAACAGCTCCTCAAGGTAGTCCGCGGCAATTTCGCCTTCATTCTCCAAGGCGACAACCCGCTTAGAACCACCCTCGAGGCCCTCCTCAGAAGCTGTCTCCGCAGAGACCGGCTCCTTGGACGCTGCTTCCTCGGACGCTGTTTCCTCGGCCAAAACTTCGGTCTGCTCACTCACCTGCGCCACTCATCCCTTCTTGCGCTTGGATCTGCTGTTGTTCTGCGGCTGCTGCCGCTGGATCACCTGACGCGCCACCTTTGGTGCTTCATCTGATGTCGAATCTTCGTCAACCGAGACAGCCTCGTCGCCCTGACGGGCCACAGTGCGGGAGTTGGTTGCCGCACCCGAAGGCCGCTTGCCGCCGCGTCGCTTGGCCGCAACGACTTCCGGGTCTTGACCCTTGGCCCGAAGGCGCTCTTCCCAATCCACATAGGCGGGAGTGCCGGGGGCCGGATTGTTGTGAATCAAGATGTACTGCTGAGCCATGGTCCACAGGTTTGTGGTCAGCCAGTAGATCAACACGCCGATCGGAATGCTCACGCCACCGACGGCATAGATCACCGGGAACATGTAAAGCATCATCTTCTGTTGCTGAGCCATCGGGCCGGTCAACGACTCTGGCGGCATGTTCTTACGCAATAGCTGCAGCTGGGTGATGAACAGCACCACAGTCATCAAGACCACCAGCACCAACGCCACAACCTGGGTCGAGCCAAATGTGAATGGCTCCCCACCCAGGGACATGAAGCGTCCCGAGATCGGTGCTCCGAATACCGTGGCTTGCTTCAACGAGGTGACTATCGCCGGGTTCGTCTCGAAGAAGTACCCCAGAGCAGTGCCATTGGAAGTGCTGTTGAGTACGTAGAACAAGGCGAAGAAGATCGGCATCTGCAGCAGCAACGGCAGGCAGGACGCCATCGGGTTGACGCCTTCGTCCTTGTAGAGCTTCATCGTCTCTTGACCAAGGCGTTCGCGGTCATGCCCGTACTTTGCGTTCAGCTCCTTCACCTTGGGCTGAAGTAGCTGCATGTTGCGCGAGGAATTGATCTGCTTCACAAACAAAGGAATTAGGAGTGTGCGGATCAACGCCGTCAACAGCACGATTGACAGCACCCAAGTGCCGCCCCAATCGGGGTTCATCCCCAAGACGTCACTCAGCAACCAGTGGAAACCGACCAAGATCCCCGAAACCGCCCAATAGAGAGGCGTCATGGCAGCGCCCAGCATGCCAAGGAAGTCGTCCCACAGGGACAACGGAATCAGCAACGGAATCATGATCACCTATCAGTCAGTTTCAAGCAGCCTAATCAGAGGCTGAGTCTGCGGAGGACGGACAGCAAGAACATTTCGCCTGCTCGGCCGCCCACTCTTCGGCAGCAGGGGTACCTGGCACCGGATCGTACCCACCCAGTGACCACGGATGGCAGCTGCCCAGACGTCGTGCAGCAAGCCAAGATCCTTTGACTGCACCGTGCACAGTCACCGCCTCCAACGCGTAAGCGGAGCAGGACGGGTAGTACTTACACACCGGACCATAAAGCGGCGAAATAACTGCGCGATATCCCCGCAACAGCCCGATCAGTAGGTATTTCATCGAGCCAACCGATCCAAACAGGCAATCCAGGCCGAATCAAGATCAGCCACCAGATCGCCGTCCACAGCAGCTGGGAGTGCCCGCACCACCACGTCGACCGGAAAGGCGGTTTGGCCAAGTTTGGCCGCACACAAGTGCCGGAGCCGACGCTTCACCCGATTTCGAACGACAGCGTTGCCGACAGCCTTAGACACCACAAAGCCAGCCCTTGACGGTTGCTCATCGCGCCTTCGCGCATGCACGACTAGACAGGGACGCCCACAACGGACGCCCTGTCTAAAGGTGTCGCGAAACTCGCCGGCTCGGCGTAATCGCGACTCCGCAGCCAGCACCTGCCCGGCTCAGCCGGCCAGGCGAACCCGGCCGCGACGACGACGGGTAGAAAGGATGGCGCGCCCGGCGCGGGTCCGCATGCGCAGACGAAAGCCATGGGTGCGGCTGCGACGCCGGTTGCTCGGCTGGAAAGTGCGCTTGCTCACGCGAGTGCTCCACTGTTCGATGGTCTGGGACGAATGCGCCCACGCGGACACACGGTTGCCGCAAATGCGACTGACCCAAGATACGCGTACCTCGCCGTCCGCGGCAAACTGAGGCGTTCACGGATCGAAGTCGAGCCGACACGCCGAACAATCTCGAGAAGTATTTCAAGATCGTTTGCGAACGGCCCACGACCTCGGTAGGTTGCTGTCAGCCAACGGGGGACATGTGCCGTCCCACCGTCTACCCGTACACAGTCTGTGGACAAGGGTGTGGATAATTGCCGCTCGGCGGGCAAGGAGGGCTTCGGAAACACAATGTCGGACCCCTCCCCCAATCCTGATCTCGAGACCCTTTGGGCCTTCGTTATCGAACACTCCGATCCTTCGACACGCGGCTGGCTTTCTGGCATCACCCCAGTAGCCATGCACGATTCGCTGTTGATTCTTGCCGTAGCCAATGATTTCACCCGAGATCGAGTCGAGTCTCGGCTGCGATCCACCATCGAAACTCAGCTCACCGCTTATCTGGGCACGTCCACCCGCCTGGCGATCACCGTCGACCCCGGCTTACTTCAGGATTCAGTTCCCGAAGAACCCGAGCCGGCCGAAGTTCTGCCAGCCGAAGCTCCAGCCACCCCGGCACCTCGAACTAACAACACCCGCACCTCCGGCGGGGATCGACTCAACCCGAAGTATTCCTTTGAGTCTTTCGTGATTGGTAGCTCCAACCGGTTCGCCCATGCCGCCGCCGTAGCGGTGGCGGAAGCACCCGGTAAGGCCTACAACCCGCTGATGATCTACGGCGATTCCGGATTGGGCAAGACCCACCTACTCCACGCCGTCGGGCACTACATTCGCGCCTACTACGACCGAGTTCGAGTGAAGTATGTCTCCACCGAAGAACTCACTAATGACTTCATCAACTCCATTTCAGAGAACCGCACCGCGGAGTTCCGTCGCGCCTACCGTGACGTCGATGTCCTGCTGGTGGACGACATCCAGTTTTTGGAGTCCAAGATCCAGACTCAGGAAGAGTTCTTTCACACCTTCAA
>DHWU01000031.1:456-9421 GCA_002413345.1 Propionibacteriaceae bacterium UBA5174 | reverse complement strand
ATCGTGCTCACCTCCGACCGTCCACCAAAGGCGTTGGAGGCTCTCGAACCGCGGTTACGTAGCCGCTTCGAGTGGGGTCTGATGACCGACATTCAGCCTCCCGACCTGGAAACCAGGATTGCGATCCTGCGAAAGAAGGCCATCGCCGAGCAGCTCACCGCTGGACCCGACGTGCTGGAATTCATCGCTAGCCGGATCCAGACAAATATTCGCGAACTTGAGGGTGCGCTGATCCGGGTCACTGCCTTCGCCAGCCTCAATCACCAAGAAGTCGACATGTCACTGGCCGAGATTGTGCTGCGCGACCTGATTCCCGAAGGCGGCGGCACCCAGATCTCTTCCTCAGCGATCATGACCCATGTCGCCGACTACTTCGCGGTAACTGTGGAAGAACTCTGTGGACAGAGCCGCACTCATGTCTTGGTCACCGCGCGCCAGATTGCCATGTATCTGTGCCGCGAACTCACAGATCTCTCGCTGCCCAAGATTGGGCAGCTCTTTGGCGGCCGCGATCACACCACAGTGATGCACGCTGATCGCAAGATTCGGCAGCTTCTTCGGGAACGACGCAGTGTGTTCAACCAAGTCGCTGAGATCACCAGCCGGATCAAGCAGTCCCCGCTGCGCTGAAGCTCAAGCTTCTGCTTTTCTAGGGCACGCCCCAAACGCTTCGGCCACAGAAGCGAACCAGCGGCTAGAAACGGCCTGTCATCGTGCTGAGGCAGGCAATCTCCGCACCTCCCACCCAGAACTGCGCTGGTGATGTGTCGCGGGATATTGAGGCCCTCTTGGTGGGTATCCCTCACACGGGGGACTGCCGGTGTCCCCCCTTAGGGGGACGTTGTGAACAAGTGTGGAAAAGTCGGTGGATAACTTCCACACCCTGTGCCAGTGGCTCGCGGCGCGAAAGTTGTCCGCAAATCCTCCCCGTGTAGTTCTTGGTTCTCCACACCCACCATCAACACCCCGCCACACCACTGGACTAGGGGTTTCGCTGGTTGTCCACTGAATCCACAGGCGCTACTACTACCGCTGAATTGTTAGATATCCATGAAACTCAAAGTCAGGGCTGTGCACATCTGGATAGTCAGCTTTAGACCAGACCCGCGTCTTTCCACAGTTGAGCGAAGTGATGTACCGGGCCGTGGCCATGACCAACCTGCAATTCATCCGCGTAGGCGATTGCCCCAGCAAGCCAGTCACTTGCTTCGATTAGGGCCTGTTCCCAAGACCCGGTGAGTGCGTAACGAGTGGCCAAAGCCGACGACAGTGAACAGCCGGTGCCGTGCGTGTTCTTGGTGCTGATTCTTGGGTGGGAGCTCCGCATCACGACACCGTCGGCTGCCACTAACGCGTCCACCACCTCAACACCACTCAAGTGACCGCCCTTAGCGATCACCAAAGCCCCGGTGGTCTGCGCGACCCTAGCTGCCTGAGTAAACGAGGCTGCCGAATCGACAGCCGGTTCACCGCCTGCTAAAACAGCCAGCTCCGGCACATTCGGGGTCAATATCTGCACCCGCCGGGCCAACTGGATCAGAGCACGTTCGGCAACTTGGTCCAACAGCCGATCACCGCTGGTGGCCACCATTACCGGATCCAACACGACTGGCGCAGTCTGGCCGTCCAGCCACTCCGAGACTGTCTGGATCACATCAAGGCTTCCCAACATCCCGATCTTGATGGCATCAATGCGCACATCGTCGGAAACGGCATCAAGTTGAGAGCGCAGGAAGGACGCCGGCGGGTAGAAGACCTCGCGAATGCCTTGGGTGTTTTGGGCGACCAAAGCGGTGATGGCGCACATGCCGTAGCCGCCGTTAGCGCTAATCGACTTAAGGTCTGCCTGAATGCCAGCACCTCCGGTCGGGTCGGTGCCCGCGATCGACAAGATGTTCGGGATCATCGGTTCACTCCTCGCCAGGCGTCCAACAAATCGGCGGTGGCCCGGCTTGGATCGCTGGCTGCGCAGATTGCCGACACCACTGCCCCACCAGCCAAACCCGCAGCGCGAATTCCGGGAAGATCGCTGGCCTTAACACCGCCGATAGTCACCGCTGGAATCGCGGTGCCAGCTGCCAGGGAGGCACAACCGGCTAGGCCCAAGGCTGGCTCCGCATCAGCCTTAGTGGGTGTGGGGTAGAGCGGACCGATCCCGAAATAGTCAGCAACTGGTTCAGCGGCGCGAAGTTGATCAAGGTCGTTAACGCTGATCCCGATCAACGCGCCAGGCCACAACAATTCCCGGGCGGCCGCCGCAGGTAGATCAGTATGGCCAAGGTGGACGCCGGCAATCGGTGCGCCGTGATTGTGGGCAGCCAGGGCCACATCAACTCGATCGTTCACGAAAAGTAGCGTCTCGCCGCGGGAATCCATGCGCCGAATGATCTCGCCGACTTCGAGCACTTCAGCCAAAAACGACCCGGTGTTGGCATCTTTTGCCCTTACCTGGACTGACCGGATGCCAGCTTCCACGGCCGCCTGGACCGTTTCGGCGACACTGCGACCAGCGGTGCGGCATTGATCGGCGTCAGTGACCAGATAGATCGAAAGAGTCTCGGTATCGAACTCGATCACGCCAACTCCAATCTCGCCTTGTTCAAAACCTCACCGGGCTGGACGGCAGCCAGGGCGTCCAGTAGGGCCACGGCGAATGAGCCAGGACCACGTGCGGTGGTGATGGCCTTTTCGGCGGCGATGCCGTACACGGTGCTGGCGGCGGTCGCGGCCAGCAGTGGATTACCGCAGAGTCCGGCGAAGGCAGCCATCACCGCGCCCAGCGCGCAGCCTGCTCCGGTCACCACAGTCAACATCTCGTGACCGTTGCTCACCCGAACGGTGGCATTGCCATCGGTGATCAGGTCAACCGGTCCCGAAACAGCGACCGCACCACCAACCTGTTGGGCCAATTGCGCTGCGGCCGTGGCCGCAGCGTTGACTGAGGCGTTGGTGTCCACACCTCGACCCCCAACCCCGGCCCCAGAAACGGCCAAAATCTCCGAAGCATTGCCACGGACGATATTTGGACGTTGAATCAACAACTCCGCCGCAAGTGCGGTGCGCACCGGCAACGCGCCAACTGCCACCGGGTCGAGAACCCAAGGGGTTGTGCCACAGGCAGCGGTCGCCGCTTCACGCATCGCCGCGGCCTGTTCACCAGCTAAGGTTCCGATGTTGATCAGCACGCCGGAAGCGACACCGGCAAACATGCCTGATTCGATCGGGATATCCACCATCGCCGGAGCTGCTCCCAGCGACAGCAACACGTTGGCGGTGAATCCGCTCACCACATGGTTGGTGAGGCACTGAACCAAGGGGTGAGCGGTGCGCAGTTCAGACAGCAGCTGGGCGCAGTGTTCAGCCAGAGCAGTTTCGTTCTCAAATGGGTTCGTTGACATGGACATTCCCTTCGCTCGGACTACCGAGGCAGGTTCGACGGGTCTGATCTCAGCTGGCCCACTGCCAGCACCCCGTGTCTGGGCACACTTTAGGCAAACGGGGTTACAAACGGTAGAAACGACGCTGTGCCGTCGTGGCGCGGCGCGCTCGAAACGAGGACGGCCCAAGCATCGGGTCTGCGTCGATATGATCAACCGAGACTTGTGTCATTTCTAAGGGGCAATAGTGAAGATCCGTCTTGAGCGTGACGTCCTTGCTGAGGCCGTGCAGTGGGCGGCCCGCAGTCTGCCGACGCGTCCCAGCGTCCCGATTCTGGCTGGCCTGTTGGTGAAGGCTTCGGGCAATCAGGTGGTGATGAGCAGCTTCGACTACGAGACTTCAGCTCAGATCACCGTGTCTGCCCAGGTCAGTGATGAAGGCGTCGCGCTGGTGTCGGGACGGCTACTGGCCGATATTGCGCGGTCACTTCCGAACAAGACGGTGGACATCACCTCTGATGAGACTCGGATGGAGCTGGTGTGTGGCACTGCCCGGTTCACCTTGCAGACTCTCCCGGTCGCCGACTACCCAGCACTACCGGAGATGCCCGAGGCCACCGGGGTAATCCCGAGTGAGGAATTCGCTCGGGCGGTCTCTCAGGTTGTGGTTGCCGCTGGGCGAGACGATTTGCTGCCGGTGTTCACCGGCGTTCGGATGGAAATTGAGGCCGATTCGTTGTCGTTGTTGGCCACCGACCGTTACCGGATGGCACTGAAAGAGCTTGATTGGAACCCGCAAGGCAAGGCCGAAGGTGCGGCTCTGGTACCGGCGCGAGTGTTGGCAGAGACCGCTAAGTCGATGACTGCTGGCGAGTCGGTAACGGTCAGCTTGTCCAGTGCGACCACTGGTGATGGCCTGATCGGGTTCGAAGGAACTGGAACGGCTGGGATGCGCCAGATCACCACTCGGCTATTGGACGGCGAGTTCCCCAAGGTTCGCCACTTGATGACCGTTCAACCTGCCGTGACTGTGCGGGCAAACACTGCGGACGTGATGGCCGCAGTGAAGCGGGTGGCGTTGGTTGCTGAGCGCAATACTTCGCTACGGATGTTGTTGGCCGACGGCTCAATCACCCTGGAGGCTGCCACTGGCGACCAAGCCCAGGCGGTGGAAGCGTTGGAGGCCGAAGTCGTTGACGTCACTGGCGGTGGCTTGGCCATGACAGCGGCCGGGTTCAACCCGCATTACCTTTCCGATGCGTTGGCCGCCCTGGACGCTCCCTACGTCCAGTTCTCCTTCACTGCGCCGGGAAAGCCTTGTCTGCTGATGGGTCTGGCCGAAGCTGATGGTGAGCCGATCGGCGATTATCGCCATGTGATCATGTTGATGCGGCTGCCGGCCTGACCGGCAGATCGGTTATCTGGCTAAAGCTGTGAAGACTGGCGGCATTGGCCCATGTTCGTAACCCACCTCAGCTTGGCCGATTTTCGCTCTTACTCGTTGGTCGAGTTGCCGTTGTCCACGGGGGTAACGGTCTTCACCGGGGCCAACGGGCAGGGTAAGACCAACCTGGTGGAGGCGGTGGAGTATTTGGCCACTCTCGGATCACACCGAGTTGCCAGTGAGACTCCGCTGATTCGGGCTGGCGCCCAGCGGGCTTTGGTGCGAGCCAGAGTGCAAGCTGGCTGCGATGATGATCGAAGCCTCTTGTTGGAGGTTGAACTAATCGCTGGAAAGGCGAACAAAGCCAGCCTCAACCGCGCTCCCCTGCGGCGTTCCCGAGATCTGCTTGGTGCGCTGCGGGTGGTGTTGTTTTCCCCAGAAGACTTGGATTTCGTCAAAGGTGAGCCGAGTGATCGGCGCCGGTTCATCGATGAATTGATTCTCTCTCGCTGGCCGCGTTTGGCCGGAGTCCGGGCTGACTACGACCGGGTGTTGCGGCAACGATCCACCTTGTTGAAGTCCTTGTCGGGACGTGGCTCCCGGGCAGTGAGTGCAGACGTAGCGGCAACGCTGGATGTTTGGGATTCCCAATTGGCTGGGTTCGGTGCCGAGATCGTTGCTGCCCGCCTGGCAACGTTGCTGGATTTGCAGCCACTGTTGGCAGCCGCTTACGCAGATATTGCCCCGACCAACAATCTGGCAACCGCGGACTACAAATCCAGCACCGAGCTCAGCGCTGATTTGAGCGTTGCTGAGCTTTCCACAGTGCTGACTGAGCGAATGTTGCAGCGTCGTGGTGAAGAGGTTGCCCGCGGCCAGTGCCTGGTCGGTCCCCACCGTGACGACATTGTCTTGGGCTTGGGTGAGTTGCCAGCAAAAGGCTACGCCTCCCACGGTGAGTCGTGGTCGTTCGCGTTGGCCCTGCGTTTGGCGGCCTTCGCCCTATTGCGATCGGACGGTATTGAGCCAGTGCTGATCCTCGATGACGTGTTTGCCGAACTGGACGAGACCCGTCGGGATCGGCTGGCCGGATTGGTGAGAGTGGCCGAACAGGTGCTGATCACTGCCGCTGTTGCTGCCGATGTGCCGCCATCACTGAGTGGGCAGCACTTCGCGGTTAGCGCGGGTTCGGTCGAACCGGCGGTCGTGACTTGAATTGTTGCAGGCCCGCTCAGTTCTGAGCGGGCCTGCAACCAGACGGGGTCTTCAGGCAGATGCCGTGATCAGGATGGACTTCGAATAGCGAACCACTGTCGTGTACCCGCTCTTCTTGCCGGTCACTCGAACCTTGATCCGCTTGCCGATATATGACGTCGGAATACCGAAGTTGACCTTGGTTGCACCCTTGATCCTCTTGGTGCCGACGTACCACTGGTACGCGAACTTCACCGGAGTTGGTGTCCACGAACCCGGCTTGGCCGTAGCTTCCCACTCGTAGTTGTTGATCTTGGGGGTGCTGGTCTTGAGAAAGCCGACCTTGACCGCCGTGGTCGACTTCGAGGTACTACTGACGCTCTTGTACCCGACGAAGGTGGCGTTAGCTTTCACCTTGACGTGTTTCCCCTTGTCAGCTGAGGTGAGCTTGTAGGTCGAGTTTTGTGCCCCAGCGATCACCTTGCCTGAGCGATACCAGGTGTAGGTCAAGAAGAGGGGTTTTGGTGCCCAGTTTCCGAGATTAGCTTTGAGGGTTCTTCCCACCCGCGTGGTGCCGCTGATGGTGATCTTCGGGTGGGACGAGGTGCAGTTCTGCGGAACGGTCAGTGCCTTGACGGTCCATTCAGTAGGCGTGCTGCCGAAGGGATGGGCGGTTACGTAGAGGGTGGACTTTGTGGTGGCGATGGTGCCGACCTCAGATTGCCCAAGCACCAACGTCCCATCGGCGGCCGCGAGATCGGTCGACAATGCTGAGGGGCCGTAGTAGACCGAAACTTGTTCGGTTGAGCTGGAGATCGCCGTGACTCGTCCACACGACGTTGAGTACTCCACTTGGACGGCCGGGGTTGCCTGGGCCTGGCCAATTGGAATCGCTAGCGCGACCGCTGTCGCGGCGATGGTGGCGACTATTCGTGAAACCCGCATGATCGTCGTTGACCTTTCAGATGGGTAAGTGTGACTTGAACATAGAACCATTTCTGCCGCGAATATGTTGGAGATGCGGCGGTGTCGAACGCTGGCGACCTCTGCGAAGATTGCAGGGTGAGTGACTCCCCCGAACACGACCCGCGCGGATTTGATCTGGCCAAACAGATCGCCCGGGCTGCGCGTGGGGCGTCCCCGAAGCCGCGGCGCAAGACAAAGTCGACTCCATCAACTGACGGACCGACTCCAATCGGTGAACTACTCGGCGAAGTAATGGACGCGCAGGGTTGGACCAAGGACCTCAACGTGCATCAACTCTTAAACCGTTGGACCACATTGGTCGGGCCGGTGAATGCCGCGCACTGCGAGCCGGAACATTTCGCTGATGGTGTGCTGACGGTTCGCGCAGAGTCATCCACCTGGGCGGCGTCCCTGCGCACGATGGCCCCGCAGTTGGTGGCCGTTCTCAATGAAGCGCTCGGTCAAGGGTCGGTGACCAGGGTGGCCGTGGTTGGACCGGCGGCACCAAACTGGAAGAAGGGCCGCCGCTCAGTGGCTGGCCGCGGACCCCGCGATACCTACGGCTAGACGACCGATCAGAAGTTGCGCACCATGCCGAGCAAAGCGGGCAGCGCGACAATCATGAACAACACCACGATCCCGGTAGCCAGATAGGCGAACACCAATTGGCGTTCGGCCGCTCCGAAAACTGGGACGGCCATTTCGTCGATCACCACGGGCGCTGGCGCCGGTGGTTTGGGTTCAACAATGGCGCGCCGAGCGGCCGGTTTCTCAGTTGAGGAAACCGACTCTGCCCTGATCCCACGGATCGGCGATCTAACCACTCTTTGATGGTAAGTAGTGCGGCACCGTCGGCGCAGTCACCCATTGGGGGCCAATCTCGGTAAGTAGTTTCGGGGTCATCCAGGGTGCGGGGCGGATTTGGCGCGACAGGGCCCCAAGGTCCGTATCCGCCCATGCGCTGGCCCCTGGCAGCGGCTACACAGTGGCTTGAAAGGCTAACTAAGGCCGATTTTGGGTCTCAGGTGCCCGGATCGATGCCCATGATCGAGTAACATGGCCCTGTTCCTGTCTGAGCCGCCGAGTCTGCGACTTCGGTGGCCATTCTTACGTTTGAGGGGAAAACAAGTGACCGAGGACCCCAGCGTCACCTTGTCCGCCACCGACGCCGCGAAAGTGGCCGAAGGTAACTATGACGCCTCGGCGATCACCGTCCTGGAAGGATTGGAAGCCGTACGGAAGCGACCCGGTATGTATATCGGGTCCACCGGCGAACGCGGTCTGCATCACCTGGTCTACGAAGTGGTCGACAACGCAGTCGATGAAGCCCTAGCTGGCTACTGCGATGCGATCTTGGTGGAGTTGCTCGATGGTGACGGAATCCGAGTGATCGATAACGGTCGCGGCATTCCGGTGAAAGAACACCCCAAGGAGAAGATCTCTGCACTCACCGTGGCGCTGACGATGCTGCACGCCGGCGGCAAGTTCGGCGATGGTGGCTACAAGGTCTCCGGTGGTCTGCATGGTGTTGGCGTCTCTGTGGTGAACGCCTTGTCCGATTCACTGATTGTTGATGTGCACCGCGACGGCTACCACTGGCGCCAGGCCTTCACCTTGGGTGACCCGGTCGACACCTTGGAGCAGTTGGAGAAGGTGGACGACACCGGAACCACCGTTACCTTCTATGCCAGCCCGACGATTTTTGAGACCACGAGCTATTCCTACGACACCTTGGTCACCCGCTTTCGCGAGATGGCGTTCTTGAACAAGGGTTTGAAAATCACCATCGCCGACCGTCGCACCGCCAACGTTGACCCAGACGACGAGGACGCCGAGGTCAGCACTCAGCGTGAGCAGACCTTCCAGTACGCCGACGGCCTGATCGACTATGTGAAGTATTTGATCGGGAACAAGGAGACCATCAACTCTTCGGTGATCGCGATCGACGCTGCCGCTGCCGAACAGAAGATGAGCTTGGAAGTTGCGATGCAGTGGAACACCTCGTTCAACGAGAGCGTCCACACCTTCGCCAACACCATCAACA
>DHWU01000031.1:0-177 GCA_002413345.1 Propionibacteriaceae bacterium UBA5174 | reverse complement strand
GCACCCACGAAGAAGGCTTCCGCGCCGCACTGACCAACACGGTCAACAAGTGGGGCGAGACCTGGGGCATGATCAAGAAGCGCGAAGATCGGGTCTCCGGCGATGACATTCGCGAAGGCTTGACCGCGATCATTTCGGTGAAGTTGGCCGATCCGCAGTTCGAGGGTCAGACCAAGA
>DHWU01000051.1:22593-37435 GCA_002413345.1 Propionibacteriaceae bacterium UBA5174 | reverse complement strand
CCAACAACCAACCGGGCTACCCACCCAATTGGCCACCATCACAAAACCAGCCACCCGCACCCTGACCACAACCCCAGACAGCGCCGGTAATCAATCTGGGCCCCTAGTTCACCAGTTGGCCCAAAGCGCCGCTGTTCACCATCTGAGTTTCATCGTCGTAACCACTCCCGGCTACGGTGTGCGGTATGAGTGCCAACATCGTGCCCGCAGGAGTCCCGGCCGACGAGAACCCGCTGACTGCCAGTCACCACCATGGCCCGATGTTCCCACCAACGCATCCGTTAGCGTTGGCCCCGGTGGCCGCGGCGCCGCACTCGGTAGATGGCTTCGTCAAAGAGTTCCTCCGTGAACTCAACACCGGCCAAGGCGTGGCCCTGTCACGTTCCACCGTCAACGACCAATACCTCGCCCTAGCCCGCACCGTGCGGCATTACCTGATGGCCCGCTGGCTTGAGACCATGCGCCACCAGCGAGCGTCCAAGGCCAAGACCATCGGCTACCTGTCGGCCGAATACTTGCTGGGACGCCAACTTGGTAACGCCTTGCTCGGCACTGACCTGAATGAGATCGCCGAAAACGCGATGAACGCCTGCGGGCTCGACCTGGCCACCTTGCGCGCCCAGGAAGTTGAGCCCGGTTTGGGAAATGGCGGCCTCGGTCGCCTGGCTGCCTGTTTCATCGATTCGCTGGCCACGATGAGCGTGCCCTGCATCGGCTACGGGATCCGCTACGAATACGGCATCTTCAAACAGACCTTCGTCGATGGACGCCAAGTTGAACAGCCAGACACTTGGCTGGCCCTAGGCAGCCCCTGGGAATTCCCACACCCCGAAGCTGCCGTCCAAGTAGATTTCGGTGGCCACACCGAGACTTACGACGATGAAGGCACGCAACGTTCCCGCTGGGTACCCAGTTGGAATGTGCTCGGTATTCCCTACAACTACATGGTGCCGGGCTACCAGAACGGCCGGGTGAACACCCTGCGGCTGTGGAGCGCTCAAGCCACCAAAGCGTTCGACCTAGCCATCTTCAACTCCGGCGACTACGCCGAGGCCGTCCGGGCCCAGACCTTTGCCGAGAACATCACCAAGGTGCTCTACCCCGAAGACTCAACTCCGCAGGGCAAGGAGCTTCGCCTGCAGCAGCAGTACTTCTTCGTGGCCTGCTCGATCCGCGACTTCATTGATCAGGGGCTGGAAGACGATTTCGACTGGCACGACCTGCCCGAGCGAATAATCTTTCAGCTCAATGACACCCACCCGGTGATCGCAGTGCCCGAGCTGATGCGGGTGCTAGTCGATGAGCAGAAGCTGGAATGGGATGAAGCTTGGGAGATCACCAAGCAGTGTTTCGCCTACACCTGCCACACCCTGCTGCCCGAGGCGCTGGAAGTATGGCCGGCCGAGTTGCTGGGACGCCTACTCCCCCGCCACCTAGAAATCATCTATCGGATCAACGACGACTTCCTGGCCGAAGTGCGCCAGCGCTATGGCGATGATGAGATGAAGGTGCGGGCGATGTCGATCATCACCGACTTCCCGTCCCGGCAGGTGCGGATGGCTTTTCTGGCCACCATCGCAGCCACCAAGGTCAACGGCGTGGCCGCACTGCACTCGCAGCTGCTTCGCGACAAGCTACTGCCTGCGTTCAGCGAATACTGGCCCGACAAGTTCACCAATGTGACTAACGGCGTCACCCCGCGCCGATTCATCAAACTGGCCAACCCGGCACTGTCCAAGTTGATCACCGACACTCTCGGGCCCGGCTGGGTCAACGACTTGGATCGGTTGGCCGAACTCGAACCATTCGCCGAAGACGAGGACTTCCGACAAGCCTTCCGCGACGCCAAACAGGCCAACAAGACTCGGCTTATTGACTTACTGCAAGCCCGGGACGGCATTGACCTGCCCGCTGATCACCTAGTTGATGTGATGGTCAAACGGCTGCATGAATACAAGCGGCAGACCCTAAAAGTGCTGCACGTGGTGAGTCTGTACGAACAGATCGTCTCCGGCGAACTGGATCCGGCATCAGTCACGCCACGGACGGTAATCTTCGGCGCCAAAGCCGCCCCCGGCTACCGGATGGCCAAGGAAATCATTTACCTGATCAACTCCGTCGCCACGGTAATCAACGCCGACCCACTGGTCAATGGACGAATCAAATTGGCTTTTCCGGCCAACTACAACGTCACTCTCGCCGAAAAGCTCATTCCGGCCGCCGACCTCAGCGAACAAATCTCACTCGCCGGCATGGAAGCCTCTGGCACTGGCAATATGAAGTTTGCGCTCAATGGTGCGTTGACCATCGGCACCGACGACGGCGCGAACGTCGAGATCCGCAAACTGGTAGGTGATGCCCACTTCTTCGGCTTCGGCATGACCGAACCAGAAGTAGTCGAGTTGCAGGCTGGTGGCTACCGTCCAAGCGAGTATTACGAAAGCAACCCGCTACTGAAGCGGGCCATCGATCTGATCGCTTCTGGAGCGTTCTCCAACGGAGATCGGGGCACCTTCGAGCCGGTGGTTTCGAACTTGCTGTACGAAGACCGATTCATGGCGCTGGCCGACTTCCAGCCCTACCTCGAGGCTCAAGCCAAGGTGGAAGCCGCCTACGCCGATGTTGAGGGCTGGACCAAGTCGTCGATTCTGAACGTGGCCCGCAGCGGCTTCTTCTCCTCGGACCGATCAATGCGGGATTACCTCAGCCGAATCTGGCGGGCCTCAGCGGTCTGACCCGAAACTGGGCTGGGACGGCTCAGCGACTCAGTAGAGCTCGGAAAGTGAGTGCGCGTAATTCACTCGCGAACCGTAGTCGACCACTTGTCCAGGCGATAGTGCTGGCAGCTGGATCTGATAATTCAGGCCATGGCCGTGTACCCCCACGACCACCCACCCGGTCGTCCGGTCTTCCTTGGCGATCAAGAAAAGCAGGCTCAGCAGACCCAGCACACCGAGTGGCAGAAAGATAAGAAGAAACGGCAACGCCAGTACTACCCCCACCACTGCCAATGTCACTGCCCAAGCCGGAGTCACTCGGACAGTTCTAGATAGGTCCCGGAATTCCCAAGATACCGACCTGATCGGACGTCGTCCCGCTGGCGTGATCACTTCATCTGAGGTGCAGTGAATGTCCCCAATATCAACCAAAAAGGGAGACATCCCCCAACTGTTACTCACCGGAACCGGATAGGTCATGGCCGTAGCTTATTACGACACACAAACCCCGCTATCGCACCAGACGGGCGGTGCTTTGTGAACCGATCCACAAAGCACCGCCCGTCGGCGACTTGGCTTAGACCAGAACAGCGTCCAGGGTGATGGTGGTGCCAGTGAGCGCTGCCGAAACTGGGCAACCAGTCTTGGCGTCGGCGGCAAAGGTGGCGAACTGCTCGGCGGTCAGACCAGGCACAGCCGCTTTAACTGTGAGCAGGATGCCGGTGATGCCCTGACCGGGAACGAAAGTGACGTCGGCTTTGGTGTCCACGCTCGCTGGCGGAGTGCCATTTCCGGCCAAAGCATGCGACAGGGCCATCGAGTAGCACGCCGAGTGAGCGGCTGCGATGAGCTCCTCTGGCGTGGTGGTGTGACCGCCTTCACCTGCGCGGGACTTCCAATCCACCTCGACGCTGCCTAGAGCTGAGCTGAGAAACTCAATCTCGCCCTGGCCCTCGATCAGTGAGCCTTCCCAGTGGGCCTGTGCTGAGCTAACGGTCATGCCTGCCTGCTTTCGTTGTCTTCTGAGGATGGGATCTACCTCACCCGACCCAACCACCGATGCGCAAGCCCTGATTCCAGTACTACCGATGATTAGGTAGCCTCACCGGCGTGGGGAATATTGAGGACGCCGCCGAAAACTGTGACGAGTCCCGGATTGCCTCACCTCGCCGAACCGTTGGTGTGGGCGGAGCCTGCGTAATCGTGTTACTGGGCCTGACCGCTTGGGTGATCGCCTCAATCGACTCCCGAACGGGCCTGGCGCAGCTTGACCGGCCGATGTTGGACGGGTTCCTAACCGTCCGCTCCCCCGATTTGGACGCCGCAGTCACTGCCTTCACTAACTTGGGCCGCACCGTCCCGATGCTGATCATCGGACTGGCGCTCACCGCCGTCTTGTTTGTGGCTTACCGTAGGTGGTCGGTCTGGGTGCTGATGGCGATCACTCCGATTCTTTCGGTGAACCTAACCAGTTGGCTCAAAGTCGCCTTCGCCAGGCCAAGACCACCTTTTGTCGACGCGGTCGCCCCTTACGAGCCAGAGTTTTCTTTTCCGTCAGGGCACACGCTGAACAGCGTCGCAGTCACTGGCATGTTGGCCTATCTGACGGTTTGGTTGGCTCGGCAGGCGTGGCTGCGAATCGCCGCCGTAGTTGCAGCGCTCAGCTGGAGTGCCGCAATGAGCACCAGCCGGGTCTACCTGGGCCACCACTGGCTCACTGACGTGCTCGGGGCCTGGGGCCTAGGTCTCACGCTCCTGGCCCTACTGATCACCGTCCACCAACTATTCCTGGCCTGGTTTGCTGCCCGCTAGGCCGAGCCATCTGCCTAACCTCTCCCCGGGGAATGCCCACTGGCCAGCTGGGCTGCACCCGATTTCCGTTTGCCCCACCGGCTGGGTAGAGTATGGCTCCGTCCCGCAGGGGACATTGGGGCTATGGCGCAGTTGGTAGCGCGCTTCCATGGCATGGAAGAGGTCAGGGGTTCGAATCCCCTTAGCTCCACAAACGCCGTCGCCCGTCAGGGTGGCGGCTTTTGTGATTCAGCCTGCGGATTCGAACCTTCTCCATCGCCAGCTCAGGACGCAGAACGGCCCGCCCAAGTGGTGGAACACGAGGACGGGCCTTGATCCGGGCTCCTTTTAGATGGAAAGGAGATCGGACCCAGCAACCAAGGCTACATCGCTTCACCAGAGCCCACCAACCATCAGCGCAGCGGCGCGCCTTGAGCTTGACTGGGACGCCGGGCAGTTCTCGGCGCCCAGGGACGTAGGGAGCCCGAACGGAACCGACTTCCTGCATTCAAAATGCAGTCCTACTCGATCCCGGTCGGCCAGTTTGGCCGAATCAAGACACCTGGGTTATTGCTAGTACCCTTTGCCCATTCGCGCGTGCTGAGCCAATTCATCATGCCATCAGGTCGGCAGCCGAAGCCGCTTTGCAATGCACCTAGAAATGGGGAAACGATGGCCACCGAAGACGTCACTGGCACCAACCAGCCGGACTTCATCGCTTTCTCCCCGCCTAGTGCACCCCCAATCACTGGACGCCGTGGCGCGATCGTAACCGTTAAGACAACTCCCACTGCCGCGCAGCGGCGCGGGCTGATCGTGCTGCCGCTAATGCTCATGCCCTTCCTATTGATCATCAGCCCCCAGGCGATCCCGCAGATAATCTCGGCCATCAATTGGAATTATCAAAAGGTGGCCGTTCAGGCATATTTTGACGCGTTGGCTAGGGGTGACTCGGCGGCTGCGGTGGCCCAGGGGCTATCTGCTCCAATCGATACGACCTTCATCAATGACTCGACCTTGCGAAGTGCACTCGACCACGCCCCGCTGACTGACATCCGGCTGAGTCAAGGCGCCAACGATTCCGCTTGGGCCACCTACAAGATCGGCGGCATGGAGACCACCGCAAAGGTGCTACTGATCAATACCGCAGACGGCTGGAAACTGGAGTCTCCAACCACCACCTTCACTCTCGATGACGATCAGTCGCTGGTCACCATCAACGGCATTCCAATCGCTAACAAACGACTGCTTGAGCTACTGCCTGGTGACTATCCCCTCGCCGCAATCAACGACCGGGTGAGGGTGACCGATGCCGACTTGGTGGTCTCCTTCACCTCTGGTTACACCCGGGCCAGAGCGGAACTGACCACCGAAGGAACCAATGAGGTGCGGGCCGCAGCACAGGCCAAACTAAAGGAGTGTCTGAACCAAGACACGCTCACTCCTGCTGGCTGCGGCTTTGGCATCCTCGATGCCGGTTTTACCCCCACCAAAGTGAAGTGGGAGATCACCAAAGGCGCCGATGCAATCAAGACCGAAGACTTCTACATTCTGAGCCACGAGAGCATCTTTGAACCCGCTGGCAGTGCAGTGGCCTGGTTCAAGATGAACTTGAAGGCCACCGCATCCGATGCCAAAGGCACCCGGCACACCTTCGAAACCACAATAACCAGGGCCAGCGCCGATATCAGCGGCGCCCAGGTCAAGGTCACCTTCGTCTGATTGGTCACACGCATTCAGCTAGGTGGCTCAGGAGTCCCCGATTGACCTATGCCGGATTGGCGGTGTGACCGAGTCGAGTGATCACCCGGCTCGGTCACGCTTAGGCCGCTCGTGTCCTGCTCACCGGCTAGAATCGGCCAGCGGGCAAACTTCGCCCAGGAGATAAGGACACGCGGTTGATCCAGAACATTCCCGTCGCGATCGCGCTGGGCGTAGTCGGATCCTTCTGTTTTGCCTTGTCGGCGAAGGTTCAACACTCCGCAGTCGGTGAGCAGGTTGAGGAGAACCACGCCAAGAAGCGAATGAATCGCCAGGAGCTTCTCCGACTGATCAAGGAACCCAACTGGTGGGCCGGTCTTGGCCTGATGGGTGTCTCGCTGGTCTTCCAGGTGCTCGGCCTGACGATGGCGCCGGTCTCGATCGTGCAGCCGGTGGGACTGCTCGCCTTCCCTTGGTCAGTGATCCTGGCGTCCAAATCGCGCGGTTCGTCCCGCTTCCATCTCACCGCCTTAGCGACCAGCATCACTGTATTGGCGACCTTCGGCTTCGTCTTGGTGGTGGCCGCTCACAGCGCCCCAGCTGGCAGCCTCAGCCTGATCCCGGTGGCCATCGCCGCCGGGATCGTTTACGCCACAGTGTCGGTCTTCGTGATGCTCGGCACCCGTGGACCAAAACCTTGGCGCTCACTGTTCTGGGCCTCTGGCGGTGCTCTGTTCTACGGGCTCGAAGCAGCCTTGGTGAAATCGATCATCGACTATTCCAGTAGCGACTCCGACTGGTGGCGCGATCCGCTGATTTGGGTCATCGGTGCCGCTTTGATCGTAGGCAGCATGCTTGCCGGACTGATGGTGCAGCAGGGCTACGCCACTGGACCGGCCGAAATCGTGGTGGGGTCAATGACCGCCACTAGCCCGGTGGTCGCGGTGATCTTCGGAATCGCCGTCTTGCACGAAGGCAGCCAACTGACGCCGATGGCAGGATCCCTAATGATCCTGCTTGGGGCCGCGGCGATCGCCGGAGTTGTCGTGTTGACCCGGGTTCATCCCGACTACCACGACAGCCAGCAGCACGAGGACGCCGAACCAGTCGCCTAGGCGCGACCACTCACCACTGCAACCAAGCAACGCGGCCTAATCGATCAGCTAAAGCGGTAGATCTTCTTGGCTAGGCGGTATAGAGCCACAGAGAGCCCTCGGCCCGGCGCGCCAGGGAAGTTTGCCGCAAGCACCAATGGCTGCCGGAAACCCAGGTGCACCTTGAGCTCCTTGTCGACCGAATCAATGTGCTCCCACATCTCCCGGCGCTGCCTCAGCCCGTCCGAAGTGCCCTCCAGCAGCGCGAACATCGACGATGCCGACACGATCAAACCCAAGTAGCCAGCCATGTACCTGGCCAGCTTGCGGTTACCAGCACCTTCGGGCAGCTTCACGGCGTCCACCATGACCTGAGTGACCCGCATCTGCTGGTCCAACCTGCTGATCTGCACGTTCTCGTTCACCGACTGGTCGTCACGTCCGATGAAATAGCGGTACAAGTTCACCGGTAGGTAGTAGAGCGTCTGCACAAAGGGCAGCGGAACATACACGAAGATGTTATCCACGTAGAAGGTGTGCTCGGGCAGCTCGATCTTGGAGTTGATCAACACCTGGGTGCGGTAGATCGCCGAGTGCATCAAGATGTTCTGCCCCGGGCCAAAGACCCCAGTTTCGTTCCAAGTGAACACGCGGTTCTGCGGCAACGCACCGCGGTAGCGAATGACCTTGCGGGTGCCGGTGTAGGTGTGCTCGTAGACATAGTTGGCGACGACCAGATCCACCGGGCTGCCAGTGGAAATGAAGTGACGCAGCTTGCTCATCATCACGCCAAGAGAGTCACGGTCCAGCCAGTCATCAGAATCAACCACTTTGAAGTAGACCCCGGTGGCGGCACGTAGGCCAGCCATCACGGCACCGCCATGGCCTTTGTTCTCCTGGTGAATCACCTTGATCAGGTCAGGATGCTGGGCAGCCCACTGATCAGCCTTCTCGGCAGTGTTGTCTTTGACCGATCCGTCGTTGACGATGACGATCTCAATGTCTGTGGAACCGATCAGCAGCGAACTGATGCAGTGGTCCATGTAGTCGGCCGAGTTGAAACACGGCACGACGAAAGTGATCGTCTTTTGATTGCTGTACGGGCTCACTGATTTTCCTCCGCGGGATGACCCAGTTAGGTTCGCTGTCGTGGCATACCGTCGCCCAGTGTATTAGGTCACCGAGCTCACCAAATCCAGTCTCCCGACGCCCGCAGCCCAAGCGCTGCTGGTTAGCTACTGCGGTTGTAAGCGATCATCCGCCAGTGCGGTGCCCCTGGCTTGAGCACCACCCATTGGCAGTTCCCCAAACCTGCGAACAGTCTGAACTCGGCGTACGTCAGCCCCAACAACAACATGGACGCCACTCGGGTGGTCATCCCATGTCCCACCACTAGCAAAGCCTCGTCGTCTGGAGCGGCAGCCGCTTGTTCGATGATTGCCGCCGCAACCCTGTTACCAGCCTCGGTGCCAGTCTCTCCGATTGGCGAACGCCGAAAATCTCGGCCTTGCGCAATGGAGGGCCAAAAATCAGGATTAGCCTTGCCCACTTCGTCCATGGTCAGCCCGGACCAAGACCCGACGTTGATTTCCCGCAATTGGGCGTCAAAGCTGACCTCGAGCCCGAGTCGGTCCGCCACAATTTCGGAAGTGGCTGCGGCTCGGCTCAAATCTGAAGAGATGATCCGCCCGATTCCCAGACTCGCCATCGCCTCGGCGGCTCTGCTGGCCTGAGCCCGTCCGTCCGCATTCAGCGGCACATCAGCATGGCCCTGAAACCGTCCGGCACCATTCCAATCGGTGATCCCATGCCGAAGCAGGATCACTTCCCGTGCGGCCATCAGCCCGCAGGGGCTGGTTCGAGCTCACCAAGATCGATCGCTGGGCAGTCTTTCCACAACTGCTCCAAGGCGTAGAGCGTGCGCTCCTCGCTGTGCTGGACGTGGACCACAATGTCGACGTAATCCAACAGCACCCAACGCTTCTCCCGATCACCTTCACGGCGAGCTGGCTTGCGACCAATCTTGAGCATCGCCTCTTCGATGCCGTCAACCACACCGCCGACCTGGCGCTCATTGGACGCGGCCACGACCAAGAACAGATCGGTGATCGCCAGCCGATCCGAGACATCGAAGGCCACCGGATCCAGAGCTTTCTTCTCCACAGCGGCTCGGGCGGCAAGCTTGGCCAACTCGATGGCTTCGACACTGGCACTCACTTAGTAGTTTCCCTTCGATAAAGACCGCGTTTGGCGATGTACTGCACGATGCCGTCAGGCACCAAATACCAAAGCGGCAAACCCTCGGCGACTCGCCCACGGCAGGTCGTCGAGCTTATCGCCAAGGCTGGCACCTCCACCAATGTGACCTTGTCACTGGGCAAATGCGTGATATCTCCGGGGTCCAATGCCACCCCAGGTCGCGAGACCCCCACGAAATGGGCGAGATCGAAGAGCTCGTCCACGCCCTTCCAGGTCAGGATTCGGCTGAGCGCATCGGCACCGGTAATGAAGTACAAGTCAATCTCGGGCCCACGCGCGGCTCGAATGTCCTTCAAGGTGTCCACGGTGTAGGTAAGGCCGGGCCGTTCGATATCAACCCGGCTGACCGAGAAACGCGGGTTGGACGCAGTGGCGATCGTGGTCATCAGGTAGCGGTCTTCGGCCTGAGACACCGCCTTGTGAACCTTCTGCCACGGTTCGCCGGTAGGCACAAAGACCACTTCGTCGAGCTGAAAGAGCGCCTGAACCTCGCTGGCCGCCACTAGGTGGCCATGATGGATCGGGTCAAAAGTGCCGCCCATCACCCCGAGTCGCTGACGCCGGGTCCCGTCCGCAGACCAAACCAGAGGTGTTTCGCTCATCTGGACAAGACCCTCCTGCGTCACCGACGCATCGTTGAGTGCCGACCTTCGCGGATCCTACACGCCAGCCCGCTGCGCACCACCTGCCGCCAAGCAGCCGTGGGTCACTCGCGAATCTGGCCTTGGCCGTCGATCACGTATTTTGTGGTGGTCATTTCCGGTAGCCCCATCGGACCTCGAGCGTGCAACTTCTGGGTCGAAATCCCAATCTCAGCCCCGAAACCGAACTCGCCGCCATCGACGAACCGTGAAGATGCATTCACCAGCACCGCAGCAGCGTCCACCTCGGCGGTGAACTTCTCCGCAGCGCGACGATCGTCAGTAATGATGGTCTCGGAATGCCCGGTCGAATACTGGCGAATATGGGCCAGCGCGGCATCGATCGAATCCACCACATCGCAGGCCAGATCCAGCGACAAATACTCCGCCTCGAATTCGTGCTGTTCGACCGGCACCACGGCGCCAGAGAAATCAGCCACCGCCGGAGTTCCGTGCACGGTGACGTTCGCGTCGGCCAAGGCTGCCAGAGCCTTCGGTAGGAACTTCGCAGCAATCTCGGCGTGCACCAACACGGTCTCGAGTGAATTGCACACGCTCGGCCGCTGCGCCTTGGCATTGAGCATGATCTCGATCGCCATGTCGACATCGGCCGTGGCATCGACGTACAGGTGGCAGTTTCCAGTGCCAGTCTCGATCACCGGCACTTTGGAACCTTCGACGACCGCGTTGATCAGGCCAGCTCCACCGCGAGGAATCAGGACGTCGATCAGGCCACGAGCAGCCATCATTTCGGCGGTCACCTCACGGTCGCCCTCAACTAACTGGATCGCTTCCTTGGGCAGTCCGACCTCTGCCAGACCAGCCTGGAGCGTGGCGATCACCGCGCGATTGGAGTTGATCGCTGAAGAGGAACCCCGCAGCAATGCCGCGTTACCCGACTTCAAGCAGATGCCTGCAGCGTCGGCGGTCACATTAGGACGAGCTTCGTAAATGATGCCCACCACTCCGAACGGCACCCGCACCTGACGCACCCGAACTCCATTGGGATTGGTCCAACCTCGAATCACGTCCCCAACCGGATCAGGTAGACCAGCCAGCGAACGCAAGCCCGCAACCATGCCACCGATCCGCGACGGGTTCAGAGCCAACCGATCAACCATCGCTGCGCTAGTACCAGCCTGCTGAGCGGCCTGGACATCAAGTGCATTGGCAGCCAGGACGCTGGGGGCGGCAATCGAGAGCGTGCGGGCCATGGCTTGCAGCGCGGCGTCCTTGGCATCTCGGTTGAGCGTGGCCAGTGCGCGGCTGGCGTCTTTGGCGGCGACGGCTTGTTCGGCGAAGGTCATGCCGCCCAGGATACGACCTGGCTCCCCCAGTGCAGTCAGGACAACTACTCAGTTGAGACGAAGAAGGGGCGCAATCCAAGCCGACGCAGGCCCCACCACAACAGATTGAAGGCAATCATGGCCAGCGATACCGCGGCTCCGATCGCCGTGCCCGAATCAGGGACCAGCAACGCCCAAGCCAGCCATAACGCCTGGTTGACTACGCCAAAGATCAGGTACAGCGGCGAAACCCCGCTCACCTGAGGCGCCCGCACCAGCTCCGCACCCTGCCCAAGGTTCACCAAGACGATCGGGGTTACCACCAACACGCCGAAGGCCACGCTGCCCAACCAAAGATCGCCAGCAATGATCAGCGCCGCAGCCAGCAAGGGCGGCGCCAATACCGCCACCGCCACCCGGCCACGCCCTTTAGCGAGCAGAATCAGGATTGGAACGGTCGAGACCAAGGCCAACAAATTGGTCAAGATCATGTTCGGCTGCCCGATTGCCAACCCGTGGGTAAAGAAACCCAGGTTGAGCACCAACATGGCTTGCCACGCCAGCAGGGAAACGCCATCAACATCGCGAGTACGCCACAGCCGGACGGCCTGCGGTACGCCCAGCGTGATCCCGGCTAGGGCTGCCACCCAACCCAGGGCCACCACCAAGGTCATGACTTCGGCTTGCGCGCCAAAATCAGGTCGTCGCGGTGTACAACTGCTCGATCGAAGCTCTCCCCCAGGTTTTCGGCCAGTTCGTGGGTAGTGCGTCCAATCATCGCCGGCAGGTCATTGGAGTCGTAACTCACCAATCCCCGGCCAACCACTTGGCCAGCTTCATTGACCAGTTTCACCGGATCACCTGCCTCAAACTGACCGTGCACCGCCACTACCCCCGCTGGCAATAGCGAGGCCTTGCCCTCGGTCACGGCCCGTACCGCGCCAGCGTCCAGCACCAGCTCACCTTGAGTGACCGAGGCGTACGCCAGCCACAGCAGCTTTCGCGCCCGGCGCTTTCCGGTGGCCAAAAACAGGGTGCCAACCGGCTCCCCCGCTAACGCTTCTGCGGCAGCCTCCGCAGTAGCCAAGACCACCGGAATCCCGGACGAAGTCGCAATCCGCGCCGCTTGGAGTTTGGTGGCCATGCCACCAGTCCCGACGGCGGAACCGCCAGTCTCGACGTCCACTTCAAGTTCGTCGATATCGGACACCAGCGAGATCTGTTCAGCACCTGGGGTGTTCGGATGGGCGGTGTAGAGGGCGTCCACATCACTTAGTAGCACCATGGCGTCTGCGCCGACCAGGTGAGCCACCAACGCAGCTAGCCGGTCGTTGTCACCGAACCGAATCTCGTGAGTGGCCACGGTGTCGTTCTCATTCACGATCGGCACCACACCGAGTTCGAGCAGCCGGGTGAAGGTACGTAGCGCATTTCGATAGTGATCGTGGCGAGCCACGTCTTCCACCGTGAGCAACACCTGACCCACAGTGAGGCCATGCTTGGCGAAGAGTCGGGCGTAGCTGCCCACTAGCAGGCCCTGCCCCACCGAGGCCGCCGCCTGTTTGCTGGCCAAATCGCGAGGACGATGCTTCAGCTTCAACGGCTTCATGCCACTGGCCATCGCACCCGAAGACACCAAGACCACATCCTGGCCCCGTTCCCGGACGGCAACCAGCGCCTCAACCAGCTGTTCCATTCGCGACGGATCCAGCCCGCCACGGGAATTGGTCAGTGAGGAAGACCCCACTTTGACCAACAGCCGATGGGCGCTGGTGATCTGCTCGCGCAACTGCTCAGTCATCACCTTCATCTTCCCACCCGGAGGTGGCCAACCGCGTGTACTGCTCAGCTTCAGACTCGGCGTCTTTTCGGGCGTGGTAGTCAGCGTCCTTGACCCGGCGCCGCTGGGCGGCGGGACGGTCAGAAATCAGCCGCTGATCCTCGCCGCGTCGGGAGAGAATCTCGGCGCCAACCTCCACCTGCGGAGCGAAGTCGAAGACCACTGGGTTATCCCCACCACCAATCGCCACTGCATCGCCGGCCAGCGCGCCAAAGGCGAGTAGTTCGTCCTCGATCCCCAGCCGGGCGAACCGATCAGCGAGGTAGCCAACCGCCTCGGCATTGGTGAAGTCGGTCTGCCGCACCCAGCGTTCCGGCTTTTCGCCTCGAACCCGCCAGACGAAGCCACCCTCACCATCGCCCTGCTTGGCCACCGTGAATTGCGGGCCGGTGCCAGCCACCGGAGCCGGACGGATCACAATCCGCTTCGGCGCAGGCGCTGGAGCCTCAGCCCGCCGCTTGGCCACCAGTTCAGCCATTGCGAACTTCAACCCGTTCAAACCTTCACCGGTCTTGGTCGACACCAGAAAGACCGGCAAATCGCGGGCTTCAAGATCGGCCCGCACTAACTCGGCCAGTTCGGCCGCATCGGGAATGTCGACCTTGTTCAAGACCACCATCCGGGGCCGGTCTTCCAGACCGCCGTGGGCGGTCAGTTCGGCCTCGATCACGTCCAGATCGGTTAGCGGGTCGCGTCCAGGTTCGTAGGTAGCACAGTCGATCACCTGGATGATCGCCTGACAACGTTCGATATGTCGCAAAAAGTCATGGCCCAAGCCTCGACCTTCGCTGGCACCTTCGATCAGACCAGGCACATCAGCGACGGTGAAGGTGGTCGCACCGGCAACCACCACCCCCAAGTTCGGGATCAACGTCGTGAAGGGGTAATCGGCGATCTTCGGCCGAGCTCGAGAGATCGCCGCGATCAACGACGACTTGCCAGCGCTGGGAAAGCCGACCAGGCCAATATCGGCCATCACTTTCAGCTCAAGCTTGATCTTGCGAGCTTCGCCTTCTTCGCCGAGCAAGGCGAACCCAGGGGCTTTACGCGACGACGAGGCAAGTGCGGCGTTGCCTAAACCACCGCGACCACCGGCGGCGATCACGACCTCAGTCTCGACACCGGTCAGGTCAACCAACACTTCGCCGGTATCAGCGTCGCTCACCACGGTGCCTTCAGGGACGGCCAGAATCACGTCCTCACCATTGGCACCGTTAGCGAAATCGCCTTTCCCGGGCTGGCCATTGTTGGCGTGCCGGACCGACTGCCGGTGGTACTCCACCAAAGTGGTCAGACTCGGATCGGCCTTCAGGATCACCGAACCACCGTTGCCGCCGTTGCCGCCGTCCGGACCACCCAGGGGTTTGAACTTCTCCCGGTGCACCGAGGCGCAGCCATTACCGCCGTTACCAGCGGAAACGGTAAGCAGCGTCTGATCGACGAAAGAGGGAATGGCCATCATTTAGCCTTGCGCTAGAAGAGTCGGCGGGCAGCTTGGGAGCCGGCACCGATC
>DHWU01000051.1:16741-22257 GCA_002413345.1 Propionibacteriaceae bacterium UBA5174 | reverse complement strand
CCTCAGCGCAGACCGCGCACCAGTCCGGCTCAGCCTCAAACGCTCTCAGACCGATCCGGGATGGATGCTCCACGCCTCCACGAAACACCGTTCTCCCCTGCGTTGCAAGCAGTTTTTGTCTCGCCCTAGACTGAAAATCGATACTGACCTCCACAGTCCAGCATGACGCCAAGGAGTGGTGATGGACAAAAAGAAACACACCTTTCATGTGCGTATGAACACCCTCATCATCTTGCTCGCAGGGCTCTCTGTCCTCGCCAGCCTCTTCGCTATGTGGTTCACGCAACAGTGGCTCGTGTGGCAGTACTGGCTACCGCTGGTGATGAACCTCGGCCTCGCCGGGACGGCTGTGTGGAGCCGGGAACTGACTCGTCGACAATACCGGCGGGACAACCCTTCCGACTGAGCCCGACCCCGCCCCCACTTTCCCACCACAACGAAAAATCGGTGGTCGCCCCAAGGGGGCGACCACCGACTCAATAGGTCCTAACGATCAACTCGCTGCAGTGACCTCGGCCACGTTGACGACCTTACGACCGCGACGGGTCCCGAACTCAACCTTGCCCGCACGGAGCGCGAACAGCGTGTCGTCGCTGCCACGTCCGACACCGTCACCGGGGTGGAAATGAGTACCACGCTGACGAACGAGAATCTCGCCAGCGTTCACATCTTGACCACCGAAGCGCTTCACGCCAAGACGCTGCGAATTCGAGTCGCGCCCGTTGCGTGAGGCCGATGCACCCTTTTTATGTGCCATGTCAGTCCCCTCAGCCTTGGATTCCGGTGACCTTGACCTGGGTGTACCGCTGGCGGTGACCCTGGCGCTTCTTGTAACCGGTCTTGTTCTTGAACTTGATGATCTTGATCTTGGGGCCCTTGGTCTCGCCAAGAACCTCAGCGGTGACACTCGCCTTACCCAATGCCTTGGCATCTACGGTGATTTCATCGCCATCCACCAGAAGCAGTGGGGTCAGTGCAAGGCTGGCACCCGCCTTGGCTTCGATCTTGTCGATCTCCAGGATGTCGCCCACCGCAACCTTGTGCTGGCGGCCACCACTGCGCACGATCGCGTACACGCCGGACCTACTTCCCATTTGCTTCCGTATGAACAGCACCATCCGCGGGGGATGGAAGCCGCTGAAGGTGTCGCGCGCGGCAAGTCGCCAGCGCAGCAAACACCGATGGACAAGACTACGTTGCGGTGCGGTGGAGGGTCAAACCGGCCGCAACCCGCACACCCGCAGCAATCGGTCGAATTATGCCCAAAATAGCCGTCCCAGGCCCAGCCCCGCGAGTAGCCTGCCGAGCTTCGCGCTTCGGTAGGGGCAACTCTCCCAACACCACCTCGCCGCAACGATGACTGCCCACGGAAGAGGGCAGCGGCAATCTGTAGCCAACTATTGCTGCCAACGATGCACTTTCGCCGCGGTGGAACCGCTGCCATGCTGGGGCCAAATGCCGCCACCAAACCTGCAGAGGATTCACAATGCAGATCGCCACCCTGATTACGCCGGACGGGCCTTTCACCGTGTTGGTCGAGGCTGGTGTCGTGCTGGCCTCGGGCTGGCACCCCGAAGCCGATCAGATTCTGCACCGGTTAAGGCCTGAAGACCGGCCCCCAACCGTGGCCGCAGTGCCACCTACGGATATCTCGGTCAGCTTTGCCACTGATGCCGTTGGCGCCTACTACGACGGCGACCTGGCGGCGGTGAATGCCATACCTGTGCAGCAACTCGGCACTGAACTCCAACTGGCTGGCTGGGCAAGACTGCGCCAGATCCGCCCGGGCACACCGTTGTCCTACACCGGCTTCGCCGCCTCGCTCGGCCGTCCAGGAGCGGTCCGGGCAGCGGCGAACATTTGCGCTCACAATCCGACCGCGCTCTTCGTGCCCTGCCATCGGGTATTGCGCAGCGACGGCAGCCTTGGCGGATTCGCCTGGGGGCTGGACGTCAAGCGCTCTCTGCTGGCCCGCGAAGCAACCTCCGTTGCTTAACCTGGCCTAGTCAGCGCTGCCTCAACGAAGCCAGCCACTGACCAAATCAGCAACCGCTCACGCTCGGCGGTCTGGGCTGCGGTAGTTGCAGCGGTTGGCCCGAGCGAATGTCCAGCCCCGACCAATTCCACTACCCGGCCATCGACGGATCCGTTGCGCTCCAAGACCGCCCGGATTTCATCGGGGGTGCCGAAACCATCTTTGGTGCCCTGAACGATCAGGCTGGGCGCGCCCGCGGCAATCAACTCAGCAGCGCGAGACTTGTCCGGTTTGCCTGGTGGATGCAGCGGAAAGGACAGCAGCACCAAGCCGGTCTGGCCTGCGGCAAAACCACGGCAGGCGGTTCGTGCGCCCGCACTGTGCCCACCGGTGAACAGCGGCAGCTCCGGCCAACTCTTACGGGCTGAAGCTAAAGCCACCGCCCAGGCTCGGTCCAAGCCAGGTTTGGAGCTGAAAATCTTTCGTCCTGCCACCCGGTACGGCTGACGAAACCGAGCCACAGTGACTCCTAGGGCGGGCAGACGCTCGGCGAGCAGCTGCAGATCCCAGCCATCCACGTCCCCGCCTGCACCATGCCCCAGCAACAGCACCGCGGCTGGCTCATCGGCTGGATCCACAACCAGTTCTGCCGGGCCGTCCGGCGTTTCCAGGATCGAGGTACTCATGGTCTTAGTTTCGCATTGCCCGAGCCTGAGACCCGCGTCGACCCAACGTGGCAGACTGGCTGCGACCTCAGATCCAGGAGCCAAGCAATGGACTTCTTCAACCTGTACGCCCACGGGTTCGCCCGCGTTGCCGCTTGCACTGGGCCGATCAAGCTGGCCCAGCCCCGGCTGAACGCCGCCGCGGTGCTGACTCAGGCTCGCGAAGCCGCGGACGCCGGGGCCTGCCTGGCGGTGTTTCCCGAGCTCAATCTCACCGGCTACTCCATTGAAGACCTGCTGCTGCAAGACACCGTGCTTTCCGCCACCGAGGACGCGCTGGCCTGGTTGGTCCCCCAAACTAAGGATCTGGGTTGTGTCCTGATCGTGGGCGCCCCCTTGGCGAGCCTGAATCGGGTCTACAACTGCGCGGTAGTGATCCAGCATGGCCAGGTGCTCGGCGTGGTGCCCAAGTCGTATCTGCCCACCTACCGCGAGTTTTACGAAGCCCGTCAGATTGGCCGCGGCGACGACGTTACCGGCGAGATTCGCATCGCCGGCCAGGACGTCCCGTTCGGCTCGGATCTGTTGTTCGCTGCCGAAGACCTGCCTGGCTTTGTGCTGAACGTAGAAATCTGCGAAGACATGTGGGTGCCGATCCCGCCCTCGGCCGAGGCGGCCTTGGCCGGTGCGACGGTAATCGCGAATCTGTCCGGCAGCCCAATCACTGTGGCCAAGGCCGAGGAACGCAAGCTGCTGTGCGCCTCTGGATCTTCCCGGCTGCTGACGGGATATCTGTACGCGGCCGCCGGCGAGGGTGAGTCCTCGACCGACCTGAGCTGGGACGGCCAGACCCTGATCTACGAGAACGGCACTTTGCTGGCCGAATCAGAGCGGTTCCCCGATGGGGCACGAATGAGCATTGCCGATCTTGATCTTGGCTCGCTGGTCCAAGAGCGGCTGCGTCAAGGCACCTTCGACGATAACCGCCGCACTCACGCGGCGCGCACCGGCGAATACCGCACGGTCACCTTCGCGCTGAACCCGCCGTCCGGTGATCTGGGGTTAGCCCGCGAGGTGGCCCGCTTCCCTTTCGTACCCGATGATCCCGACCGCCTGGCCCAGGACTGTTTCGAGGCCTACAACATTCAGGTCTCGGGTTTGGAGCAACGACTGCGTGAGATCGGTCAGCCCAAGGTTGTGATCGGCGTATCCGGAGGCCTGGATTCCACCCACGCCCTGATCGTGGCAGCTCGCGCGATGGATCGACTGGGACGCCCGCGCAGCGACATCCTCGCCTTCACCATGCCCGGATTCGCCACCAGCGACCACACCAAGAACAACGCGACCTCACTGGCGACAGCATTAGGGGTCACTTTCAGCGAACTCGACATCACCGGCACTGCCAAGCTGATGCTCGACAACCTTGATCACCCCTTCTCAGACGGTGAATCGGTCTACGACGTAACCTTCGAAAACGTTCAGGCCGGGTTACGTACCGATTACCTCTTCCGGCTGGCCAACCATCTGGGTGGGATCGTGTTGGGCACCGGCGATTTGTCAGAGTTGGCCCTGGGTTGGTGCACCTATGGGGTCGGCGATCAGATGAGCCACTACAACGTCAACTCCGGCGTGCCCAAGACCTTGATCCAACACCTGATCCGCTGGGTGATCAGCTCGGCTCAGTTCAGCGACGAGGTCGGCCTCATCTTGAAGGCGATCTTGGAAACCGAGATCAGCCCCGAATTGGTGCCGGTGGGTGATGGTGAAACCCCGCAGTCAACCCAAGCGGTCATTGGGCCCTACGCCCTGCAGGATTTCAACCTTTTCCAGGTACTGCGCAAGGGCATGAAGCCTTCCAAGATCGCCTTCTTGGCTTGGCATGCCTGGCGCGACGCCGATGCAGGCGCCTGGCCCGAAGGGTTCCCTCGCGACGAACAGGTGGCCTACGACCTGGGCCAGATCAAACATTGGCTGGAGGTCTTCATCGGCCGCTTCTTCGGCTTCGCCCAGTTCAAGCGCTCAGCACTGCCGAATGGCCCCAAGGTGGTTCGCGGCGGCTCGCTCAGCCCCCGTGGAGATTGGCGCGCCCCCTCGGACACTTCAGCCAAGCTCTGGCTGGACGAATTGGCCACTGTCCCTGATCTGTAGTCTCGCCCGACCTTTCCGGACCGGCTGGCCTAGGGCCATTGCCCGCACGGAAAGACGGTTCCGCTTAGCGCCATCAACTGGCGTAAGACGGAACCGTCCCCGGTTGGCTATTGGTTTGGTGCAGTAAAGCGACAGTGGTTAGAGCTGGTCGACGCCAGGCTCAATCACTTTCGGCTCAACCGCAGGCTCGATCACCTTCGGCTCAACCGCAGGCTCAATCACCTTCGGCTCAACCGCAGGCTCGATCGCCTTCGGCTCGTCAGTCTGCGGAAGATCCTTCGGCTTGGACTTTGCCTTGGCGTTAGATTTGCCAGTCTTGGCGCTCTTAGCCTTGGCTGGCTTCTCGGCGCTGGAAACAGTCTGCTCGGCGGGTTCAGCTTCGGGCTGGTCTGCTTTCGGTTCGGGTTTAGGACCCGAACGCTTGGCTGAAGACCCGCCTCGCCCTGCTCCACCAGAACCGCTGCGCCGCCGTCCGAAGTCTCGATCGCCACCGTCAGCCGGAGCCTGGGAAGCCACCGGAGCATCGTGGACGTGATAGCCACGACCTTTACAGGTTTCGCAGGGCACAGTGAAGGCCTCGGCCAGGCCGGTGCCGATCTTCTTGCGGGTCATCTGCACCAGACCCAATGAGGTGACCTCGGCCACCTGATGGCGGGTCCGGTCACGTCCCAAGCACTCGACTAGGCGTCGCAGCAACAGTTCCCGGTTGGCGGGCAGCACCATGTCGA
>DHWU01000051.1:997-16479 GCA_002413345.1 Propionibacteriaceae bacterium UBA5174 | reverse complement strand
TGAAGTCGATCACGATGATGCCGCCAATGTCGCGCAGTCGAAGTTGGCGGACGATCTCTTCAGCAGCCTCCAAGTTATTGGAGGTAACCGTTGCTTCAAGGTTGCCTGAGGTGCCGGTGAACTTGCCGGTGTTCACGTCGATCACCGTCATGGCTTCAGTACGGTCGATGACCAGCGAACCGCCCGAGGCCAGGAACACCTTGCGTTCTAGGGCCTTAGCAACCTGCTCATGAACCCGGAAGTTTTCAAAGAGGTCCCCCTTGGTTCCCCGATCCCAACGCTCAATCCGCTCGGCCAGATGCGGGGCCACGTATTGCAGGTACCCGTCAACCGTGTCGTAGGCGTCTTCGGTGCCGCCGTTGCCGTCAATCACCAGTGAAGCGAAGTCCTCGGTAAACAAGTCGCGCACGATTCGCACCGTCAAGTCCGGCTCGGCGTACAACATCTGGGGTGCGGTGGTGGTCTTGGACTTCTTCTCCAGGACTTCCCACTGAGCCTTGAGCCGGTTCACGTCGTGAATCAGTTCTTCCTCGCTGGCACCCTCCGCGGCGGTGCGTACGATCACCGAAGCATCTGGATCGATCAGCTCGTCCAGAATGCCTTTCAACCGCTTACGCTCGTTCTCCGGCAATTTGCGCGAGATCCCCGAGAGGTGACCGCCGGGCGAATAGACGACATAACGTCCCGGGATCGACAGGTGGGAAGTCAGGCGGGCACCTTTGGCACCAACCGGATCCTTACTCACCTGCACCAACACCGTCTGGCCAGACTTGAAGACCTTCTCAACCTTCTTGTCTGCTCCAGTTACGCCGAAGGATTCCCAATCGACCTCACCGGCATACAACACCGCGTTGCGTCCGCGGCCAATGTCGATGAAGGCTGCCTCCATGCTGGGCAGGACGTTCTGGACCTTACCCAGGTAGATATTGCCGATCATGGACGCAGCTGAAGCGCGATCCACATAATGCTCGACCAGCACACCGTCTTCGAGCACGGCAATCTGCGAGTAATCGTCAGTCTGGCGGATCAACATCTTGCGATCCACCGCTTCGCGGCGGGCCAGAAATTCCGACTCGCTCAGGATTGGGGTACGGCGACGCCCAGCAGCCCGACCTTCCCGACGGCGCTGCTTCTTGGCCTCCATCCGGGTCGAGCCCTCAATGCCGGTGACCTCGTCGCTCCCGCTGCCCCGACGGCGCGGTTCGCGAACCTTGACCACAACATCCACTGATTCGTCATCGGCTTCACCGGTGTCTTCACCCCGGCGACGGCGACGACGGCGGCGACGCGAAGAAGTGCTCTCCGAAGGTCCGTCTTCGCCAGACTCGGCCTCGGAATCACCAGCAGCCTCACTAGTCTCGGCCTCGGAATCTGCTTCTTCCTCGGAATCGCCATCGGATTCACCGGCGGCGTCTTCACCGGAGCTGCGACGACGACGACGCCCACCGCGACGACGACGCCGCCGCCGTGGCGCATCACCGTCGGAGTCTGCGTCCGCGTCTGCGCTGCCATCGTCGGTCTCGTCGTCACCAGCGTCAACGTCAGTAAGCGCCTCGTCAGCGTCCTCGTCCGGTGCCGCTGGTTCGGTCAGTAACCCACCAATCGCGGCGGCCAGCGAATCCAACACTGCGTCGGTGTCGGCCTGCCCGTCGATACCAAAGACCTCGCTGCTGCGAGCCGTGCGAGCTTGGGGACGTTCGGCCCCCTTGGCGAGCTCAGCCAGGCTGGTCGCCACGTCGTCCGCGCCGGGCTCAGTAGCCTCCACCGGAAGCGGTTCGGCCGCCGCGGCTGGGCGCCGTCTGCGGGTGGTCTTCTTGACCGGTTCGGCGATGGTTTCGGGCTCACCGACCGGCGCGACCGCCTCAGTCTCGGCTACCGGCTCAGCCGTCCGGGGACGGCGGGTGCGCTTCGGCCTAAGTTCAGCGGCTGGGGCCTGCTCAGCGGCAGCCAAAGGCAGCTCTGGCGATTGACTCAACTCCGCCGGTGCCACCACTGCAGGTTCAACGACTGGGGTTACCGCCGCTGGCACGGTAGTGACTGGAGCTGGCGGCCCGGCCGGACGGCTCGCCGCTCGGCGGCGGCGTACCGGCGCAGCATCAGGCTGCGAAGTCGAAGCATTTGGGTTATCTGGATCGAGCATTGAGCTCTCCTTCAAACGGCAGGGGATGCCGTGTCAAGCTACTCAAGATCCGCAATCAACGCGCCGCTTGGGCAGCAAAGCCTGTTGGAATCAGCAGCTCAGCGCTTTGGGCCCCCGCGGTCGTCTGGCGTCGCGGTGAAGCTCAAGCGCCCGTCCGGTCTGTCACACCAAACAAAGCAGCCGAAGTTGGGATCGGGTTGATCCCTACCTGTCAGGCAGTATCTCACATTCGTACCCAAACCGGTTTTCGCCTCACCACTGAAGCAAGAATCACTGATTCAGCGGGTCGCCAACTTGCTGGCCATCCCACCGTCCCTGCTCCAGCCGGGAGAACAAGGCCGTACCTGTGTCGACCAGCTGTGGGCGGAGCTGCCGCAATGCGGTCACCACATCACTTGGACGCAGCAGTGGCTCCCCCATCACGCCCACCAAATTCAGTCCGGCGGGCACTACTTTCAACTCCAGCACTGCCGGTCGCACATCGAAGCTACGCAGCCCCGACTTTGATTGCCGCTGCACTTCACAACTGGTCGCCGCCAACAATTCGGCCACGCCAGCCGCCAACTCCGCAGCATCGGCCTGCGGCCATTCGATCAACCAACGCGAAGCAGTAAGGTCGGCCGCCAAGGAACCACCGCTGGCCTCGACTACCTCGACGATGTTCAACCCGGTTGGCATTGCGGCGTTGAGCGCATCGCGAACTTGGGCCGGTTCACGGCTCTCAGCCAGACCCAACTCGACATACTCTGCTTCGCTGGCTGCGCCGGTAGGGGCGGCATTGAGATAACTGATCCGCGGGTGCGGATTGAAACCGCTGGAGAACGCCATCGGAATCCCTGCCCGACGCAGGGCCCGTTCAAAGGCCCGGCCGAAGTCGCGGTGCGAGGCGAACCGGGCCCGACCGCGCTTGGCATAGCGCACCCGTAATCGTTGTACCGGCGGGGGCTGCTGCTTGGGTGGCTGGCGCTTACTCACAACCAGGCAGCCTATCGCGAGGTTCCAGGAGACTCCCCGTTCACTTCTGCGGTCGCCGGACGGGCCAAACCTGTGTCGTCACCAATCCGCAAATGCCCTCACCAGCGCACCTACGCCACGCCGACAACTATCCGGCACCGCGGCCACCGCTCGCCGCCGCAATTTCGGGCCGCCAGCCCTGGTAAACAAGACCACTACACCTGGCGCAATGGCAACAACGAACGCCCAGTCGGACCGATTTGAATCTCAGCCCCCAGATCTGGACACACCCCGCAGTCGTAACAGCCCGCCCAGCGACAGTCTTCAACCTCAGCTTCGGCTAACCCGTCTTGGTAGTCCTGCCACAGCCAGTCCCGGTCCAACCCCGAATCCAAGTGGTCCCAGGCCAGCACTTCGCTACGCGGACGCTCCCGGGTGGTGTACCAACCCAAATTCACCCCAAGCGGGGTCAGTTCCGCCTCGGCAGCGGCCGTCCAGCGATCGAACGAGAAGTGCTCGCTCCAACCGTCCAAGATTCCACCATCGCGCCAAACTGCCTCGATGACCTTGCCCACCCGACGGTCGCCTCGGCTGAGTAAGCCTTCAATCTGGCCAGGTTTGCCGTCGTGGTATTTCACCGAAATGAACCTGCCGTAGCGACGGTCTTCGCGCACCTTCTCTTTCAACGCCCGCAGCCGCCGATCAACAGTCTCAACATCAAGTTGCCCGACCCATTGGAACGGGGTGTGAGCCTTGGGTACGAAACCACCGATGCTGATCGTGCAGCGAATGTCACGGCTGCCGGACGCATGGCGTCCAGATTCGATCACCCGGGCAGCCAAGTCAGCGATGGCCAAGACGTCTTCATCGGTCTCGGTCGGTAGCCCGCACATGAAATAGAGCTTCACCTGGCGCCAGCCCTGACCGAAAGCCGTGCCAACAGTGGAAAGCAGATCAGTCTCGCTGACCTGCTTGTTGATCACTCGACGCAGCCGTTCCGAACCGCCCTCAGGGGCGAAAGTGAGTCCCGAACGGCGGCCGTTGCGACTGAGCTGATTGGCCAGGTCAATGTTGAAGGCGTCCACTCGGGTGCTGGGCAAGGACAGCGAAACGAAACTGTCTGCGTAACGATCAGCCAACTGCCTGCTGATCTCCCCAATTTCGGAATGGTCAGCACTCGACAAACTCAGCAGACCGACCTCGTCCAAGCCGGTGGCGGCCAGTCCGCATTCGACCATGGTGCCGACGGTTTCGATACTGCGTTCCCGCACCGGTCGGCTGATCATCCCTGCTTGGCAGAAACGACAGCCCCGCGAACAGCCGCGAAAGATCTCCACCGAATAGCGTTCGTGGACGGTCTCGGCCAGCGGCACAATCGGCTTGGCGGGGTAGGGCCAGTTGTCGAGTTCCAGCAACACATGTTTGGCCACCCGCGCCGGAACATCAGGCTGGTTAGGGGCGATGGCTGCGATGGTGGCATCAGCGGCGTAAGTGACATCGTAAAACGCTGGCACATATGCCAACCCTTTGATGGCCAAGCTGAGCAACAACCCGTGGCGCCCGTCGGGGCGTCCGGCAGCCTTCCAGTCGCGGATCAAGGCTGAGATCGCCAAGGCAGCTTCTTCACCGTCGCCGAACACGGCCGCATCAATGAAGTCGGCAATCGGTTCGGGGTTGAACGCGGCGTGACCACCCACGATCACCAGCGGATCGGCCTCACTGCGCTCGGCTGCATGCAGCGGAATTTGGGCCAGGTCGAGGGCTTCAAGCAGGTTGGTGTAGCCAAGCTCAGTGGAGAAGCTCACCCCAAGCACATCAAATGCCGACACCGGCAGATGGCTCTCCCAGGTGAATTGAGGCACCTGGTCGCGGCGCATCAAGGTCGCTAGATCGGGCCAGATCGAGAAGGTGCGTTCGGCCAGAATCCAGTCACGCTCGTTCAGCACTTCATACAAAATCGCCAGGCCCTGATTCGGCTGACCAACTTCATAAGCGTCGGGGTACATCAACGCCCAACGCACCTCGGCCGACCCGAACGGCTTATTCACAGAATTAACTTCACCACCGATGTACTGCACCGGTTTATTGACCTGGGTCAGTAGCGACTCCAGGCGCGGATACAGCGAAGTGGTTTCAGTCATAGCCGAATCAGCCTAGATCACCAGGGGTGATCCGACCGAACCTGGCGCAGATCACGGCTGGTCAGCCCGCCAACCCCAAGCGGCGCAACACAGCTTCGCTGCGCAATTCCCGCAGCGCATCCCGAGCCACCCAGCGCGCCGCGCTCGATTCAGCCTGGTCAGCCAGGATCCGCTCCCCGGCAGCCACGGCTGGCCCATGGCAGGCTGGCGAGCGTTTCCCGATCTGACGCAGCGCCCAGTTGACCGCCTTCTTCACAAAGTTGCGCTCATCAGTTGCGCCCACCTCGATCAGCGGCAGGAAGGCGATCAGTCGCTGGTCGTCGGCGGCCTTGTCGGCCACCGCCAAAGCGGCGATCAACACGTACCCGGAGCGCTTAACAAATTCCTGGGGTGAACCGGCCCATTCAACCGCCTTGGCATAACCAAAGTCAGTGGCTGCGAACAGCTTTGAGAGCTGGTCGCACACGTCCCAGGAGTCAAGCTCGCTCACCCAGGAATCGGCCTGTTCGGTGGTTGCCAAACTCGGCACTTCGATCAATCCCGCCAAGATCCGCGCTTCGTGCACCCCGCTGACCCACAACTGGGCAGCGATCTGATGAACAAACTCGGGACGTGCCCGCCGCAGTGCCCGCAACTGGCCGGCCAGAACGCGCAACTGCGAAACTGAAATACCCAAGGTTCCCTCGCTGCTGATCCCAAACCGGGCCATGCCAGCGATGTTGGACTCATTGCGCAGTGCCCGGAGTTGACCAAGCAGATCGGCGGCGAAGTCAACCGCAGAGGGCGCCTGTGGGATCCTCCACTGCGGAGTCGCGGTCACTCCTCGAAAGGCCGATGCGGTGCCGCGTTGACCACGACCAGATCGGCCTTGCTAGCCGGATCACAAGTGTCGATGTAAAGCTGCTGACCCTGCAGATAGCGCTGATTGCGCTCGTCGGTGGGATCCGCGCTAGTGCCATCTCGTTCGGCCAGTCGGGCTAGCGTCACCTCAAGGGGCGCCTCCAGCCACACTGAAAGCTGCCAAATCTTCCGCTTGGCATCAGTGCAGAACTCGCGGCGATGCATGAACATTCCATCCACGATCACCACGGCGTCGTCGGGAGCCACCTTCCACGGCGGGCACACCTCGCATTCGGCACCCCGGTCGTAGGCGGCGGTCCGATACCGACCAGATCCGTCTCGGCTGAGCGGTTCGAGCACCTCAGCGTTGAAGCGTTCGTAGTCGTAGCTGTCCTCGAAGAACCCCTTCGGCGAATACCGGCCCTGGGCGTAACGACGATTCTGCGGGTTCAGGTAGTCGTCCAGGGAAATCTGGATCACTTCGATGCCTGACTCACGCAACAATTCCGCTAGGTCATCTGCAAAAGTGGTTTTGCCGGAGCCATCCACACCATCAACGGCTACCAACACCCGCCCGGTGCGCGCTCGGATTCGAGCCCGCAACTGGCGCAGCGCGCCAGCTACCTCAGTCTTGTCGACCAAATCGTGCGTCATTCCAAAACCCCCCAATGACCTCTGGAACGTCGATTTCAGACTACGCCCGGATCAACGCTGTTGCAGCGGTAAAGCCCCTGGCGCATTGGAGCGTCCCAACCCCAGCCGCGAAGACTGCCACAACAACAGCCCGGCCACCAGTGCCATCACCCCGATTTGGATCAGCATCTCGGGCCCGGCAACCCCAGCCTGCCGGTTAAAAGCCTCGGCCAAAGCCCCCGGAGAGAACGGCATTAATGCCTCACTGACCAGGTTATTTGCAATGTGGAAGGCAACTGCCGCCTCAAGTCCGCCGGTGCGCCACACCAGAACTGAAAAAGTCACCCCAACTAGCAGGTAATACGCATTCAGCCACATATCGCCGGCGCCATGCATCACCATGAACGCCGCGGAGTTGACCAGCCCGCCGACCACCAAACCCGTCCAACGGTTGCTGAACCAGGAGCCAACCCCCCGATTGAGCACTCCTCGAAAGGCGTACTCCTCGCCAGCGGCTTGAAATGGCGTAGTGAACACGATCACCAGAAGCAAGAACAGCGAATCCGGACCCCAAGAAAGCTCGCCGAAACCACCAGTGAGCTGCCCTTCAATCGCTAAGGCGGCGGCCAGCGCCGCTGCGGCGATGCCAAAGAACCGCCAAAAGGCCTGCCAGCGAAAGCCTCCCGCAACCGAAGACAACCAACGCGGACGTTGCCGAAACACCGCCCAACTGGTCAGTAATGACACTGGGATCAGCAGCGCAAGCAGCACATTATTGAGCGCAAACATCCCCGGCGATGCGAGATCCATTTCGGCAATGGCGGAGAACGGAACCCCGTTCAGGACCAGCACCACCACGTATCCGATGCCTGCGATGACGGCCACGATGAAGGTCACTGACCCCAACATCCCCAGCGCAACCAGCGGCTTCCACCAATGGAAGGCTGGCGCGCGGTAGAACTGGTGATACTCCCGTGGCTCGACGGGCAGCGCCACGGGTGCGGCTGGTGGCGGATAACCCCCCGGCCTACCAAAGCCGCTCGGTTGCAGGAAGAGCGGCTCTACTGGCGGTTGGGACCACGGATCTTGGTGAGCGAGGGCCCCGGACCCGTCGGGGCCCGAAGCACTCTGACCTGAGGGGTCCAGGCCCTCAGCGTTCAGCCCAGGTTCGGAAACCACAGCCCGATCTCCTTGGCCGAAGATTCGGCCGAGTCGGAGGCGTGAACCAGGTTTTCGCGATTGGACAAGGAGAAGTCCCCTCGAATCGTTCCCGGAGCGGCCACCGCGGAGTTGGTTGCACCATTCATCAGCCGCACTACCTCGACCACTGACGGCCCTTCCAACACCATCGCTACCAACGGTCCGGAAACGATGTAATCACGCAGCGGCGGATACCACGACTGCTCCACATGATCGGCGTAATGCGCATCCGCCATCGTCGCGTCGATCTGGCGCAGTTCGATCGCCACCGGAGTCAATCCCTTGGACTCGTAGCGGCCGATGATCGTACCGGCCAGGCCGCGACGCACTGCGTCCGGCTTCAACAGGACCAAGGTTCGTTCAAGCTCTGTCATGGCTGTGACCTTATCGGCTATGCGGCCCTGATTAGGCAGCGGGTGTGGACAGCCGCGCTACTGGGAAGCGTCCGACCCGGAACCAACCAACAACGCCCGAGCCTCACCGGCGGCATACACCGAACCGGCGATCAGAACTCCAGAACCCGGACCGGCCTCATCGGCCAGGGCCACGGCCGCCTCAATCGCGGCGGACATGTCCTCGGCAATCCGAACGCGTTGCGCCCCAAACACTTCGGCTGCCGGTCGCGCCAGAGCATCCGCTGACAACGCCCGGGAGGAACCAGTGATCCCGGTGCACACCACGGTGGTCATCACTTCGTCGAACACTGCAAGCACCCCGGCGACATCTTTGTCAGCCATCATCGCGACTACCCCGATCAGGGTTTGGAAATCGAAAGCCTCAGTAATCGCCGCCACAGTCGCCCGGGCACCGTGGGGATTGTGGCAAGTGTCGAGTACAACCGTGGGTGAGCGGCGAACCACTTCCAATCGTGCTGGCGCACGGACCGCCTCCAAACCAGCGGCCACGACTTCCGGCGGTAATGCTCGTCCGCCCAAGAAAGCCTCAGCCGCGGCCACGGCCAAAGCGGCATTGCGCGCCATGTGCTCGCCGAATAGCGGCAGGATCAACTCACCCAGCGGCCCGTCGGCAGTCTCCAGTCGCAACATTTGGCCACCGACGGCCGGTAGCCGATCGATCAGGCCAAACTCTGGTCCTTCACGGCGCACTTCGGCCCCAACTTCGGCACACCTAGCCAGCAGCACTTCGGCCGCCGGTGCAGACTGCGCTGCCAGCACCGCCCGCGAGTCGGCCTTGATGATCCCGGCCTTTTCCGCCGCGATCTCGGCGATCGTCTCGCCCAACAAGTCGGTGTGATCCAGATCGATCGGGCAGACCACCGCGACTTCGGCGTCCACAATGTTGGTGGCATCCCATTCGCCACCCATCCCCACTTCCACTACTGCCACGTCCACCGGAGCATCAGCGAAGGCGGCGTACGCAAGGGCAGTCATCACCTCGAAGAAGGTCAGTGAGATTCCGTCGATGGCCTGGGCGTCCACCAGCTCAATCATCGGACGCAACTGTTCGACCAGATCGTCAAAGACCTCATCAGCGATGGGTTCCCCGTCGATCGAGATCCGCTCGGTGAGGTTCACCAGGTGAGGACTGGAAAAGCGGCCGACCCGCAACCCCATAGCCCGCAGCAGCGCGTCGATCATGATCGCGGTACTGCCTTTGCCATTAGTGCCGGTGATCAAGATCACCGGACACGACTTTTCGGGGTTGCCGAGCAGATCAGCCAAGGCTCGCACTCGGGCCTGGCTTCGGCCAACCTGATGTTCAGGCCAACGCGATTGGAGTTCAGTGACTATCTCAGAATGGGTTTTGCTCATGACGGGCAAAGCCTAGCCGTTACCCCACCCAGCGGTTCGACCGAGTGTCGATATACTGCGGCGGTGCCAGAACCTGAGGTCAAAAGCCCGCGCGTCACGTCATGGCAGCTGTGGGTCACTCTCGCTGCCAGACTGATCCTGGGAGTCACTTTGGTGGTGGCCGGAGCGATCAAGATCACTGCCCTGGATCAATCTGTCGCTGCCGTGCGCGCCTACAACATCCTGCCCTTCGAGGTGACCGCAGTGGTCGGGTCAGCGCTGCCGATCATTGAGATCGCCGTTGGCGTGCTGCTGGTCGTCGGAGCTTTCACTCGGGTATCGGCGATCGTCGGATCGTTGCTGATGCTGTCCTTCATCATTGCGATTGCCACGGTGTGGATCCGCGGGCAATCGATAGATTGCGGCTGCTTCGGCAATGGCGGGGCGGTCGCGCCAAGCCAGACTGAATACCCCATTGAGATCGCCCGCGACCTCGGCTTGTTCCTGCTCGGCGCCTGGACCGTGTGGAGGCCGAAGGCACCGTTCTCGGCCGACTTCTGGCTGTTCGCACCGACCGATGAATTCGATGACGACGTAGAGGACGGCGAAGATGGCCCAAACCCGGCGTGAACGCCTCCGAGTGGAACGGGCCGCCAAGGCCAAAAGGGTTCGCCGAGCACGCATTGCCGGGTTCGGCGCGCTCGTCATTGCGGTAGTGGTAGTTGCCGCATTGGTCGTGGTTTTGGTGCAAAACAACCTCGCCACCGGACAGCTCACCCCACCCAATGCCACCTCAGATCGCTCCGGCATTTCGCCTTATCCGGGCGCAGTAAAAGCTGGTGCCCCCGTGGTGGACTTCTTCTTCGACTACCAATGCCCCGGCTGTGCCAGTGTCGAGACCTACTACGGCGATACCCTGGCCGCAGCGGCGCAAGCTGGCCAGATCAATCTGCGCTACCGCCCCTTGACCTTCCTCGACGAGAATCTCGCGAACGACTCTTCCGAACGGGCCGCCAGAGCCGCCGCTTGTGCCGATGTGGTAGGCAGCTACGCCAGCTACCACCAAACGATTTTCGCCAATCAGCCCAGTAAAGAGGGCACCGGTTACACCGATGACCAGCTGCGGGTGACCTTCGCGTCCACCGCCGGAATCACCGGCGACGCGCTGACTCGATTCCAGCAGTGTTACGACCGCAAGCAGACCGCGGACTTTGTAGCTGAGGCCTACTCCAAAAACCTTCCCGCCTCCACACCACGGATGACGGTCAACGGAAACTCCTTCGAACTCGGGGCGGCGGCCTCTGGCCTGATCGCTGCGATCAACGCTGCAGCCTGACCCGACAACCTGGTCAGTCCGATCCTGCTCCACGCCGAGCCCGATTCTGAACAACCTTGGGCGCGCCAATAAGATGCCCCTCATGACTGACACGCCTGACCAGATTGCCACGCCCGCCGCCACTCAAGATGGCGGCGTACCTGAGCGTCCGGCATTGGAGGGTTTGGAGGCCAAGTGGAGCACTCGCTGGCGGGAAGCTGGCACTTACTCCTTCGTGCGGCCAGAAAGCCGCGAGCAGGTGTTCAGCATCGACACCCCGCCACCGACGGTCTCCGGATCGCTCCATGTTGGTCACGTGTTCAGCTACACCCACACCGACCTAATCGCCCGCTACCAGCGGATGCAGGGCAAACACGTCTTTTACCCGATGGGCTGGGACGACAACGGCCTGCCCACCGAGCGACGCGTCCAGAATTATTACGGGGTGCGTTGCGATACTTCGCTGCCCTATGCCGAGGATTTCGTGCCGCCAGCCAAGCCCGACCCCAAGCGGCAACAACCGATCAGCCGTCGCAACTTCATTGAGCTTTGCCAAGAACTTACCGGCGTCGACGAGCAGGCCTTCGAAGACCTGTGGCGCACTTTGGGCCTGAGCGTGGACTGGCAGCAGCTCTACACGACCATCTCCAATGAGTCGCAAGCCGTGGCCCAGAAGGCCTTTCTGCGCAACCATGCCCGCGGCGAGGCTTACCTATCCGAGGCCCCCACCCTTTGGGACATCACTTTCCAGACCGCCGTCGCCCAGGCCGAGTTGGAGGCCCGTGACTACCCCGGCGCCTACCATCGGGTCGCTTTCACCAAACCTGATGGCGAACCGGTCTACATCGAAACCACCCGTCCCGAACTACTACCAGCGGTCTGTGCCCTGATCGCGCACCCTGATGACCAGCGTTACGCAGACCTATTCGGCACTACGGTCACCTCGCCGATCTTCGGAGTGGAGATTCCGGTGTTGGCCCATTCGGCCGCCGAGCCCGACAAGGGCGCTGGCATCGCGATGTGCTGCACCTTCGGCGATCTGACCGACGTGATCTGGTGGCGCGAGCTTCGCCTGCCCACCCGTACGGTGATCGGACGCGACGGCCGGCTGCACGCCGAAGCCCCTGAGTGGCTGACCAACGCCGGGCCGTACACCGAACTGGCTGGCAAGACCGCCTTCAGCGCCCGTGAGGCGATCGTGAACCTGCTGCGCGCCTCCGGCGAACTGGACGGCGAGCCGAAGGCCACCCAGCGCAAGGCGAACTTCTATGAAAAGGGCGAAAAGCCACTCGAGATCGTCTCTACCCGGCAGTGGTACATCAGCAACGGCGGTCGCGACGATCAGCTGAAGGCTGAGTTGTTGGCCCGCGGCGAAGAGTTGGCCTGGGTGCCAGACCACATGAAGCACCGCTACTCAAACTGGGTCAACGGGCTCAACGGCGATTGGCTGATCAGCCGGCAGCGTTTCTTTGGCGTCCCCTTTCCAGTCTGGTACGCCCTGGACGCTGACGGCGAACCCGACTACGACCACCCGATCACGGCTGCTGAGGGGACCTTGCCGGTAGACCCTGCCACCGATGTGCCACCGGGCTTCACCGCCGACCAGCGCGGCGTCGCTGGCGGTTTCGTTGGCGACCCAGACGTGATGGACACCTGGGCTACTTCGTCGCTGACCCCGCAGATCGCGTGCGGCTGGGAACGAGACGAACAACTGTGGAAGCTCACCTTCCCGATGGACATCGCACCACAAGCCCACGACATCATCCGCACTTGGGTGTTCTCCCGAGTGGTGCGAGCAAACTTCGAGCACCACACTCTGCCCTGGAAACGAGCCACAATCTCAGGCTTCGTGGTCGATCCTGATCGCAAGAAGATGAGCAAGTCCAAAGGCAATGTGGTGGTGCCCACTGACATCTTGAATCGTTTCGGCTCCGACGCGGTTCGTTGGCGGGCCGCGATGGCGCGTCCAGGCATGGATTCGCCCTTCGACGAGACTCAGATGAAAGTCGGTCGACGCCTGGCGATGAAGATCCTCAATGCGTCCAAGTTCATTCTGGGCACCCCGCAGGCCACCGACTCAACCGTGACTGAGCCAGTCGATGCGGCCATGTTGGCCGGCCTGGCTGAGGTCGTCAGCCAAGCCACCACCGCCTTTGACGCGTTCGACTACTCGACCGCGCTAGAAGCCACCGAGAAGTTCTTCTGGCAGTTCTGCGATGACTACCTCGAGTTGGTGAAGGAACGCGCCTACGGAGCCGACGGCCAAGCTGGCGCCGATTCCGCCCGGTCGGCTTTGCGCATGGCATTGGAAGTCCAACTTCGCCTATTCGCACCTTTCCTGCCGTTCGTCACCGAAGAGGTCTGGTCGTGGTGGCAGGAAGGCTCGGTACACCTGAGCCACTGGCCCGCGGTCAGCGAGCTACCTGCTGGCGATAGCGCGTTATTGACCGAGGTGGCGACTGCTCTGGCTGCCATTCGTGGCGCCAAATCCAGTGCCAAGGTCTCGATGAAGGCCGGAGTCGAGATCGCTGAGTTCACTGGCCCCGAAGAGTCCTTGGCCCGACTTCGCGCCGCAGCCACCGACCTGAGGGCAGCTGGACGAATCACTGGCACGCTGAACTGGGTAACCAGTACCCAGCCGCTGCAGGTCAGCGTCCAATTGGCTCAGGAGTAGGGCATGCGAGTGCGTCCGGTTGCAGCGTTAGTGGCGGTCTTTGCCTTGGCACTCACTGGCTGCACCGGCAGTGCCAGGGATGCCAACGGCCAGGTGACCACTGCCGCGACTGTCGATCCGTTCCAAGTCTCGGTGGGCGACTGCACCGGCGAGCTACCTGCTGGCAGCATCAAGACGGTGACCCTGCTCCCCTGCTCCCAGGCACATTATTGGGAGGCTTTCAGCTCCACCACCCTCACCGAGGCGGCCTACCCTGGCGACACCTTGATTGGCGAGAAGGCCAGCGCAGCCTGCACAAAATCCTTCAAGGAGTTCGTCGGCGTTTCGGGGGACGCGTCGAAGTACACCTTCAATTACTTCTACCCCGATCAGACCACCTGGGACACCGCACACGACCGACAGATTCTGTGCCTGGCTGGCAGCTCGGATGGCAACATCACCGGAACCTTGAAGGGCGTCAAGCAGTAACGCAAAGACCGCCGTTTCCACTCAACGTGCGCAGATCTTTAGACCAGGTCAGCCAACACTGGGTCAGCCATCGCCATCACCGCAGCTTTCGCCTCGGCTGGGGTGATGGACGCCCGGGCGGCAGCGGCCATCTGTTGGCAGGTCTCCATGGTGTGCAGAGCCAAAGCAGTGCGCACCGCCGGAACCTTACCTACCGCCATTGACAGACTCTTAACCCCTAAACCGGCCAGCACTAGGGCTAATCCTGGGTTGCCAGCGGCTTCGCCGCAGACCCCGATCGGCTTGCCCATTTCTTTGCCACCGGCGCAAGCCAGCGCGATCACATCAAGCAGGGCCGGCTCCCAGGGGTTGAGCAGATCAGCAAGCTCGCCCTGCATTCGGTCGGCGGCCATCGTGTACTGCTGCAGATCATTGGTGCCCAGCGAGGCAAAGTCGGCGTGATAGAGAATGCCCCGGCTGCGGATCGCTGCCGCCGGGATCTCGATCATTACCCCGGCCTTCGGTATGCCCAAAGCGCGCACTCGCTCCACAAACCAGACTGCCTCGGCCTGGGTTGCCACCATCGGCGCCATCACTCGCAGATCCGCTTTGGTGGCGTGATAGGCATTAGCCAAAGCCTGCAGCTGGGCGTCCATGATGTCGGTGCGCACCATGCCCAGACGTAGCCCGCGCCGGCCCAAAGCCGGGTTCTCCTCGGGGCCCAGATCGGCGAATTTCAGCGGCTTGTCCGCCCCAGCGTCCAAGGTGCGCACGATCACCCGACGATCCCCGAAAGCCTTCAGAACCTCGGTGTAAGTGGCGGTCTGCTCTTCGACAGTCGGCATCGTGTCGCGATCCAAGAACAGAAACTCCGTCCGGAACAGACCAACGCCCTCGACTGCCGCGGCGGCTGCTTTGCGGGCATCTTCAGCAGTGCCGATATTGGCAAGCAGTGCCACTGGGTAACCGTCCTTGGTTGCCCCGATCCCCGTGCCGCCAGCCAATGCGGCTTCACGGCGCCGTTTACGTTCAGCAAGCAAATCGATCTCAGTTTGGCTGGGGTTGATCGTGATTTCGCCCACGCCACCGTCCAACGCCACCACCGTGCCGACTGGGACGTCCAGGATGCCCACGGCCTGCACCACCGCCGGGATGCCGAGTTGAGCGGCCAGGATCGCGGTGTGGCTGGTTGGGCCGCCAGCCACAGTGATGATGCCCAGACAAGTCTGGGCATTCAGAGTGGCTGTCTCAGCCGGAGCGAGGTCCTGCGCAGCCAGCACACTCGGGGTGGTCAGTTCCGGGACGCCGGGTTCGGCTTGGCCCAGCAGTCGGGATACCGCCCGGTCACGAACGTCGCGCAAATCGGTGACCCGCTCGGCCATGTAGC
>DHWU01000051.1:477-763 GCA_002413345.1 Propionibacteriaceae bacterium UBA5174 | reverse complement strand
TGACCCGCTCGGCCATGTAGCCGCCAAGGGACTCAAACATCGCGCAGTATTCCTCCACTGCAGCGGTTACTGCCCCAGTGAGACCAAGTCCGGCTTGAAGCTGGGTATCGACGCCTGCGATCAGTCCCGGATCGCGAGCCATCATCGCGCCAGCTTCCAGGATCGGCTTGGCCTTGGCATTTGCCTTAGTCGCCCGCAATTCCAGGCCCTTGGCGACTGCTTCCAGCGCATCGCGAACGATCTGGCCAGCTTCGGCCGGATCAGTGGTTGGCGGTTCATCGGCGGG
>DHWU01000051.1:0-243 GCA_002413345.1 Propionibacteriaceae bacterium UBA5174 | reverse complement strand
CAGTGGTTGGCGGTTCATCGGCGGGCGGCTGCGGCGGCGCAGTCACCAACACCAGCGGGCCTACGGCAGTACCGGCGCTAACGCCGATCCCATGAAAGGTGCTCGGCGTAGTGGACATGGCCGGATTACTCCGCGTCCAGGTCCCGGGAGAGTAGCGCAACCAGTGAGTCGAGAGCTGACTCAGCTCCCTCACCTTCGGCGGTGAGGGTCACCGTCTCGCCATGTTTGGCGCCCAGAGCCATC
>DHWU01000067.1 GCA_002413345.1 Propionibacteriaceae bacterium UBA5174 | reverse complement strand
GGCCAAGTCGGGCCAAGTCGGGCCAAGTCGGGTCAGCTCGGGTCAGCTCGGGCTAACCCGGCTAACCCGGGCCAACTCAACTGAGATCAGGGGATTTGGTAGAAGCACTTTCCGCCGATGGCGTTCACCGACTCCTTGGTCTTTGATTCGCCGTCAACCAGGATTTCGCAAGTGACATCGGCTGCGTCGGCTGCGTCGGCGTAGTCAACCGGGGTGAAGGACAGATCTGCAAGATCGTTACCTGCGCTGCTCATGGTGTCTGACCAATTGCCGTTACTCGTTGCGGTCTTCATATTGGAGATGAGGCCGTAGGAAACCTTGAGCTTAAGGCTCGTGGTGAGCTTGAATTCTACCTGGTGCTGGTTGCTAGCAACCTTGGCGGAGGCGCTGGTCTGCCCGGTTCCGGTAGTTCCCGGAGTGCCGGGCGAAGCCGCATTCGTGCAGCCAGCCAATAGCAATACGGTGGCGCAAGCGGCCAAGATTCGTTTCATTTGAGCTCCCTCTATCGCGGTTGGGTCGGCACCAAAGGTACTCAAAGTTTCGGGTAAGGCAAGTCTGTTATCTACGTTGGACTGTGGATGAAGATAGTCAGGCTATTGCGACTACATTCTCAAGCGTTTCGTTGGCCAGCAGGTGCCTGATCTGACGGCGCAACAGCGCTGCAACCCGCGAATTGGTGGCGTCGCTATTTCCGCCCTGATGAGCAGTGATAATCACATTTGGGGCCCGCCAAAGCGGATGGTCGACGGGCAATGGTTCCGGATCGGTCACATCTAGCGCTGCGCGCAGGCGTCCAGATTCCAGTTCAGCCAACAGGGCAGTAGTGTCCACGACTCGGCCGCGGGACACATTCACAACCAAGGCACCGTCGGGCAGTGCGGCCAAAGCTGTCGCGTTCAGCAATTGATGAGTTTGGGCTGAATAGGGCACCGCCAACACCACAATGTCGGCAGCGGGCAGCAGCACTGGGAGTTCGTCGACGCTGTGCACGCCAGCCCGGGCAGTGCGACCAACCATGGTGAGTTCAACTTCGAAAGGTGTCAGTCGAGCGGCAATGGCCTGGCCAAGTGAGCCAGCGCCGACCACCAGCACCCGCCGATCAGCCAGCGATGGTAGTTGCGGGCTCTCCCACCGTCCGGCCCGCTGGGCGTCGACCGCAGCCACCAGGCCCCGTTGGGACGCCAAGATCAAGCCGACGGCAAGTTCAGCGGTGCCAGCCGAATGCACGCCGCGACCATTGCAGAGCGTGACCCCGGATGGAATCAGCGGCAAAGCATGCTCGAAACCGGCCGAGGGTAGCTGGACATATTCAAGATTTGGCACCTCGGTCAACCGTCGCCACCGGTCGGGCTGAACCCAGTAATGGCCGATCTGCACCACTTGCACCCGCTGCGCCACCGCAGCGGGCAGCGGCGAAAGCAGATCCCATAAGACGAACTCCACCTGATCGCTGAGATCGGCCAGTCGATCCAACAGGTCGGGTTCGGGAAGAGTGACGGTCAGCATCGCGCACCTGATCCTCAGTAACAGTCTTGGTCAACCGATTCCAGACTAAGTTCGATTACCGATTCGGAATCGATGTTGATCCGGTAGTTGGCCTGGTCGTTGCTCGGAACGGCGGCGTAGCCGATTCCGACACCTTCAGCTTCACCCTGCCAATCGGGGTAGGCGGCCAGAACCTCGTCGATGCTGGAGCCGATGGTGATGCCCTCCGGTGTCGCCACCGAGCTGTAGACGTAAATCGCCACCAGTTTGCCGCTGGAGCTGGAGAAATACAGTCTCCCGGAGGCATCTTCTTCGGCAGGGGTGGGGGCGCCCTTCAGCCAGCCGTCGGTGTCGGAGCCGCAGCCAGAGCCTTCCTCTACCGCCAGGTTCTCGGTCAGCCCGGTTGCGCTGGCCTCGGCCCTAGTCATACCAAGTTTCAACGCGCCGAAACCGTCCGGGCCGAGGTTGGGGCCAGCGGCAGCGGTGGCTGCGTCGGTTGGGGCGGTCGTGGTCCGATCTGCAGGCGTGGTGGTAGCGCAGCCACCAAGCGCGAGCGCCGTCGCAAAAAGGGCAACAAACACTGGAGTCAGACGCAGCCTCGCCATGGATGACCTTTCAAGAGTTCTCAGCCAGACGCTAGCACCCCAACTTCAGTGTCTCGGGACGGACCCGGGCAACCGATGGTGCCGGTGGTGCCGGTGGTGCCGAGCCGTTGTGTTGAGCAACTGCCTTGAACCGTTAAGTCTGGGTAACGGGTATTGAGAATCGCCGATCATTTGGGTGAGACCCGTCATGCTTAAGCAAAATGCTGCTCGGCGGAAGGCCCCGGTAGATGGCTCAATTGGTTGGCATCGATGCATTGCTGCGCCGCGCTACCCCGGCGCGTCCGCTCGATTTCAAGGCTGAAGTGCCTTGTCCGGTGAAGAATCGTTTTCAGGCGGTCTACGAAGAGTTCTTGGCTGATCAGCTTGAATCCAATCAGCGTCGTTACTACAGCTTTGTGCCGTCGATGTGTGGCGAACATGTGGACGACCCTGGCGCCGTGCGCGACGTAGCGGCGGCCACCAAGCCCGATCAGCTTCCCCAGGTGGCCATCGACAGCGCCACCGGTCGCTACGCTTCACCGCCGGTCATTGAGCGTTTCGCTAAGGCCGGTGCGTTCAAGTCAGTGGTTGACCTGACTTCGGTGCCGTTCCTGGACGCGGCATCGTTCACCGACCCACTGGGTGCCTACAACGTGATCGCGGTCAATCCGGAAGTGTTGTTGATCGACCGCAAAGTGCTCGGTGATCGACCAGTGCCCACCAGCTTGAATGACCTACTCGACCCCATTTATGCCGATTCGATCAGCATTGGCGACAGCCACCACGCCATTGGCACTCGGTTCCTGACCTGGGTGCACCTCACCCACGGTGAAGCCGGGCTGAACGCCATCGATCGCAACATCGTCACTGCTTTGAACGGGCCAACCACGGCGCGCACCGCCGGGCATGGTGATTCGGCGGCGATCTACCTGGCGCCGTGGGTCTTTGCTCAAGGCGCGGTGAAGCCTGGACGCCTCGAGATCGTTTGGCCCAGCGACGGCGCGCTGTGTAATCTGCTGCTGGCGATCGTGCGCGCAGATCTGGATCCGGCCAATCAGCCGTTGGTTGATTTCGCCACCTCAGCCGCGCTCGGAGAGGTGTTCGCCAGCAGCCATTTTCCGTCCACCATGCCGGGGGTTCGTAACGTCTTGCCCGAGGGCGTGAGCGTGCAGTGGGCCGGTTGGGATCACCTACTTAGCGGACGCCAAGTCGAGTTGGACGCCGAGTTGGTCGTTCGGTTCGCCAAATACCACCACGACAACTCTTGCTAAGCGGCAGCGAGAATCGAGAGTGAAATTCGTCACGGTCGCCGGGCCGCCAAGCTCCGGGAAGACCTCGGTGATCCTGAAGGTCATTGAGCATCTGCGCGAACGCGGTTTGAACGCCGGGGTGGTCAAGTTCGATTGCTTGAGTTCCTCCGATGCCACCACCTATCGTGCCCACGGGGTGAACGCCAAGGTCGGTTTGGCTGGCTCACTGTGCCCCGATCACTTCTTCATCACCAATGTTGATGCCGCCGTGCAGTGGGGCCAGCGGCAGAACTTCGACGTCCTGATCAGCGAAAGTGCTGGCCTGTGCAACCGCTGCTCCCCGCACATCAAAGACGTGCTGGCAGTGTGCGTGATCGACAACCTTTCTGGCATCGGCACCCCGGAAAAGATTGGGCCGATGCTGCGTTTTGCCGACGTGATCGTGCTCACCAAGGGCGACATCGTCTCCCAGGCTGAGCGGGAGGTGTTTATCGCCGGAATCCGAAAAGTGAATCGACTGGCCCGGATCATTTCGGTGAACGGGATCACTGGCCAGGGGTCCTTCACCTTGGCCAAAGCATTGGCCGAGTCAAGCAGTGTCGAATCGCTGATCGGCAATTACTTGCGGTTCTCACTGCCGTCCGCGCTGTGTTCTTACTGCATCGGTCAAACCCGGATCGATCCGGCGTTCCAAGCCGGAAACCTGCGCCGGATGAGGTTCGAGTGATGGACGCACAATTGGGCGAGGTCGACTTAGCCGAGCACCTACTGGTCCACCAAAGTGCGGCAGTGCTGGTGGAGCAGTACCCCTATCTGGCCAACTATTTTGAGGCCATCCGGCTGGAAGTGCCCACCGGCTTGTCAGTGGCGCAACTGTTGGCTGAACACCCGGAGGAATACTTCGCCGACTACGGTCTGACCAAGGCCGGATTCGCCACCACCTTGGTGAACTTCGTGGTCAAGATGGCCGAGCAGGGCCCCGATGAGTTGGCCGCGATCACCGAACTGACTGTGCTGGGCGGCCGCGACAAATCTGGAAATTCTGAGGTCGCTGAACTGTGCGTACGGGCAGGTGAAGTGACGTGCATCGTCGGTCCGACCGGCGCTGGCAAATCCCGGCTGCTGGAAGACATCGAGGCCCTCGCCCAGGGTGACACCCCGACTCAGCGGCGCGTCCTAATCAACAGGGCGGCGCCCAGCGAAGAGCAGCGCTTCGATCTTGGGCATCGGCTGGTGGCCCAACTCACCCAGAACATGAACTTTGTGATCGATCTGCCGGTGGCGGAGTTCATTGCATTGCATGCGGCCAGCCGCGAAGTACCGGACCCGGAGGGCTTGGCGACGGCGGTGATCGAGTGCGCCAACACGCTGGCCGGTGAACCGCTGGCCGCCGACACCCCAGTGACCCAGTTGTCTGGCGGGCAGTCTCGGGCGCTGATGATTGCTGACACCGCGCTGGTGTCGGCGTCCCCGATCGTGTTGGTTGACGAGATCGAGAATGCCGGCATCGACCGCCGCAAGGCTCTGGACGTGTTGGTGGGCGCAGACAAGATCGTGTTGATGTCCACCCACGATCCGATCCTGGCTTTGCTGGGGGACCGCCGGATAGTGATCGAGAACGGCGGCATCCGTGCGGTCCTGGAAACCACCGAGGCTGAACGAACAAATCTCGGATTCTTGACCCAATTGGACGCCCAGTTGAGCGCCTTGCGGGAGGCGGTGCGGCGAGGCGATCGGCTCGAGGGTCAGGTGGTGGCGCAGGTTCGCGCGGGCTTGGAGACCGACCTCTGAGGCCGTCCGATTTGGGCGAGCAATCGGCCTGATTAGGGGTGACTCCCGCCCGACCGGGTTTGGACGATTCAGTTTCGCCAGCGAAAGTTCGGCTATGTTGCCAGCGGTAGGGCCAGTTGGCCAGCCAAGTAGCTGAGGGAGTGATCGGCCGTGGGTTTCGCCGTTCCAGCGATCCAGGTGTCGATCATGTTTGGCCTGATCGCGATCGGTTGGGTGGCCTTTCGGGTGCACTGGATCGGTCCAGATGCACTCAAGGGCATGACCAATCTGTTGCTCTATCTGGTGTCACCGGCAGTGATTTTGCAGGCCTTCCAACGAGACTTTGACCCCGCGCAATTGCGCACCATTGGCTTGGTGTTCCTCTTGGACGTGGCCGTGTTCGCGATCACTATCGCAGTCGCGCGGGTGTTGTTTTCGCGCCGACTGGTCTCCGATGGCGCCAAACGGACAGCGCTGCGTTTCGGCACGGTCTATTCCAATGCGGGGTTCATCGGCATTCCCTTGGCGCAGGCCATTTTGGGTGACGATGGGGTGTTCTACGCGGTGGCTTTCATCGCTGCCTTCACCGTTTTCGTGTGGACCCACGGTGCGGCCTTGTTTGGCGGCGTGGAGGGCTCAGTGGGCCAGCGGCTGCGGAAGGTGTTGGTCAATCCCAACATCGTGGCCATCGTGGCGGCCTTGGCCAGTTTCGTGTTTTCGCTGCGACTACCGACTCCGGCGATCGACATCGTGCGCTACCTGGCGGCGATGAACACGCCGTTGAGCATGATCGTGGTGGGCGTCACTTTGGCCGAGTTCAGCTTGCGGGCGGTCTTCACCAATCGCCTGGTATGGGTGGGTGCTCTGGCTCGAAATCTGTTGGTGCCGCTGCTGTTCGTGCTGCTGCTGTGGGCGGTGCCGCTAGATCACGTCGCTCGATTGGCGACTTTGATCGCGGTCGCCTCTCCCGTGGGTGCTTTTCTGGTGATCTTCAGTTTGCGTCATGATCGCGATCCTCGGTTTGCCACTCAGCTACTCACCTTGTCGACGCTGCTTAGCGTGATCACTTTGCCGGCGATGCTGGTGTTGGCTGGGCTGCTGTGGTGACAGGGCTGCAGTGGTGAC